>JANWWU010000050.1 GCA_025055595.1 Planctomycetota bacterium | reverse complement strand
AATGGACGA
Organism: Planctomycetota bacterium; assembly: GCA_025055595.1. Taxonomy (GTDB): domain Bacteria; phylum Planctomycetota; class UBA11346; order UBA11346; family UBA11346; genus UBA11346. The sequence continues at coordinate 13,911 of JANWWU010000050.1, read as the reverse complement.
TGCCGCCGCTCGCTGCGGCGGCATCTTTGTAGAAGCAGGGCTCGCCGTGCTGCAAGCGGACGGTGATGACATCGCCGGCCTTGATCTGTCCGCTGGCGATGAGCCGTGCGAGGGGCGCGACGATCAAGCGTTCGACGGCGCGGCGCATCGGCCGCGCGCCGAACTGCGGATCGGTCCCTTCCTTGAGGAGGTGGGCGAGGAACGGCTTGCTGTAGTGCAGGATGATCGGCACCTGGGCATTGAGCAGGCGCTTGTAGACATCCTGCAGCATCAGGTCGAGGATCCTCTTCAGGTCATCGCGGGTCAGGACGCGGAAGCAGATGATGTCGTCGAAGCGGTTGAGGAACTCGTAGGGGAACACTTCCTTGGCGGCCTCGATCGCGCGCGCCTTGATATCGGAGTTCAGCGCTTCGTGGTCGGTCTGCACATCGAAGCCGATGGTGCGCCGGCGCAGCGTCTCGCTCATCTCGGCGGCGCCGACATTGGAAGTGATGACGATGATCGAACGCGTGAAATCGACGACCTTGTTGTTGCCGAGCGTCAGATGCCCGTCTTCCATCAGGCCGAGCAGCGCGTTCCACAGCTTGGGATGCGCTTTCTCGATCTCGTCGAACAGCACGATCGACAGGTAGTGGTTCTTGACCTGCGGAAAGAGCTTGGCGATTTTGCCGTCGCCATCGGCGAACACGCCGCGCCCTTCGGCCTGCGCCTCCTTGTGGTGGCGGTCGAGGTTGTCTTGCGAGAGCATCGGCTCGATGTCGTTGCCGACATAGCCGGGGGGGCTGCCGAAGAGCTTGGAGACCGTGAACTCGCTCGAGAACTCCTGGCAGTTGACACGGACGAAAGCATTGCGCTTGCCGAAAATCGCTTCCGCAAGGGCCTTGACGGTCTCGGTCTTGCCGACGCCGGTGGGGCCGAGGAAGAGCAGCGTCAGCAGCGGCCGTTCCGGGTTGCGGATGCCAGCGAGGATCTTCGAGAAGGAGTCGAGCACGCACTCGATGGCGGCGTGCTGCCCGACCACCCGCTCGCGGAGGATGGATTCGACGCGGCTGATCTGCGGCGAGCGCCGCTCTGGATCGAGGCGCACGGGTTCGGCCTTGCCGGCTGCCTGCTGCATGCAGCTTACTATCCTGCCGGTCCCTCTCTCTCAAGCCGGCGGCGGGGCAGCTTGCGCTGCCGGCGGATCGCGGCGCGCGATCAGGCGGTAGGCGGCGGGCAGTACGAGGACGGTGAGCAAGGTGCTCATGCCGACGCCGGCGACGAAAGCTGTCGCCATCGGACTCCATGCGATCGAGAAATCCGGGATCCCGATCGCCATCGGTAGGAGGCCCGCGACGGTGGTCAGCGTCGTCATCAGGATCGGGCGCAGCCGCTGATGCGCGGCCAGGCGCAGGGCCTGCGGCAATGGCAGGCCCTCGTGGCGGCGTTCTTCGACGAAGGCGAGCAGGATCAGCCCCTCGTTGACGACCATGCCGGCGAGCGCGACCATCGCGATGAAGGTCTGCACCGTGAACGAGGCGCGCTCGGGGTGCACCCAGCCTTCAGGCAGCAGCCAGCAAGCGAGGCCGAGCAGCCCCATCATCACCGTGACCCCGACGAAGGCCGAAGCGATGTTGGTCAGGACGAGCAGGGTCGGACGCCATGAGCGGAACTGCGCCAGGAGGATGCCGATGATGACCGCGAGCGCGATGGCGAAGGCCTGCGCCAGGCTCGCCAGGCTGCGCGCCGTCGCTTCCGCCTCGCCGCCGAAGGCGAGGTCGACCTGCGGGTACTGATGGCGCACGCCCTGCCACCAGCTGCGCACCGCCGCCACCAGGTGCGCGGGCGACAGCGGGCTGTCGGGATGCAGGTCTGCGAGCACCGTGATCGTGCGCCGGTAGTCGCGCCGCACCAGCTGCGCGGGGGCCTCCTCGAGCACGAAGGCGCCGAGATCGGAGAAACGGAGCTGGCGGCCATCCGGCGCTGTCAGCATCGGCACCTCAGCGAGGGCGGCGGGGTCCTCGCTGATCGCTCGCGGCAGGCGGACGACGATCGGCAGATCGCGATCGCTCAGGCGCAGGTCGCCGACATAAGCGCCCTCGTTGGCGCCGGCGACGAAGGCCAGGGCCTGCTGCGGCGTCAGCCCGCGCACTGCGCAGCGCAGGGGGTCGGCGCGGAACACGATGCGCTCGCCGTAGGCGATGTCGTCGGCGAGATCGACGATCCCGGGCAGGCGGCCGCTAGCGCTCTGCTCCGCAAGATACGACTGCAGCGCGCGCGCGGCGCGCATCGCCGCCGCCGGATCCTCGCTGGCGAAACGCGCGACCAGCGGGGCATCGGTCGGCGGCCCGTCCTTCTGCGGACTGACATCGAGCCGCACGCCCGCGCGCTCCCAGCGCTCTTCGAGGCGGGCGCGCAGCCCGGCCACGGTCGTCCGCGCATCCTGGTCGCTGCCGGCCAGCGACAGCTCGACGAGCAGCACCGCGTGGTTCGGGCCCCACACCGGGCGGTACGCGCGGTCGATGTACATGCCGGTGATGCCGGCGACCGAGAGGATGCGCTGGCGATCCTCGGCGATGTCGGCGGCGATCGCGCGCGCCAGCCGGTCGGTGTCGGCGAGCGTCGTGCCGGCCGGCGCGCGCAACGTGACATTGACGACGCGGATGTCCTCGGGGAAGAAGGCCATGCGCAGGATCGGCCGCCAGCCGAGGTCGGGGGCGAGGGCGGACTGGACGAGGATGAGCAGCGCGAGCAGCAGGGCGCCGAACGCGGCCGCGACCGTCCAGAGCGGCTTGAGCAGGGTGACGCGCAGCACGCGGTCGTAGCGGCGCGCCAGCCATCCTTGGAACCCCGTGCGCTGCAGGTAGCGCTCCGGACCGTCGCCGGGCAAGGAGCGGACGGGTTCGGGGCCGAAACAGCGTTCGAGGTCCGCGATGTGCGCCGGGGTGATCAGCAGGCACTCGGCGAGCGACACGAGCAGGGCGAGCGCCACTGTGATCGGCAGCAAGCGGAAGAACTCGCCGGTCGTACCGCTCATCATCAGCAGCGGCAGGAAGCTGGCGAGCGTCGTCGTCACCGCGGCGATCAGCGGCCAGAAGACTTCGCTGGTGCCGTGCACGATCGCGGTCAGCGGATCTTCCCCCTCCTCGCGATGCCGGCGCACATTGTCGACGACGACGATGACATCGTCGGTGAGGACGCCGGCGACGAGGACCAGCGCGATCAGGGTGATCTCGTTGAGGCTGTGGCCGCCGAGGTACATGACGACGAGGGTGCCGACGAAGGCCGCGAGGATCCCGGTGACCGACAGCACCGCCATCCGCCAGCCGAGAAACACGAGCAGCGCGAGCAGGACGAGCGCGCTGCCCTGCGCCAGGGCGCTCGTCAGGACGCCCAGCGACACCGCGACCCGCTCGCTGGCATCGAGGTTGTAGACGACGCGGATGCCCTCCGGCGCGCGCTCGGCGAGGAAGGCGGCGACCGTCGCCTGGAAGCGCTCCTTGACTTCGGCGGCGCGCGCCTGCGGGTCCTTGAGAGCCTTGATCGACACCGTCGGCCGGCCGTTGCAGTGCACGCGCAGGCCCCGCTCCGCCGGGCGCAGCCCGCTCGCCGCCTGGTCGGCGAGCTCGCCGAGGGTCAACGCCCGCCCTTCGCCGTCGACACGCACCGGCAGGGGCCAGAGGTCGGCGAGCGTGCGCGGATGCTCAGCGGCGACGACGGTCTTGGCGACGCCGCCGGCGGCGCTCGCGCCCGCGGCGTAGCCGCCGATGCTGCCGCGCAGGGCGGCAAGCACCTGATCGACGCTGACCGCGTGCCGCTGCAAGGCCGCTGGATCGAGGACGATCTCGGCCCGCAGCTCGGGCGCGCCCTCGACCTCGACGCGCTTCATCCCGGGGATGGCGGCGGCGCGGTCGGCGAGGGCGCGCGCGAGCTGGCTGAGGCGGAGCAGATCGCAGCGCTCGGGGTCCTCGGCGATCAGGTTGGCCTGGATGACCGGCAGCCAGGCATCGGTCTCCAGCCGGGTGATCGTCGGCGACAGCGGCTTGCCGTCGTGGAGCGGCAGCCGCGGCTGCACCGCGAGGACGCGCAGCCGCAGGTCGTCGAACTGGCGGGCGTAGTCGCTGTCGTCTTCGAACTTGATGCTGAACTCGCAGTAGCCGTCGCGCGCCGTCGCGCGGACGAACTCCAAGCGGTCGACGCCGCGGATCGCCTCCTCGAGCGGCCGCACGACGAGCTGCTCGATGTCGTCGGCGGTCGCGCCGGGCCAGCTGACGAAGATCACCGCCTCGCCGAAGTCGACATTCGGGTAGCGCTCGATCGGGATCTTCGGCAGGACGACGACGAGCGCGTAGGCGAGCAGCGCCGCCAGCAGCGCATGCAGCAGCCGGCGCTGCGCCAGGCCGAAGCGGATCAGCGCCTTCATGGCGGCAGCAGCAGCTCGCTGGCCAGCAGCTCGGCCGACGGCAGCACCGCGCAGTGCTCGCCGAGCTCGCGCACGATGCGGACGGCGATGCGCCGACCGTCGCGGGCGGTGACGAAGCGGCCATCGAGGTCGGCGAGGATCGCGCGCTTGGGCACGAGCACGGCGCCGAGCGGATCCGGCAGGCGAAGCGTGATCACGGCCTCGCGCCCGCAGCCGGCCGCGGCCGGCAGCTCGAGCTCTACGGGCAGCTTGCGCGTCTGCGCATCGGCGAGCAGGCCGATGCGCACGGCCTGGATCGGGAAGCGTCGGCCCTCGACCGTCGCTTCGGCGGTCGGCAGGGCCGGCAGCTCCTCGGGCAGGGCGTGCACGGTGACGACGAGCGCCGAGAGGTCGCCGACTTCAAGGATCGGCTCGCCGGGCTGCACCAGGCTGCCGGCTTCGCGCCAGCGGCGCAGCACCTGCCAGCCGGCGGGCAGCGGCAGACGGTGGCGCGCCAAGCGCAGCTCGAGCCGCGCCAGCTCGGCTTCGGCGACGCCGACCGCCAGCGCTGCGGCTTCGGCGGCGTGCTGCGCGGCCGCACGCTCGGCTTCGGCGGCGCGGCCCTCGCGCCGCAGCTGCTCCCAGCGCTCGGCCTCGCGGCGCTGGTGGTCGGCGGCGGCGCGGGCGGCCGCGAGCTGGGCGCGCGCGACGGCGGCATCCGCCCGCGCCCAGGCGTCGTCGATCAGGAGCGCGCTGCCGTCGGCGATGCGCTCGCCGAGCGCCGGCACCGGGCCGAGCAGGCGGCCGGGCACTTCGCTGGCGATGAGCAGCGTGCGCAGCGGCCGCGTCAGGCCGCTGAGCGGTCGCAGCAGCGGCGCCGGGTGCTCGGCCGGCCGCCACCCGTCGCCCGCCGCCAGCGCTGCCACCCCGAGGACGGCGAGCAGCGCGCCGCGCGCGAGGTCTCGCATCGCGCCCGATTACATGCCGGCGCTCGGCGATGCCAGGGCAGCGCGTGACAGGCTCGCCGCGCTCATATACGCCGGGCATGACGCAGTGGCTCGCCGTCCAGCTGCCGCCAGGCAGCTCCGTGGAGCTGCGGGTCGCCGAGCGCACGCTGCGCGGGCAGGTGCGCGCCTGGGGTCGCGGCTGGCTGCGCCTGACGACGGCGCAGGGCGAGGACTTCCTGATCAATCTCGAGCACATCGCCTGGCTGCGGATCATCGCTGCGGCCTCGCTGGGCGCCATGCTGCCGACGCTGCCGGAGCAGCCGGCCCTCGAGGGCGCGGCCACGCCGCCGCAGAGCGGGCTCAGCGATGCGCAACTCAAGGCGCTGGTCGAGGGCTTCCTCGATGACCGCACGGACCGCGACCTCGCCGACGCCCAGCGCTGCGCGCGCCGCACGGTCTCGCAGGTGCGCGCGGCCTGGGAGAGCGTGCGCGGCAACCTGCCGGAGGAGCGGGTGCCGCTGCCGGCGCGGCGCTGGGTGCCCCGGCTACGGGCGATCCTGCACCCCTGAGCGCAGGGCGACGACGGCGTCGATCTCGATGCGTGCACCGCGCGGCAGCGCCGCGACCTGCACGGTGGCGCGCGCCGGATAGGGTTCGCTGAACCAGCGCGCGTAGACCGCATTGACCGCGGCGAAGTCGGCGATGTCGGTCAGATACACGGTGCAGCGCACGGCTTGCTGCAGGCTGGCGCCCGCGGCCTCGCAGATCGCCGCCAGGTTGCGCAGGCACTGCTCGGCCTGGGCCGCGGCGTCGCCCTCGACCAGCTGGCCGGTGGCGGGATCGACGCCGAGCTGGCCGGAGCACCACAGAAGGTCGCCGCAGACCACGGCCTGGCTGTAGGGACCGATCGCGGCGGGGGCATGGGCGGTGAAGATGGCGCGGCGCATCGCTGCAGGCTGACGATGCGGCACGGCGCGGAAGCAGGCCGGCCGATGCGCTCGTCAGGCCCGCTCGGCGCGGTAGGCTGGCGGGGGTGAACCATCGGATGCTCGGCCCGAACGACCCCTGCTGGTGCGGCTCCGGCCGCAAATACAAGCGCTGCCACCAGCCGCGCGATGTCGTCGCCGACTTCGGCCGCGAGGTCGGGCGGCTGCCCTCCGAGCTGCGTCCGGTGCGGCCGGGCCGCGTCTCGCCGCGGCGCAGCGTGCCGCCGCACATCCCCCGCCCGGACTACGCCTTGCGCCCCGACGGCCGGCCCGGTCCGCGGCCCAAGGAGACGATCAAGACCCCGGAGCAGATCGCGCGGATGCGCGCTGCCTGCCGCGCCGCGCGCGAGGTGCTCGAGATCTGCAAGGCCGCGGTGCGCCCCGGGATCACCACCGACGAGCTCGACCGCATCGCCCACGAGGCCTACATCGCGCGCGGCGGCTACCCTTCGACGCTCGGCTACTGCGGTTTCCCGAAGAGCATCTGCACCTCGGTCAACGAGGTGATCTGCCACGGCATCCCCGACGATCGGCCGCTCGAGGAGGGCGACATCGTCAACATCGATGTCACGATCTACCTCGACGGCATGCATGGCGACTGCTCGGAGACCGTGCCGGTCGGCCGCATCGACGAGGCCAGCCGCCGCCTGATCGAGGTCACGCGCGCCTGCCTGCTCGCCGGCATCCGCGCCGTGCGGCCAGGACGGCCGATCCGCGACATCGGCCGCGCGATCTGCGCGATCGCCGAGCCCCAGGGCTACGGCGTCGTCCGCGCCTTCGTCGGGCACGGCATCGGCGAGAGCTTCCACATGGATCCGCAGGTGCCGCACTACGACGATCCGAGCGCGACCTTCATCATGCGCCCCGGGCAGACCTTCACCATCGAGCCGATGATCAACCAGGGGACCTGGAAGCACCGTTCCTGGGACGATGGCTGGACGGCGGTGACCGCCGACCTCAAGCGCAGCGCGCAGCACGAGCACACGGTGCTGGTCACCGAGGACGGCGCCGAGGTCCTGACCGCGGCGCCTGGGGAGCAGGCGCGCTTCGTCGCGGGCGCGGAGCTCGGCGAGCGCGCCTGATGCGCGGTCCGACTTCCGTCGCGCGCGCGCCGCGCACAATCGCCGCTGTTCAAGCTGCGAGCGCCGCATGGCCGAGTGCCCCGCTTCGACTCAGGATGCCCACGACAGCGATCCCGTGCTCGACGCGCTGCTCGAGGAGCAGCGCGCGGTGACCGCGGCGCTCAACCACCTGCATCATCCGGTCTATGGCGGCGATCCGCGGCGCATCGCCGAGCTCGAGGCGCGCCTCGCGCAGCTGCGCGCTGACATCGCGGCGCGGCGGCGCGAACTGCGCGGATGAGCCTGGACGAGCTGGCGCTGATCCGCGCCCTGCAGGCCGCGCATCCCGCGCCGCCCGGCATGCTCGGCATCGGCGACGACTGCTGCGTGTGGCAGCCGCAGGGCGCGGTGTGCCTGAGCACCGATGCGATCGTCGAGGGCCGCCACTTCACCGCCGCCGACCCGCCCTCGCTGGTCGGCCGCAAGGCCGCTGCCGCCGCGCTCTCCGACATCGCGGCGATGGGCGCGCTGCCGACCGGCGCCGTCGTCGCCCTCTGCTGTCCCGGCCGCTGGGACGCGCTGGCGATCATGGAGGGCCTCGGCGCCGAGCTCGCCCGCCACCGCTGCCCCCTGCTCGGCGGCGACACGACGGCCTCCGACCGCCTGGTGATCGCCGTCACCGTGTGGGGCGAGGGCGACCCCGAGGCGAAGCGCCGGCTGGTGACCCGGCATGGCGGCCGCCCCGGAGACCTGCTCGTCGTCACCGGGCCGCTCGGCGGCTCGCTGCGCTCGGGCCGCCATCTGCGGCCGGAGCCGCGCCTCGCCGAGGGACGCTGGCTGGCGCGGCAGGCGGCGGTGCACGCGATGATGGACCTCTCCGACGGCCTGGCCGGCGATGCGCGCAAGCTCGCCGAGGCCTCGGGCTGCGGGCTGCTGCTGCTGCCCGAGCAGGTGCCGGTGCACGAGGATGTGCCGCCGCTCTCCGACACCGTCACCGCGGCGCTGTGCGACGGCGAGGACTACGAGCTGCTCGTCGCCGTCGAGCCCGGGATGTGGCCGACCCTGCAGCTGGCCTGGCCCTTCGCGCAGCCGCTGTCGGTCGTCGGCTGGCTGCTCGCCGAGCCCGGGGCCTGGATGGAGGACCGCCAGCGCCGGCGCGTGCCGCTGACCCTGCGCGGCTACGAGCACCGCGACTAGCGCTGGCCGCCGTCCTTCTTCTTGCCCTTCTGCAGCTGCTCGGCCATCTTGCGGCGCTCTTCCGCCTGCTTGGCGAGCTCGGCGGCCTTCTTCGCGGCTTCCTCGAGCAGCTCGCCGAGCGTCTTCTGCATCTCGGCCGGCTGACGGGCGTAGGCGCCCTTGATCTGCTTCTCGGCCTCGGCGTGCAGGCGCGGATCGAGCGCCAGCGCCCGCCGCAGGGTGAGCAGCGCGGTCTTCGGCTTGCCGCCGTTGGCCAGCTGCGTCGCCCTCTCCAGCAGCTGGCGCGCCGCGATGCGGTCTTGGATCTCCTGGTCGAGCATCGTCACCGCGACATCGATCGTGTAGTCGCGCGCCGCGATCAGGCGCAGGCTGCTCGCGCCCTTGACCTCGAACGACAGCAGCACCCGGCGGTCGGCGAAGTTGCAGAAGACGAGGCCGGCGTTGGGCTGGCTGATCGCCTCGAAGGGACTGGCCTTGCCGGCGGCCTGGCGCTGGCCGACCAGGGCGAGGATCTCCTCGTCCTTGGTCGGCAGGCCGAACTCGGCGATCTCCTTCTTGCGGACATTGAGGAACTCGTCGAGCAGGCGCTGGCCGGCCGGCTCGCTGCGCAGCGAGCCGCCGACCAGGCCGGGCACCGCCAGATCGATGCTGAGATCGCGGACCGCGGCGAGCGTGAACTCCTTGTCGACGCGGTAGAGCAGGGCGCGGGCGTTGACGATGTCGATGACGACGAAGCTCTCGCGCTCGCCGGGACCGACCCAGATGTCGCTCTTCAGGGCCGGCTCGTCGCCGCTGCCGCTGTCGCCGGCCGCGCCCTCCGCGGGCTGGCTCTCCTCGTCGAGGCCGAGGACGGAGCGGAAGCGCGCCTCGTCCTCCTTGGTGCGCGCGCGCTTCATCGCCTCCTGCATCAGCTCCTGCGGCGCCGGGCTGGTGTTGTAGCCGGGGATGAAGAGGTCGATGCCGTAGTTGCGCACCGCGACGAGCTTCAGGGCATCGCCGTCGATGCGGTAGACGAGCAGCGCGTGCAGCGAGGGGATGCCGAGCAGCAGGTGCTGGCCGGTGCTGGTCATCGCTGCGCGCACCACGCCGTCGTACTTCGGCTCGTCCTTCCAGAAAGCGTTCTCGGAGCGCAGCGCGCGCCAGCGCAGCGCGCGCTTGTTGGCGCGCGCCTCGCGCCGCGTCGGCTTGTCCGGCAGCATCATGTAGGTGTCGCCGTAGGCCGGCTTGGTGTTCTCGCCGATGCGCAGCCACTGGAAGGGGATGCCATCGCGTTCGTCGGCATAGCTCTTGGCACGCAGCTCGAGGTCGGCGAGGAAGTTGACCTGCGGCTGGCGGATCCCGCTGATGCGGTTGGCGGCGCTCGTCGTCAGCTCGAAGAGCGTGATCGGACCGAAGGCGGGGTCGATGACCACCGTGCGGTTGCCCTGCAGCGACTGCAGGGTCAGCGGCGTCTCCAGCGCCGCCAGCATTCCGAGGGCCGCGAGAGCGAGCGCGATGCGGGTCATGGATGCACCTTGCGCCGAGTATCCGCCGCGCGGCGCGCGCGAAGCCGCGGCTTCCCGGCCGCGCCGCTTCGTGTGTGCATCGCTGCTCGATCTTTCGCGGGCGGCGGCGCCGCCACCATGCCGCCATGGACCAGCACTGGCGCTGCATCCTCGCCGAGATCGGCGAGCTCCTGGCCAGCGCACGCGCCGACGAAGCCGAGCATGCGTACCGGCTAATCGCGCGCGCTCCGCGCGTCTTCGCCTTCGCCACCGGCCGCTCCGGCTTCGTGCTGCGCGCCTTCGTCATGCGCCTCAATCACCTCGGCCAGGCCGCCTACTTCGTCGGCGAGGCGAGCTGCCCGCCGGTCGGCCGCGGCGACCTCTTCGTCGTCGCCTCCGGCTCGGGCAGCACCTCGACGACGCTCGGCGCGGCGATGGAGGCGGGGCGCCACGGCGCCGAGATCCTGGCGATCGTCGGCAGCCGCGTCAGCCCGCTCGGTCAGCTCGCCTCGGCGGTGGTCGAGCTGCCGGCCCCGCACAAGCGCGGGGTGGCGAGCGAGGGCGGCGCGCGCGCCAGCCGCCAGACCGCCGGCAGCCTCTTCGAGCAGGCCTGTTTCGTCTTTCTCGAGGCGGTGATCCTGCGCCGCTTCAGCGAGCAGGGCGGCGATCGCGCGGCGCCGCTGGCGCGCCATGCCAATGTCGAGGCCTGATCAGGGCCGCTGGAGCGCGAGCACCCGCTCGAGCGGCACGCGATCGCTGCCGATGCTCAAGACCGTCCGACCCTGCTCGACGGCGATGCCGCCGACGATGCCCTCCCGCGTTCCCTGATCCAGCGCATAGCGCGCCTGCAGGCCGATCAGCGGCGCCAGGCGCGCCCACTCGTCGGCGCCCTGCTGCGGAGGCTGGATCTGCTGCACGCGGTCGATCGCGTAGTGCTTGCCGCCGATCGTCAGCCACACCCGCTCGTCGACGACGCGGAAGCCCTCGATGCGGCCATCGACGGTCGCATAGCCGACATCGGGGTTGAGCCCCTTGTTGACGAGCTGCGCGCGCTCCGCGGCGGTCAGCGGAGCCTGCGCGACGGTGACGGTCTTGCCGACCAGCTCCTGGGCCCAGCGCAGGTCGTCGCGGAAGCGGCGGTAGGTGGTGTTGGCCAGCTCCTGCAGCGCCTTCATGTTCTCGACCATCTTGCTGGTCTCGGTCGGCTGCAGGGGGTCCTGGTTGGTGATCTCGGCGAGCATGATCTTCAGGAAGTCGGCCTGCCGGAAGGCCTGCTGCACCGCCAGCTGCTCGCTGTTGGCAACCGCGCGCGCGCTGTTGATTTCGGAGATGGGCATGGCGGACTCCGCCTGGAGTACGCAAGCCGCATGCCGGCGCTGGGCGGGCGGCGCCGGCTCTGGCACACCGCGGGGAACAGCGCCGCTAGCCAGCGCAGCTGCCTACTTGAGCGCGCGGCCGGAGCCCGGCATGCTACTGTGCAGCCCCATGCTGCTCGGCCTGATCAGCGACATCCACGGCAACCTCGCCGCCCTCGAGGCGGTGATCCGCGATGCCGAAGCGCAGGGCGCCGAGAAGCTGCTGTGCCTGGGCGATGTCGTCGGCTACGGCCCCTTTCCCGGGGAATGCCTCGATCTCGTCCGCCGCTGCGGCGCGGTGCTGATGGGCAACCACGAGGAGGCGCTGCTGCACGGCGCCGAGAACTTCAACCCGCGCGCGCGCCGCGCGATCGACTGGACGCGCGAGCACTTGCAGACGAGCGGCGACGAGGAGACGCGGCGGCGGCGCTGGCAGGTCCTCGAGAAGCTCCAGATCCAGTGCCAGCTCGGCGGCTTCCTCTTCGCCCACGCCAGCCCGCGCCAGCCGACGCGCGAGTATGTGATGCCGCGCGATGCCGGCAATCGCGCGAAGATGGACGAGATCTTCGCGCTGATTCCCCACATCTGCTTCGTCGGGCACACCCACCTGCCGGGCGTCTTCCTGCCCGACGGCAGCTTCACCGCGCCGGCGCGCCTGTGGAACCACACCTACTTCATCGAGCCGGGCGAGAAGGCGCTGGTCAACATCGGCTCGGTCGGCCAGCCGCGCGACGGCGATCCCCGCGCCTGCTACGCGCTGCTCGACACCGGCCCGGAGACGCCGCGCGTGATCTACCGCCGCGTCGCGTATGATGTCGAAGCGACGGCGCGCGCGATCGAGGCCAACGAACACCTCGACAACTACCTCGCGGAGCGCCTACGGCTCGGGAGATGACCATGCTCGGCCCCCCACTTTCCTGCGTCGTCTCGGTGTCCGGCGTGCGCGGCGTCGTCGGCGACACCCTGCGCGTCGAGCACGCGCTCGGCCTCGCCCAGGCCTTCGCGATCGCCGTCGCCCACGGCGGTCCGGTCGTCGTCGGCCGCGATACCCGGGCTTCCGGTCGCGCCCTCGTCCAGGCCGTCAGCGCCGGCCTCGCCGCCGCCGGCTGCCCGGTGATCGAGCTCGGCATCGTGCCGACGCCGACGGTCGCCATCGCCGTCACCCACCTCGGCGCTGCCGGCGGCATCCAGGTCTCGGCCAGCCACAACCCGCACGAATGGAATGCGCTGAAGTTCTTCACCAGCGGGGGTCGCAATATCGATGGCGAGCAGCTCGAATGGCTGCTCAACTGCTACCGCGATCCGCCGATGGGCCTGCATCGGCGCTGGGACGGCATCGGCGGCTGGCGCGAGGAGCACGGCGTCCTCGACATCCACCTGCAGCGCGTGCTCGCTGCCGTCGAGGCCCGCGCGATCCGCGCACGGCGCTTCACGGTCCTCGTCGACTGCGTCAACGGCGCCGGCTGCGTGCTCGCGCCGCGCCTGCTCGCCGCGCTCGGGGCCCGCGTCGTCGCCGTCCACGACCGCACCGATCTGCCCTTCCCGCGCGACCCCGAGCCGACCGCCGCCAACCTGCGCCAGGTCGGGGCGCTGGTGCGCGCCGCCAACGCCGATCTCGGCTTCGTCCAAGACCCCGACGCCGACCGCCTGGCGATCATCGACGAGCAGGGCCGCTACATCGGCGAGGAGTACACGCTGGCGCTGTGCGCGCTCGCGCGCCTCGAGCAGGCCGGACCCGGGAACCTCGTCTGCACCAACCTCTCGACCAGCCGCCTGATCGACGATGTCGCGGCGCGCTGCGCGGCGCGCGTCGAGCGCACGCCGGTCGGCGAGGCCCACGTCGTCGACGCCATCCAGCGCCACCAGGCGGCGATCGGCGGCGAGGGCAACGGCGGGGTCATCGACCCGCGCGTCGTCCTCGGCCGCGACAGCCACATTGCGATGGCCCTGGTCCTCGAGCTGCTGGCGCGCCGCCAGCAGCCGCTCTCGGAGATCGTCCGCGGTCTGCCGAGCTATGCGATCCACAAGGAGAAGCTGGCGCTCGACCGCGCCGCGCTGCGCGCCGCGCTGCCCGCGCTGCAGGCGGCCTTCGCCGGCGATGGAATGCACAGCGACCAGCGCGACGGCTTGAAGCTCTTGGGTCACGATCGCTGGGTGCATGTGCGGGCCAGCGGCACCGAGCCGGTGACGCGGGTGATCGCCGAGGCGCCGACCGCCGAGGAGGCGCAGGCCCTCTGCGCGCGGGTTCGCGCCCTCCTCGGCGCCGAGCAGATCATCGACGGGCATCGGCTATGAGCGGCTCGCAGGACTTCTTCCCCGGCTTCATCGAGGACGAGCCGCCGGCGAAGAAGAAGCCGGAGCCGCCAGCGCAGAAGGCGGACCAGCCGCCCCCGGCCTTCAATCCCTTCGCCGAGGTGCAGGTCGATGTCAAGTCAGCGCTGCTCGGGGGCGCGGCGCCCGCCGCCGCGCCCCCGCCCGCGGCGAGCGGCGGCGCGGCGCC
>JANWWU010000041.1 GCA_025055595.1 Planctomycetota bacterium | reverse complement strand
GCGCGCTCGGCGCGGCCGATGTCCGCGGCGCTGAGCGAGAAGCAGCCGCTTGCTGCCGCGACGGCGGCGCCGGCGAGGGTGGCGGACAGGGGGGGATTCGAACCCCCGAACGAGTTGCCCCGTTACGCGCTTTCCAAGCGCGCGCATTCGACCACTCTGCCACCTGTCCACCCGTGGCGTGCGGCGATGGCGGCAGCCTCCAGACCATGCACCGTGGTCAATCTGCGAGGGAACCGCCGGACGCGTGCGCGCGCCTCTCGAGGCAGCCGGCCGCGCGCAGCGCGGGCGGGCCGGAGACGGCGAGCGCGCTGGGGCCCGACCGCACGCCGCCGACGCGCCTGTGATGACCCTTGCCAAGGTCGTCTCGGTTCAATAATCGACAGGGTGCACGGATCCCTCGAGATGCTCGGCATGATCGCCAGCGGTGCGGCGATCGCGGTGCTGGTCGTGCGCGTGATGACGCAGATGTTCGCAGGCTTCGCTCCGAGCTGGCCGCGTACGGCGCTCGCCGTGCTGTGGTGCGCCGTCCTTGCGGGATTGGCGATCGTCCCGGTGATCTGGCTGGGCAGCGCCTACCTGTCGTCGGTGGGCAGCTTGCTTCTCACGCTGATGGCTGGCGGCCAGATCCTGGTCCTCAGCCTGACGCTGCGCCATCCCGAGCGCGGTCCGATCGGCCTGTGGCTGGCGAGCATCGTCTACATGAGCAGCGCGGTAGTCGGCGGCCTGGCCTGGCTCGGCTGCTGGGCGCTGATCGAAGCCTGGCAGGCGCCCCGCTGAGCGCCGCCCCGCGGCGTGCGCGGTGCGGCGCCGCGCGCGTCGTTCCGTGTTCGGTTGCGCCGCCCTCGCCGCGGGCAGCATCCGTTGTCAGAAGCGCCGTCCCGCGCGGGTATCCCTGCTATGCGCCGCCTGTTCAACGCCACCGCTCATGACCAGACCGCCTACCTCGCCCGCTTCCGCGAGCTCGGCTGGGAGGTCGAAGCCGCGCCGCGCCTGGCGCGCTGCCAGCCGCAGCCGGCGGAGCTGGAGGCCGAGGCAGAACGCGTCGCCGCCGAGATCCCCGACGGCAGCGATGTGCTGATCGGCGGGCTCGGCTACCTCTGCGATGCGCTCGCCCTGCGCCTGCTGCCGCGCCGCTGCCATCTGTGGTGCGCCTTGACCTATCGAGTGGAGGATAGCCAGGGCCGGTTCGTCTTCACCGGCCCGACCGCGGTGGTCGAAACCCCCTTGTCCGTCTGGTATCATGCCAGGAGGCTCTGAATGCAGCCAGTCGCTTATTTCTGCCTGCTCTCCGACTACCCCATCGCCAGCGTGCAGGCGATCGTCCACCTCAAGCCGCAGCGCGTGATCTTGATCAGCAGCTCGCGCCGGGAGATGGCGCAGATCGAGCAGCGCGTGCGCCGGGTGCTCGAACAGAAGGAGAAGGGCTGCGGCGAGATCCAGGTGCTCGGCGGCCATGCGGAAGAGCAGGAGAGCGAGCGGCTGTCCGCTTCATCGATGCACCAGGCGCGAGAATGGATGCAGCGCCGCGTGCGGCCGCTCGTCGGCCAAGCGCGAGGCGAGGGGCTCAAGGTCATCGCCAATATCACGGGCTCGACGAAAGCGGCGGCGATGGCGTTGGCCGAGGCTGCGGACTGGGATGAGGTCCACTACACGGCCGAAGACGCTCGTCATGTGATCGAAGTGAAGGGACATCCCGACGGGAAGGTCTTCGCGCTTCCGCCGCTCGCGCTCGAGGACGAGCTGGGGCTGCTCAATGACGAGGTCCGGTGGCGGCCCGACGCCTACCCCGGCATCGATCTCGCGCCCTTCGCGCGCGTGATCTATGACGATGTCAGCGATCGCCAGCGCAGCGTCATCGCGCGCTACGACGAGGCGCTGCGCGCGCTGTGGGGATTGGGCGGCAAGCGCCCAGACGCGCTCGCAGAGGCGGGCATCGAGCTGCTCGGTGACGGCATGGCGAGGATCGCGCCGGGAGAGTTGGCCGATTTTCTGCGCCGTCTGCAGCCGCTCGATCCCGAGGCCTGTCGCAGCGATGGCGATGCCCTGATCATTCCCCGCGATCGTGATCACCGCTGGTGCCGTTTCATCATCGGCGACTGGTGGGAGCACTTGGTCGCGCACTGGCTCGCCGCCAGCGGCGTCAGCTTGCGGCGCAACTGCGAGCTGGTGACCAGTGGCGGCGTCCACCGGCAATCGCGCGAGGCCGACATTGTGTTCCGCGCCCATGACGGCGTGCTGTCGGTCGTCGAATGCAAGGTGCAGCCGGGCAAGAACCGCCAGCTCACCGAGCTGGCGAAGGTGCTCAACGACCTGGTCGATGTCGTGGGCAAGACGCGCGGGCATTTCGCGCTCTCGCCCTGCTTCTGGTGGGAGCTGCGCAGCGACAGCGACTGGCAGGCGAAGGAGGAGTTCGAGCGCGCTTGCAAGCAGCGACGGATCCAGATCGCCTCCAGCGAGAAGGAGATCCGTGACTGGGCGGGCAGCAGGAGGACGGACGCCGCCCCGGAGTATCTTCTGGCGCAATGCTCCGCGCAGCAGCTGATCGACGAGATGGAGGAGAAGCTGCTGTCGTGGAAGGAGCGGGATGTCGACCGAATCCAGCAGCTGCGCGACGAGATCGCGCGCTGCTGGCCGCAGCGCCTGCCCGAGGTCGAGTCGTTGCTGCAGCGCGGCGAGCTGGCGCAGGCCTTGATCCGCATCGCGTATTCTCTCGGCGCGCGCGGCCACCAGGGGACATATGAGCTCTTGCGGCATGCGCTCGCGCTCGCCCTGCCGCCGTCGCTGAATTCCTACCTGCAGCAGCGCATCGTCCAATCGCACAAGAAGGGGCGGGTGGCGTTCCAGCGTCGCCAGGCCGATCAACAGCGCCTGCAGCAGGGTGGGCCGCTCTCCACCGTGCGGCCCCGACCGCATCGCGCCGAGCCGACCAGGCCGGTGGCGATGCCGCAGCCGCGACGCCGCCTGCCACCGCCGCCCGCAGGGCTGCATCCCAACGACATTCGCGCCCTCGCGCCGCGTCCGAGGTGGCGCCTGCTGCTCGATGAGACCGGCGAGCGCTTCGGCGAAGAGGGCCCCGGCTGGATGGGCCGCTTCGTCGGCCTGCTCGTCGATGCCGCGCAGCCGGGCATCCAGCCCTTGCCCCGCGGTTGGCATGCGTGCGCAATCGCCGATCCCGCCGAGATCGATGCCGCGGTGCAGCAGGTGCTCGACGCGCCCTGCGGCGTCATCGGGTTGCGCCTCGATGCGCTGCCGTCGACGCCCGGCGAGCGCTGGTTCGACGGCATGCGCGCCATCCTCGACTGGGTGCTGCGCCTCCTGCCGCTCGACGGTCCGACGACCATCCATGTGGTCATCGAAGCGCGCCCTCCCTTCTGTCCCGGCTCCGTGCCCGAAGCCATCTGTCGCGATGCCCTGGCGATGCTCGCCCGCGCCTGGCCCGAGCGCGCGGCCGCCATCGACCTGCGCATCGACTTCGCGCCCAAGGACGGAGACCCCCTGCTGCCGCATGTCGATGCCTTGGCGTTCACGTGGGGTTCGCCGAGCTTGTCGTCGAAGGAGCGCCTCCGCCGCTCCGGATTGGCGAGAACCTGCCTGCTCGAGTTCTCGGCCGCGGAGCTGGCGGCCTGCTGGGACGCCTGGGATCAGCCCGACGGGCTGTCGCCGCAGCGCTGGGCGGCGCTGCTCAACAGCGACGAGGCCAGCCATCCGGCGAGCATCGCGAGCGCCATCATCGCCGCGACGGCGGCAGCGTGCCGCAGCGATCTCGCGCGCTGGCGCCGCTATCTCGCCGAGGCGCAGCGCCAGCTCGGACGCGGCCATGTCGATTTGCGGCTGATCGGCTCCTTGGTCGATTGGCTGCAGCAGGCCAAGCCCGACGATGCCGCCTTGCCGCCGGCGCTGCGCCTGGCCTGGCTGACCGTCAACCTGGCGCGGGCCAACCATCTCGGCGCGGTTGAGGGTGCATGGAGCGAAGAACTGGCCGCATTGTCGGCGCGCTTGCAGGACGAAGACGCGCCGCTGTGCTGCCATGCCGATCTGCACCGCGCGGTCTCCGCCACGAACCGCTTCGACTTCGCGGAGGCGAGCCGCATGCTTGTCCGTTGGCAGGGGGTTGCGCCAGCGGTCGTCGGCTTGCGGCGCTGGGGCCAGCTGCGCTCGAGCGAGGGGCAGCATCGTGCTTTCCTGGGCGATTTCGCGGGCGCCCGCCGCGCCTTCGCCGAGGCGATCGCCGCCTTCGAGCGCCTCTCGGACCCCGAGGAACGCGCGCGCGAACTCGATCAGACCCGCTGTTACGATGCGATCGCGGCGATGGATGACCCCGAAGCCGACGACCGCGCAGCGAAGGCCGCGCTCGAAGCCTACCTCGGCGCGCTGCCGGAGGCGGTGCCGCGCCTCGCGGCATCGGGCGACGATGAGCGATACCGGCAGCACACCCTGCTGCGCTACCTCGTCCACCGCCCCGATCAGCAGCTGGCCGACGCCTATCTCGGCGCGCGTCACCGCTGGCAGGAAGGCTTTGGCCACCCCTGGCCGCTGATCCAGCTGTATCGAGCGATCCTCCTGCGGGATCGGGAAGCGGACGCCGCGCGCGACCTCGCGCTGCAGGCCGCAACGCTGGCCTTCGCCGAGGAGCAGGGCCCGGTGGTCCACATGATCGGCGCTTGCTGCCGCGCGCTCGCCGTCGCCTGGGGCACGCCCTGGCCCGAGGCCGAATCCGCCCTCGCCGCGCTGCGCGCGGCCCTGCCGCTCGCCGCTGCCCGCCTGGAGGCGATCGGCGCTTTCGTCCAGCAACCCGGGCCGCCGCTCGCCTTGTTGCGCAGCGTGCTGCCGTTCAACTTCCGCTGAGCAGAGCTGCCGGGCGCCGTGCTTTCCGCCCGCGCATGCAGCGCGCCGCGACGGCTGCCGGCGCCTGACGGCTCGCGCTCCGCTGAGACGCGCAAGCATTTCTCGAGAAGCATGATTCCTCGGAGCGGCTCCGAGCGTGCATCGAGCCTGGCGCGACGATCTGTTGGGGGCGGCCGAAGAAGTCCGGCGCGCTGGCTGCTCTCAGCGGGCCTGAACGGCGTCCGGCCCTTCCGAGGATCTGACGACCGCCTCTTCCGCCCTCTGGTGCGTGCTTGCGTCGCATGACGAGAGCGCGCGGGCAGTGCAGCGGAAACGCGCTCGCTGCCTCGACGGCGATGGCTGCATGCGTGGCACGAGGCCGGAATCGAACAGCGGCTGCAGCGAGCAAGGACCGCTTCCTCGCCGCGCGCGATCGCCTCTTCGCCGACGCCTTGCGCGCGAAGGCTTCCCAGGCCCCGGCGCCGCACTCGCGAGCGAGCTGAAAGCCGAGCTGGGGCGCCAGGCCTCGCAGGACATCGCCCAGAGATCGCGATCCTTGGGCGTCAATGCCGGGCATGCGATCACGGAGTTGGCGAGCGGCGCGGCAGCCAGTGGGCTGGGTGAGTGCCGGTCGGTGGCTCGGCTGAGCGTGCCCCAGCGGCCGAACAGCTGCGGGCTTTCTGTGGCGCGCGTCGAAACGCCCGCTGCCCGCCGCTGCTGTCGGCCGGTCCGCCGCGCGTCGACCCGCTCGTCGGATCGCGCTCCCCGACGCCCTCTCCTGGGAGGAGCCGGACAAGTCCCCCCATCCCGCCGCCGTCTTAGCGATCTTCGCGTGCCGCTTCGTCTCCTGGCTGGCGACGCTCCTGCTGCGCTGCGGAGTCTGGATCGCCTTGGCGATCCTCGTCTGGCTGGTGTCGCGCTGCATCCTCCGCCGATGGCGGCCTTGCGGCAGCGGCTGGCGAGCACGGTGCAACGGCGGCCGCGCCATCGGCGCCGGCGTCGTTGATCGGCACCCAGGTGCCCGCGCCGAAGACCGCGAAGCGGCCGGCATTGACCAGGCAGGCCGCAGCGAGCAATTGCCGCAGCTCGGCGCTGCAGCCGGCGGCGGAGATCGTCCCCTGGCAGGCGGGATGCGTCGCGCCCTTGGCTGGGAAGCGCGTCGCTGTCAACCCGCTGCAATCGGCGACCAGCTCCCCGCACGGCGGCGACCAGGACAGGCCGCAGGCCTCGGCCAGCGAGGA
The DNA here is from genome assembly GCA_025055595.1 of Planctomycetota bacterium. Classification (GTDB taxonomy): domain Bacteria; phylum Planctomycetota; class UBA11346; order UBA11346; family UBA11346; genus UBA11346. The sequence continues at coordinate 29,219 of JANWWU010000041.1, read as the reverse complement.
GAGGCGGCGGATCACCGCCCGACCGATATCGGCACCCTGCCATCCTTCCGTGAGCACAGCGTGCTGCCGCGTCACGACCATCGGCGTCAGCAGCGCCCAGCCGGCTGCCGCGATCGCCTGCTCCGCTGCCGCCGGCAGCGGCTCGGTCGGCCCAGCCGTCGCTTCGATCAGCGTCAACGGCGGCAGCCGCAGTTTCGAGCGCGTGATATCGAGCGCCGGCAACGACACCGCGGCCTTGGTCAGCGTCTCGGCGAACTGCACGGCGTGGCCGATCAGGCAGATGTGCACCGCCACAGTGCACGCGCGCTCGCGCCGCGGCGCGTAGCGCCAGCACCACGGCGCCGTCCCTTGATGTTGGTAGAAGATCGCGAAGGCAGCCGGGTCCTCTGCTGCACGGTATCCCAGGGCTCCGCGCAGCGCTTCGCCCAGCCCCAGCGGCAGCGGGCACGGACGCGCCGCGTGCCAGCGCAGGTGCAACCGGCGCACCGGCAGTTCCGGCAGCATGCCGGCATCATGCCGGCGCTGACCTCCATCCAACTCGCCTGTCAGATGCGGAAAGGCGAAATGGTATTTATGGTAGGAGCTCCTGGTAGGAGCTCCGGAACCCGCGATGCCGACCGACCGAGAGGGAGTCCCGCATGGTAGCCATGGCCATCACCGTCGATGAACTGCTCGCAGCGTGGCCGCGCGTACGCAGCGGCGGCGGCTCGGCCGGCTGCGACGGCGTCAGCGTTGCTGACGCCGAGCGCGACCTGCAGAGCCTGGCGCGCGGGATCGCCGACGCCCTCGCCGCTGGCACCTGGTCGCCGGCCCCGCTGCGCCGCGTCCTCGTCGAGAAGCCGAGCGGCGGCGTGCGTGAACTGTCGGTCCCCACCGTCGCCGATCGTCTCCTATCGGCAGCCCTCCTCGCTCGCCTCGAACCGCTGCTGAGTTCCCGCCTGCACCCGGCGGCGCACGCCTACGTCCCCGGCCGCGGCGCGCACAGCGCCCTCGCCCAGATCGAAGCCTGGCGCCAGGGTGGCGACAGCGTCGCGTTCACCACCGATATCAACGATTTCTTCCCGAGCATCGATGTCGCCCGCCTCTTCGCGATGCTCGCCGCTTGGCTGCCCGATCGGCTCGAGCTCTTGGCCATCGCCCGCATGCTGGTGGAGGCGCCCTCTCATGACGGCACGCCGACGCGCGGCTTGCCGCAGGGCCTCTCGCTTTCACCGCTGTTCTCCAATCTCTACATGGCGGAAGTCGATCGCGCGCAGTGCGCCCTCGGCCACTATCTGCGCTATTCCGACAACATCCTGCTCATGGGCAAGGACAGCGACGGCCTGGAGCGCCGCGGCGAGATCCTGCGCACGGCGCTCGTTGCCATCGGTCTGCATCTCAAGCCGACGGGCACCGTCTGCGCTCCCCTGTCCGCCGGCATCCCCTTCCTCGGCTTCACGCTCACCGATCGCGGCGCCCGTCCGGGTGCCGACAGCTTGGACCACCTCCATGCCATCGTCGCCGAGGCCGATGCCCACGCTCACGCTGCCGGCCAGTGCCTGGATCGGCGGACGCTGAACGAACATGTGCGCCGCTGGGCCAGCTACTTCCGCCCTCCGCCTCTCCCAGCGCTCGCCGCTCCGGGCAGCGACGATCCGCAGCTCCATGCCGAAGCCGAAGCCTTGCTCGGCGAAGCGCGCCTGCTGTGGGATAACGGCCACATCGAGCGCCTGGCGGCCCTGCGCGCCCGCGTTGCGCCCCTGCATGTCCTGCGGCATCCGCTCTTCCATCGCGTCTGGGGCGCCTACTGCATCGCCGCCGGCGAGCATGGCGAAGCCGAACTCGCCCTGCGCCGCCACCTGATGCTCCAGCCCGGCGATGCCTGCGCGCATTGGCTGTTGGCGGTGCTCTTCCTGCGCGAACGGCGGATGCAGGAAGCGCTCGCCGAAGCCGATGCCTGCGTAGAAGCCGATCCCGGCTTCGCCGAGGGCTACCGGCTGCTCGCCAGCTGCTACCGCATGCTCGGCGCCGAGACCCTCGCCGTCGCCGCCGAGCGCGACGCCGCCACCGTCCCGCGCGACACCTCATGCGGCGCGATGGACCTGATCCGCATCGTCGAGCACCGCCCGCGCACCATCAGCACCAGCCCGGAACGCGACGCCGTCCTCCGCTTGCTCGGCGGTCACGACGAGATGCACGCGATCGGCAGCGCCGACAGCGCCGGTCGCGCCATCTATCGCCACTGCGCCGGTCGCATCGATCACGACCTCTTCCGTGACCACCTCGCCGGCAAGACCGTCGTCGCGGCCTACCTCGTGCGCGCCGATGGCATGTCGCGGGTCGCCGCCTTCGACATCGACATCGCGCGGAAGGTGCTGCAGCGCCACCGCTACGATGAGGAGCGCCTCGCCGAGTTCCGCCGTCGCGCCCAGGACGCCGTACGCCAGCTGCTGAACGCCGCCCACGGTCTCGGCCTCGAGGCGGTGCCTGAGGACAGCGGCGGTCGCGGCTACCATCTCTGGTTCATCTTCCATGACCCTGTTCCCGCCTCCCGAGCCCGGCAGGTCCTGCTGGCCGTACGCGATCGCGCCGGCCAGCTGCCGGAAGGCATCAACCTCGAGATCTTCCCCGCCAACGACAAACCCGACCCCCAACTCCCCGGCAACCGCTTGCGCCTGCCTTGCGGCGTCCATCCCGTCACCCGCGCTCCCAGCCGCATCCTCGATCGGCATCTGCACCCCGTCGCCCATCCCATGCAGGCCATTCTCGGCGCACGCCGCATCGCCGCCTGCGACATCGAGCGCGTTCTCTGCGGCGAAGTGCGCCCGCCGCCTGGCGCCGTCGCTGCCGCCGACCCCGTCGGCACGCTCCTGCGCAGCTGTGCCGTCTTGCATGCGCTCGCCGACAAGGCTGCGACGCTGCGCCATCTTGCTCACCACGAACGGTGGGTGCTCGGCAGCTGCCTGAAGCCCTTGGGAGAGGCCGGCCGCGCCGCCGTCCACCACATCATCAGCGCGTGTCAGAACTACGATTACCACCAGACCGAAAGCCACCTGCGCCGGATCAAAGACCAGCCCATCGGTTGTCACCGCATCCAGCAGATGCTGCCTGGCCTGGCGACCAGCGAAGTCTGCCGTTGCCGGTTTCCGCAGCGTCCTGGCCGTTACTTCAGCCCGACATGCCATGTCGGCATCCATCCGATCCATCCTAAACGCCTCCATGCTCAGAAGATGCCATCGGCGCCCTTGCCTCCTCCCGCTTCCCCCGCCGTGTCCCAGCCGCCAGCGCCGCCGTCCAACCGCCCGTCGTCGCGGCCGACATGGCCTGTGCAGATCGCTTCTGCCGCCGAGTTCCTCGCGCAAGCGCGTCGCGTCGCGCAGAGCGCTGCGAGCGTCTCTACGCCCCCCGCCACCGCCGATACCGCCTCGGTCGGCCTGAAACCGCATGCAGACCCTCCGCCCGATGACTCGCACTGCAACGCCGCTTGCCAGACTGCGCCAGCGGTGCCGGCGGCGCAGGCCGTTCCGCCCCCGCTTGCGACACCGCCCGCCTCACCGGCGGCTGTCGGCGGCGCGGCATCATCGCCCACCCTGCCCAGTGGCCCGACTCTTTCTTCGGCGCCAGCTGCGCCCCCCTTGAGTGCCGCGACCTCTGTGCCCGACGACGATGCCGTCCTCGCTGACCTGCTCGCGTGTCACGAGCGCCTCCGCCTGCAGCGCCAGCTCCTTGTCGAGCGGATCCGAGCCGCCGGTGGGAGCCTGCGCACCATCCGCGGCATCTGCCGGCTGATGGATGGCATTCCCTGCTTGGAGCTGTGATGCGCATCGCCGTCAGCTACGACATCGGTCCTGACCGCCGGCGCCGGCGACTGTATCGCGTGCTCAGCCGCTTCCTCGACCGGGTGCAGTATTCAGTCTTTTGTGGAGACCTTGATCGGGACCAGGAACGACGCCTCACGGACGCGATCATCTCGGTCATCGCGCCCGAGGACGATGTTCGCATCTTCAATCTTTCGCGCGGCGACGAGCGCCGTCTGGGACGAGCGACCGCTTCGCCCGCCGCGGCTCGTGCGATCGTGGTGGCATAATGCGTCGCGTCCTTCATGTTGCTGCTCCCGGTGCATCGGTCAGGCAAGATGGCGGTCGCATCGTGGTCGATGTTGGCGGACGGCCCCTGGCCAGCGTCGCGCTCGAGCAGCTCGCGGGCGTCTACCTCTACGGGCGGGGCGTTTCGATCACGACGCCGATGATCGCGCTTTTGATGGAGGCCGGCATACCGCTCGCGTGGCTGACCCGCACCGGACGATTGCGTGCTCGCTGCGTGCCGCCGACCGGCAACGATGTCCTGCGGCGCATCGCCCAGTTTGAGCGCTGCCGTGATGCGGCGGCCTGCCTCGCCTGGTCGCGCGTCCTCTGCCATCGCAAGCTTGCGGCCCAGGCCGCCCTGCTGCGGCGGCGTTGGCGCACGCAGGGCCGCAGCACGCGTGCGCTGAGCGGGATCGTGGCGCGGTTCCATCGCGACATCGAAGACAGCCCCAACATCGCCCTGCTGCGCGCTGTCGAAGGTCGGATCGGGCGACTGTATTTTCGTTCCCTTGCCCGTACGCTTCCTCCCGAACTGCGTTTCACGGCGCGCCGTCGCCCCGCGGATGGCGTCGTCAATGCCGGATTCAACCTCTTGTACACGATCCTGACGCTTCGGCTCGATGCCTTGGCCGAGGCGGCGGGTCTCGACCCCGGCATTGCTCCCTTTCATCGACCGGCCTGGGGACGACCGACGCTGGGCTGCGACTTGGTGGAACCGCTGCGCGCCCCGATCGTGGACGCGTTCTGGAGTGCGGCGCTCAGCCGGCGACAGTTTAGCGAAAGCGACGTGGTGGCGGACGGTCCGCACGGCGGACATCGCTTCACGCAGGAAGCGCTATCGCGGCTGCTGAGTGCCTGGGAAGCGGCGTGGGAAGAGCAGGGGGCTCAGAGCCGCTGCGATGCGGAAGTGGCGGCATTTCGCCGCTGGTGCGAAGACGGGCGGATCACACACGAAGAGAGACTGTGGCAGACAGACAGTGGCGGAGGTCGCGCAGAGGATTGCGGGCGTACATCGGATGGATAGAGAATCTGTGCGCTTGCGGGAGCATCTGTTCCTGTGCCGTGGCTTGACCTTGACAAGGCGGAGCGCGAGAGAGGCCGAGCGCTGGTTGGCGGTAGTGTTCGAGGATCCGCACCCAGAGAGGAAGAAGAGAACGGCGCAGCGGGCGGTGGCGAGCGCCGCGCTGCCGCCATGAGGGAAGATGGCGACGAGATCGAGAAGGCGGATGCCGAACCTCACCAAAGGGGGAAAACAGGGGCAGGTTCCGCATGTGGGGGTTGTAGCAGAAGCTCTTGTAGGACGGTGATTTGACATGGAGTTCAAAAGCACCCGGACAACAGGGAAGGGCGAAGAGGGGGAACAAAGTGGGTCTCGACGAGGGGTTGCGCAAATCGGCCTTCCAAGTCATTGAGCGACAGGGTCTTGGAAGGCGAGCGGTCTGAATGTCGCCCGCGCACAGCAGCGCATTGCGACACGCTTGGCCCCTGGGCTCCCAGGGGCGCTGGAGGGCGGTCTGAATGTCGCCCGCGCACAGCAGCGCCGTGCGACACGATGCCCATGTTGGATCGCCGCGACCTGCGCTCGGCGCGGCGACTGGCGCTGCGGACCGGTTCCTTACTGCGTGTTGGTCCGCGCTAGCCCGCGCGGAGCTGCGTCACGCTGGGGTCGTGATGGGGCAGGCGGTGCAGCGGGGAGCACGGCGCGCTCGTGATGCGCGCTCATGCTGGCCGTTCAGGTCGGCGCACGCGTTCGGCGCGCGCGGCGCGACGCGCGCTGGAAATGGTGCAGGCAGACGCAATGGCCGATCGGGGCGCGCACACGCGGCGCCTACCGCGGGATTTCGTCGAGGTGCTCCCAGACTTTCCGGAAGGCGGCAACCAGTTCCCGCCGGCGTTGTTCGTCGCGTGCTCCGGTGTAGGTAGGGACGGACAGGAGGCCGGAGGCATAGCGCTCGGCCGCAGGGAAGCTGCCGAGGGGGGCGGTCTGCGGCGTCCGCCCGTTGGGCAGGGGGAAACCATTGAACAACGCGAGGTGATGGAGCGGTGGCGAGCTGGCGACATCGATGTCGATGCCTTCCGCTTGCAGGGCGGCGACGATGCGCTGTCGGGAAAGGCCGAGGCTCTGACTGTCAATCCACGGCTTGAAGCCATACCATGCCCCCATGCTTTCGACGCCGGCGCGGATCGTCGGCGGTTGCAGGCCGGGGAGATCGGCGAGATCGCGGCGCAGGGCCTGCAGGGAGGCGTGGCGCTCGGCGATCCAGGTTTCGAAGTGGTGGGTGAGCTGATGCCGGATGACGACGGCCGCGAGGGGGTGGCAGGAGAGCTTCAGGCCGTAGCCGGTGCGCGCCAGCGGGGCGAATCGGGGGTCGCTGATGTCGCCGCCATCGGTGCGCTGTCGGCTGCGGAACAAGTAGTTGCCGACCAGCACTGCGCGTTCATAGAGATCGCGCCGGCTGGTCAGCAGCGCGCCGCCGAGACCGCCGGTCAGCATCTTTTCAGCGCCCAAGCTCATGCAGCAGATGTCGCCCCAGGTTCCGACTTGCCTGCCATGCCAGATCGCGCCGTGGGCGTGGCTGACATCTTCGACCCAGGCCAGTCGATGGCGATCGCAGCAGGCGCGGACGGCTTCCTGTTCGACCGGATGCCCCCACATGGCGTTGGTGACGACGGCGACGGTGCGCGGGGTGATGGCGGCGGCGAGCGCGGCGGGGTCGATGTTGCCGGTGTCGGGCTCGACATCGACGAGGACGACGCGAGCGCCCAGATGCAGGAGCGGGGTGGCCGTCGCATGGAAGGTGATGGCCGGGCAGAGCACTTCGTCGCCCGGAGCGATGCCGAGGGCGGCGAAAGCGCTGTAGAGGGCCATGGTGCCGCTGGCGCATAACAGGGCATGCGTGCAGCCGAATCTAGTCGCCAAGGCGACTTCGCACTCGCCGATGATGCCTTCGGCGCCGCGCGGCGAGAGAGGGCCATGGGCGGCGAGGTAGGAGGCGATCGCGTGGTGTGTGCCGTCGTCTGGCGGCGGCCAGCGCCAGCGCGGCTGAGGTTGGGGAAGCAACGGTGGGCCTCCGGCGATGGCGAGATGGGGCATGGCGGTGTTCAGGGCATGAAGCGGCGGCGCTGCGACCAGAGATCGGGAAGGGTGGGGGAGGGATCCGGCACGTCGTCCGCGTCGATGGGGGCGCAGCGGGGCCAACGGGGATCGAGCAGGGGGTCGGGAATGGGGCAGGGAGCTTCGAGATCCGCCGCCGGGTCGCCGGGCAGGTCGACGCCGCGCTCGGCGGCGTAGGCGCGCAGCCAGCGTCGTTCGCCGCGATGCAGTGACGGGAGCTGCGCCCAAGCTTGATGCAGGGCGGCAGTCGGATCGCTGGCGAGGCGGGCGGCGGCGACATGGCACCAGGCAGCGGCGATGCCCGCGGGCCGCGCTGCCAATGCGGTTTCGACCACGCTGGGGAGGCCGAGCTCGGCGCCGAGCAGGGCCATGCCGGCGCAGGCGAAGTCGCGGGTCGCTGGCTCGCCGGGGGTGTGGGCGGCGACTCGGTAGGCGGCGAGCGCGAGATTGCGGCCGCGCTCGCCCAGGCGCGCCCAGGCATGGGCGAGGCAGCAGCGGACGCGTCCGGCATAGCGGCTGCCCGGGGGCAGAAGGGCGAGGTCTTCGGCGAAGGCCTGGGCGGCGAGCAGCGGATGGCCGGCGCGCAGCAGGATCTCGCCACGCGCGCCGGCGCAGGCCGCCAGCAGGTCGAGGTGCTCGCCAAAGCGGGCGACGCCGGCAGCGAGCGCGCACCAGCGCCAGGCCGTGGTCCAGGATGCGAGGTCGGTCGCGGCTTTGGCGATGCCGAGCATCGCCCACGCGGCGAGCCAGTCGCTGCGGTCTGTCGCTGCCAGCGCCCCGGCGAAGGCCGCGGTGGCGGCGGCATAGTCGGCGCGGTGATAGGCCTGCCAGCCGGCGAGGAGCTGCGCGACGCGCGGATCGGGCGGGGGCGGGCCGCTGCGGTGCGCGTTGTGGCGCAGGATGGCGGCGAGGTCGAGATCGCGGACGAGCTGCAATGCCTCCTCGTGCCGCCCGGCCGCGCCGAGGTTGCGGGCTGCGAGATCGGCCCAGAAGTCAGGCATCGCCGCCTCCTCCGAGCAGAAGGCCGGCGCGGCCGGAGGAGAGCTCGATGGCGCGCAGGATCGAGAGGTGGTCCCACAGATCGGGCGGGGACGGCGGGGCGGCGGCGCGCTCGGCGATGGCGAGGGCAAGTTCGGCGAGGCAGCCCCGCTCGGCCTGATGCCACTCCGGGGCGCAGCGGAAGGCGATGCTGCCCGCGGGGTCGATGACCTGCAAGCGGTCGGCGTGCCAGGTGCCGTCGTCGAGGCGGACGCGGACGCGCTCGCGCTTGGCCGGTCCACCGCGGTCGATGCGCAGGCGCACCCAGGTCGGGCCGCTGCGCGCCGTCAGCTCGGCGCGGTCTTCGAGGTCGCGCGGGCCGGCGAGGTCGTCGCCGACGCTGCAGGTGCAGGCGATGATATCGAGGGGCCGATCGAGCAGCCAGGTCGCGAGATCGAGCGCGTGATAGCCGAGGTCGAGGAGGGCGCCGCCGCCGGCGAGACGGCGCTGGGCGCGGAAGCCGCTCATCGTCTGGCCGGGCTTGCGGCCGAGCTGCAGTTCGATCGCGAGTTCCGCAGGGGGATGCGGCGCAGCGGCAAGGCAGCGGCGCAGGAAGACATAGGAAGGATGGTGGCGACGCTGCACGCCGACGACCAGCGGCACCGGCGACTCGCTGAGCCGGCGCTGCAGCCACAACAGGTCGGCGAGGGACGCGGCCAGCGGTTTCTCATGGAGCATGCCGACGCCGGCGGCGAGGCAGGCTTCTTGGACGCCGCGCATCGCCATCGGCGGGACGGCGACGATCACGGCGTCCAGCGGATGGGCAGCGAGGAGGGCTTCGGCGCTGTCGTATGCGGCGATGCCCTTGGCGCGCCAGCGTTCGCGCACCGCGGCGTCCGTGTCGGCGATGCCGACGAGCTGCGTCCACGCGAGTGAGGCGCAGAACGCGATCCACTCGCCGCCGCGACCCTCGGGGTTGGCGCCGACGACGCCGAGCTGCAGGCGCCGCGCGGCGAGCGGCTTGAGCCAGTGCTCGGCGACGCCGTCATGGCGCGTGTCGTCCTGGGCGGCGATGAAGTGCCAGCCGTCGGCCGCCAACAGGGCCTGCATCGCCGACCAGCGCCGAAAGGTCTTGACGCGCAAGGCCCAGGCGCCGGCGGCGCTGGCATCGGCAGCGATGCCGGCAAGCAGGGCGCGGCCAAGGCCACGTCGGCGCCGCTGCGGATCGACAGCGAGCAGGCGAATGTACCACGAGCGCGGGCCGGGCTCGACGGTGGCGGCGCCGACGATGTCCGTTCCCTCGCGGATCACATAGAGGAGGTCGCTGCTGCGACTTTGCCAGCCGGCTGGCTCCTCGAAGACGGCGGCCAGGAGCGCCCAGGCGGGCGCGCGCTCGTCGGCTTCCGCTACATGCGGGCGCAGTGAGGTCATCATGAAACAGTGAAGACGATATGATGATGGCAACGACGTGCAAGGCGCGGGCGCGACGCGGCGGAAACAGCGGCTTGCCAGCACGGCCTGTCCTAGAGAACGCGCAGCGCTGGCGCAGCTGACAGACCGCACGAGGGGCGTCGCTTGCGCGGCCGGCGCCGCTGTTGCTGGCCGATGCCTGCCCATAGTCTGGGCGATGGGGTGCAAGCGATGTCTGCGCAAGATCGCCTGATCGCAGCTGCGACGCGCCGCCCGCAGGATCCGCACGGGTGGAGTGTCGCGGTGTGGGCCTACATCGAGGATCCCGAGGGCGGGCTGGCCAGCGTCTATTGGCGGCGACTGATCGACTGGCATCACAAGGGGCGCGCTTGCTGGCCGCCGGGGCATGAGCCGCATGGCCCCCATCCGTACAGCGCCGAAGCGCTGGCGCAGCACGAGGCCTCCAGATGGTGTGAGGATTGGTTCTGCGGGCGGGTGCACGACCTGGCGCAGCAGCTGATAGCTAATGGCCTGCCGTCCGACTGGGATCCGACGCAGGCGCCGCTGGCGCTGTATTTGACGGCCTTCGATGCCCCTCGGATAGTGGAATTCATCAAGCAGTGCAAGAAAGCGCAGCCGATTGCCGCAGATGCTGAGCGCGGCGAGCAGGAGGGCGTGGAGCAGGCTTACATCCTCGTCGCTCCTGCCCGCCCGGCGCTGGTGCAGCCCGAATGCTGGCGGTTGAATCCGCAGCTCGATGTCACGCGGCAGGTAGCGCACACGGGGGGCATGCAGCTGCAGCCGAGGATCGACTGGGAGGAACCGCCGGCACCGCAGCTGCAGCGCATCCTCTGCGAGTCGGTGATCGTCGTCGGGCGGAACGACGGCACGGCCTGGGCCGAGCTCGAGGACGCCCATGCGATCGCCAAGCAGCGCTATTTGCAGGAGCGGGAGCGGCTCTGCGAGAAGGTCCAACAATTGGAAGACAGCGGCCGCAAGGCGGTCAAAACCCTCAAGAGGTATCGCGACAAGCTGTGCGATCTGGACAAAGACTTTTGGCTGCAGCCGCTGACCTATGACCTGTTCCAGCGGCTCATTCCGGACATCCAGCGCGCTGCCTTCGATCAGCGGATGAAGCGCTACCGCGAGGCCTTGCAGGACGGGCAGCTCCTCGATTCGCTGCAGTTCGGCGAGATGGACGAGGGGGAAGAGCGGTGAGCGGGCCGGCGAGACTGACGGTCGCGGACCCCGGCGGGGCGAGCGACGGCAGGCACGGCCTGGGAACGCCCGCTCTGCGGGCGCTTGCTCGGGCATCGCGGGCGGGCGCAGGCATTCGCGGTCGCCGCTTTGGCGCTGCGCCGCCGTCGCCGCCGCTGGGAGATTCCCTGTCAGAAAGCGCCGCTAGAGAAACTATTCTCGGCAGGGAGATGCTGTCATGAGCTACGATCTCGCTGCTTTGGAACAGCGTTTCGCTCAGCAGCTGCAGGGCGATGCCGAGGATTTCGCCGCGGCCCTGGTGACGGCCGGCTGGCTGCTCGGCGCCGGTCGTCGCGCCGCGGCGGCTGCCCTGCGCGAGCAGGCGGCGGCGCGCGGAATCGACCTGGAGGGCTTGCTGCAGCGGCGACTGACGGAGACGATGGCCGACCTGGCGCGGACGACGGGCGCGGAACGCGGGCTGCGCATCGCGCAGGCGCAAGGGCTGTACCGGCTGGCGCAGCATTGGGGGCTGGCGGTCGATGCCGCGGCCTGGGTGGAGACGCGCGCGGCGTCGCTCCCCTTCGATCTCGAGGCGAGGGAGTGGCTCGCGGCCTGGCGCGCGGAGTGCCCGCAGGATCCCGCCGATCCCGACACCTGGGCGGTGGTGGCGTATCCGTTGGCGGCGCTCGCCGCGCCGTGGGCGCCGGCGCCGCCGCGCTTCGAGTGCCGGCTGACACGGCGCAGCGAGGCTCGGCTCGCGCCGTACAGTCTGGACGAGCTGCTGCAGGGAGCGGCATACGCCGCGACCGTGCCGCCGCGCCTCAAGCAGCTGTTCGATACGGTGAGGATGCAGCTGGAGCTGCCGGGCGCGTTGCACGGGCGGGTGATCGTGCAGCGCCAGCTGATGGAGGATTGGACGGCGCTGCTCGAGGTCGAGGCGCCGCAGCCGGTCGTCGCCGCGCGCCTGCAGGTGCTGCCGTTCGTCCGGCAGGGACCGCAGCTGTGGGCGGCGACCGCGCTGACCCGGGCGCACCGCCAGCTGATCTGCACCGTGGCGCCGATCACGGTCGAGCTGCTCGACGGCACGCGGCTGATCCTGCGTTGAAGACGGCGACGAAGCGTGGAATAGATCTTGCCGGTCGGCATCGCTGAGATACTGGCCAGTGTGACGCCGCCGTGGTCCCTGCTGGGACGCTGCGGCAGGGATCCGGAGACGATCGCGCGGGAGTGCGGGACGGCGCTGACCCTCCCCGCGGCCGCGGCTGCCGCAGCTGCCATCGCATGGTGGCGCGCCCGCGCTGCCGGCGGTTCCGGCGTCGGCGAGGGACCGCCCGGCGTGCCGGTCCTGGCCCGCGGCGAGAGCGAGCAGGGGATCGGCTGGATCGGCTGGGTCCGGGCGACAGCGGCCGACGATGTCGGCGACGATGAGCCGTGGGCGACGGCGGCGGCCTGCGCGCGGCGCTGGGCGTGCGAGCTCGGCGCGGAGCCGCGCGGCCTCGGCTTCGATCGGCGGCACCTTGCGCAGGAGATCTGGGGCAAGAGCAGCGGCCTGTCGGCGCTGCTCGCCGCCGGTCTCCATTTCCTCGGCGCCGAATACCCGACGCAGGCGACGCTGGCATGCACGGGGGAGCTGCGCGACGACGGCGGCCATCCGCGCCTGACGCCGGTCGCTTCCGAGACGCTGCCGGCCAAGGCGCGGGTGGCGCGGCTGTGGGGCTATCGCACGCTGGCGGTCGTCCGCGGGCAGAAGGGGCTGGCGGCAGTGCGCGCGCTCGGCATCGAGGTGCTGGAGGTCGACCGCGAGCCGCGGCTGGCGCTGCCGCAGCTGATCGAGGCCCTGGGGCTGGCGCTCGACGAGCCTGCAACGCTGCGCCTGCTGCTGCTGCTGGATCGGGCGACGATGTCCGCCCTCCCGTGGCTCGATCTCGCGGCGCTGGGGCGCCTGCTCGACCGGCTGCTGCGGGATCGGCGGCCGCTGGTGCGCGCCGTCGCCTGCAACCTGGCGGCGCGCGCGGCGCTGCATGCCGGCGACAGCGATCGGGCCGAGGCGCTGAGCGTGACGGCGGCGCGCGCTCTGCAGGAGGTCGAGGTCCTGCCGTGGGGACCGCTCGGCGACTACCTCGATGCGCGCTGGCATGCGCATACGGCGATCGTCGCCATCGACAATGGCCGCTGGCAGCGGCAGGGAGCGGTGTGGGAGCAGCTGCAGCGGCGCATCGCCGTGGCCGAAGCTCCGGCGCCGCGTCCGGTGCAAGCGATCTTCGGGCGCCTCTGCCTGCTCGATGCCGCGGCGCGCTGGATCGAGTACGAGGGGCGCTGGCATGGCCGCGCCGCGGCCTTGCGAGAGAGCTGGGAGCTGCGGACGCGCGAGCGCCGCTACTGGGCGGCGTGCCTCGACTACGCCCGCGCGGTCAACGATGCGACGGCGACGCGCGAACGCTGGCAGAACGCCTGCATCGATGTCCTGGTCAGCTGGCACGATCTGCATGGCCGTCTGCCCGCTCCCGGCGAGCTCGGCGCGCCGGATTGGACGGAGCTGGCGCTCTGGGTGGAGGAGGACGGCTGGCAGTGGGACGGGTTCCTGCGCGAGCGCCGCCGCTATGACCTGATCTACGCCCTGCGCTGGATCGCCATCCGCCATCCCGCGGACCGCGGACGGTGGCGCGGCTTGGAACAGGCGGCGGACCGCATCCTCGATGCCGTGGAGGACGAACCGCGGTATCCGAGCTTCCTGGTGCCGGAGACGCTGCTGCGCTGGCGGCTGGTCGAGGGCCGGACGGCGCGGCGCGCTGCCGCCATCCTCGCGCGCAGCGAGCTGTTCCCCGCCGAGCCGACGCCGCGCCACAGCATCCTGTGCCTGCTCGCGCGCCGCGCCGCGGCGATCCTCGATGCCTGGGGCGAGCCGCACCGCGCGCCGCTGTCGGCGCCCGCCGGCACCCCGCTGGCCGTGCTGCAGGACGAGCTGGACCGCGATCGTGCGCACTGCATCCGCCGCTGCCCTTACTGAGGCGCAGCGTCGAGGCGGTGGATGTGCGCTCGGCCCTCGGCATCCATGACGATCGCCAGCTCGCAGTTGCCGCCGTTCTCGAACAGCCAGCGCGTCAACGGGCGCTTGACGAGGTCCTCGACCAGCATCCGTACCCGCCGGCCGCCGTTGGCGAGGTGGTCGCCCTGCAGCATCCGCTCGTGGATGGCGGCGACGACCGAGCCGTTGGGGAAGCTGAGGCGGACGCCGTGCAGGCGCAGCGCTTCGGCGGCGAGGCGGGCGAGGAACTTCTCGCAGATCGCGTCGATGTGCTGCGGGCGCAGGCAGTCGAAGGCGATGATCCCCGAACCGATGCGGTTGAGCAGCTCGGGGCGCCCGAGGCGTTCGACGAAGTGCTGGCGCACCGCGGTGCGGAAATGCTGCTGCACCTGCTCTGCCGACAGCGCGCCGGCGGCGACCGCGGCGAGGTCGAGGGTCGCCGCCCCGATGTTCGAGGTGAAGATGATCACCGAGCGGTTGAACGACACCGTCCGCCCCAGGCCGTCGGTGAGCCGGCCGTCCTCGAGGATCTGCAGGAAGCGGTCGAGGACGCGCGGGTGCGCCTTCTCGATCTCGTCGAAGAGCAGGATGCTGAAGGGATGCGCGCGCACCCAGTTGGTCAGCTCGCCGCCGCTGTCGTGGCCGACGTAACCCGGTGGCGAGCCGGTGAGGCGCTCGGCGGCGTGCTCCTGCTGGAACTCGCTCATGTCCCAGCGGCGCAGGGCGCCTTCGTCGCCGAAAATGAACTCGGCGAGCGCCTTGGCGAGGTCGGTCTTGCCGACGCCGGTGGGGCCGACGAAGAAGAACACGCCCTTGGGCCGCCCGCTGCCGCTCATTCCGGCGTCCTCCAAGCGCAGGCCGATGCGCGCGTCGATCAGCATGTCTTCGATGGCGCTGATCGCGTGGTCCTGCCCCTTGACGCGCGCCGACAGGTGGGCGCGGACGCTGCGCAGCTTGGCCGGATCGAGGCGCTCCCAGGGATCGTCGCGCTGTCCGCAGCGGAAGAAGGCGATCAGATCGCGCGGGCGCTCGATGGGCAGGCGCTCGGCGAGCGAGGCGCGGCGGATCGCTTCCAGGTCCCAGATGCGCATGCCGTCGGTGGCGAGGACGAAGGCCTCGGCGACGGCGGGCGCGGGCGTCGACTCCTGCGGCGCACTGCGATGGAAGTTGCCGTAATAAGCGGTCAGATAAGCGAGGCGCTCCTCGGGTCCGGGCAGCGGGATGCTGACCAGCGCGAGGTGGGGGTTGTTGTGGATCAGCACCTCGGGAATGCGCTCGGCGCGGCTGCCGATCAGGATCAGCGCATTGCGCCGTCCCGCCGCCGGCCCCTCGGCATGATGCGCGGCCTCGGCCATCGCGCGCAGCAGATGCGTCAGCAGGCAGCGGTCCTGGGGTTCGGGATGCCGTTCGCGGTCGGCGACGAAGGGGACGGAGGCGTGGAGGACGACGGCGACCGGCACCTCGCCCTGGGCCAGGGCGCGGCGGATGCCGTTGCTGATCTCGAGCAAGCGCTGGCTGCCGGCGACGGCGCGCGGCGGTTGACGGCCGGGGGGCGCTGCGGCGGCCGGAACAGCGGCCACCGGCGGCGGCGCGGCTGGCGCGGCGCCCAACGCCGCCCACCGCTCCTCCATCGCCGGGTCCTGGAAGCGCAGGCCGTCGGCGGCGTCCCAGTACGCGACGACGGCGTAGCCGGCGGCGGCGAGCAGGCGACCGAGGGCGGCTTCGATGTCGAGGGCGCCGTGCTCATTCTGGAAGGTTCCGCCCCAGCGGTAGGCGTCGTGGACGTTGCCGGTGAGGAGCAGCGCCGAGCGACCGCGCAGCAGTTCGCGATCGACCTCGGCGAGCCAGGGCGACGAAGCGGCGGGTACGACGCTCATGACTGGGCCTCTTGGGTGGCTTGAGCGCTGGTCGGCAGGGTCAGGGCGGTGGGCGCGGGGCGATCGGGATCGCGGCCTTCCCACAGCAGCTCGCCGGCGAGCACGCCCTGCTGGGCCAGCAGGGCGCGCATCCGCGAGATTTCGGCCTCGGCTTCATCGCAGGAGGTGGCGAGCGTGCCATCGGCCGCGATGTGCTCCCGGCGCGGCAGCCCGGCGATGTCGTACCAGACCCGGTCGCGCAGGTCCTGCGGGACCGAGACGGCGATCGCCTCGCCGGAAAGGCGGCGGACCTGGAACATCAGCGCCGAGCGCGGGTCGTCGGCGCGCTCGAGCCGGATGCCGCCATCGAGCGTGAAGCCGAGTTCCGCGAAGACGTCGAGCAGGCTGTTGACGACATACTGCCGGCGATCCTCTTGCAGCTGCGCCTCGCCTGCCGCGGCGTAGGCCGCATCGAGCTCGGCCTTGATGCGCTCCACGCGCGCCTGCGCCGCCGCCACCTGGCCCTGCGCGAGCTCGCGCTCGGCGTTGTCGAGTTCCGTGCGCTGGGCTGCGAGCTGCGCCGAGACCCAGCGACCGATGCTGGGGTCCTCGGTCATCGCGCTGCAGCGCTCCCGCTGCGCCGCGATCGCGGCCAACACTTCGGCCTTGCGCCGCTCGCGCTCTTCGGCCTTGCGCCGCGCGCGCTCTTCGGCCTCGCGTCGCGCGCGCTCGGCTGCGCGCCGCGCGCGCTCGGCTGCGCGGCGTCGCGCATCCTCCATCAGCTGGCGCCGCCGATGTCGCAGTCGACGCTCGGTCTGCTGGGACAGGCTGAACCACTGGTATTTGGGCGAACCGCTCATCGGTTTCTCCGTTCATCGAAGATAGCGGATCAGCAGCAGCTTTCTGACAGCGCTCGCCGCCATCGGTCACGCGGTGCCGCGCTGTGCCAACGCGGTGCGGCGTTCCGCAGGCGAGGGGATCGGCGGCGCGGCCGGGCGAGCCGTCGAACTCGTCCGCCTGCGCACCGTGCGCGACGGCGTCTTCGGCAAGGCGCGCCGCAGGCCTCGCGCCGCGGCCTCGGGCGTGGCGCGCGGATCGGGCGAGGCAGGCGTCGGGGCGCTGTCCATCGCTGTCCTCCCCCGAGATCGAGGCGGCAGATGGCGACTTTCTGGTAGCGCTAGCCGGTCACCTTCCAGCGCACGCCGCGCTTGCTCAACCCCGCCTCGACGCGTTCCCGCAGTTCCGGAGTCGGGATGCCCATCCACATCAGCGTGCCGTCGGCATCGACCCGCACATCGATCTCGCACAGCGGTTCGTCCAGCGAGGCGGCGAGATCGCGATGCCGCTCGCTGAGCAGGAGGACGCGCTGGTTCTCCGAGCCGCGCCAGCGCCGCGTCGTCGGCGCGCTGCGCAGGAATGGACCGTCGACCAGGATGTCGCAGCGCGCGAGCAGCGCCCGCTGGGCGGCGGTGCCGTGCTGCTGCAGATGCTCGAAGGTGTAGCCGGTGTAGACCATCACCGAGAGATCGCGGTGCCGACGGAGACCGTCGATCAGCTCGTTGAGCGCCTCGGCCTGGAGCAGCGGCTCGCCGCCGCTGATCGTCAGGCCGTCGATGTCCGGCAGCGCCGCCAGGCGCTGCACCAGCGTCGCGACCGGGACCGCCGTGCCGCCGTCCAGCGCGTGGGTCTCGGGAGCGACGCAGCCGGGGCAGCGCAGCAGGCAGCCCTGCACCCAGATCACGGCGCGCACCCCTGGGCCGAGGGTGCGGCAGCGCTCGGCCAGGCGGGCGATGCGCAGCTCGCTCATCTCGCAGCCCCCTGCTCGTCGAGTCGCGCCAGCAGCATCGGCAGATCGATCGCATCCCAGGTGCGCACCAGCCAGCGCTGCAGCTTCCGCCGGCGCTCGGAGATGTGCCGCGCCCGCGGCACGAGGACGGCGCCGACGCTGTGGCGATCGATGGTGGAGGTGCCGGCGAAGACCTCCGATGGCAGGTCGGCCTTCCACAGCAACAAGTGCATGAGCAGGGCCTGCACCGACCATACCGCGAGGCGATCGGCGCTGAGCTGGCACGCTTGCGGACCGTAGGCCTCCGGCGGGGCCGAGCCGCGGCGCGTGGCACGGAAGTTCACGTGCCGCGGTTCGGGCCGGCCGTAGGCATCGACTGGGCAGAGGCTGCCGATGCCGACGAAGGCCGGCGAGCCGTCATCGAGTACGCGAATGTGCCACGGCGAGCAATCGAAGGAGCACAGCCCGCGCCGCAGCATCAGCGCCAGCCAGGATCCGACCTCTCGGGCGAAGACGAGACGCCGCTGGAGCGACCAGGGCCGTTCTTCGTCGATGACCTTGCGCAGCGACCTGCCGGGCATCGCTTCCAACGCCAGGCCGGAGGCGCAGTGCGCCTCTGCCGGATGCGCCCGTCCTTCGCGGTCGAGCTCGATGAGATCGAGGACGGCGGGCAGGAGGTTGGTGCGCGCGCAGCGCAGCACTTGCACCTGGGCAGCGATCAGCTCTCGCTGACGGGAAGCGTAGGGCGGCGCCACCAGCTTCAGCACGACCGGTCGCGGCACGCCCGGTCCGGTGACTCGCTGGTCGTGCGCCATCAGCAGCGTGAA
This sequence comes from Planctomycetota bacterium, assembly GCA_025055595.1. GTDB lineage: Bacteria > Planctomycetota > UBA11346 > UBA11346 > UBA11346 > UBA11346. The sequence continues at coordinate 10,961 of JANWWU010000041.1, read as the reverse complement.
GCGCGAGGTCGGGTCTTGGACGAGGGGCTCGCCGTCCCATGCCTCGGGCGCGCAGGTGACGAAGCGCGCATCGTCGCCGCGCGCCGCAAGCGACGACGGATGCGACCGGCGGTGCGCGCACAGGACGCTGGCGACTTCGTTCACGGCGCCGTTCCCTCCTTGAGCATCGCGAGAACCTCCGTCATCGAGGCGGGACGCTCGTCGCGCTGGGGCTGGCAGGCGCGGTGCACGGCGTGGAGCAGCCGCGGCGCGCAGGCGCAGCTCTTCAGAGCTTGCAGATCGAGCGGGCCGTGCTCGGGCACCGCCGGCGGCTCGCGACCGGTCAGCAGCGCCCACATCGTCGCGCCCCAGCCGTAGACATCGACCCTGGCATCGAGCGAGCGCCGCCCCTCCGGCGTCGCCATCTCCGGCGGCTTGTAGCCGGGAGTGCCGAGGCCGGGGTTGCCGAGGATCGCGCCGGGCACGCCGAGGATGCCGAGGCCGTCATCGGTCAGGCAGCTGCAGGTGCCGCCGCCCGCTTGCGGCGCGACCAGGGTGATCGCGCCGAAATCGATCAGATGCAGCTTGCGGTCGTCGCCGATGATGACATTGCCGGGCTTGAGGTCTTGATAGATCAGATAGTGGCCCTGCGCATCGAGCGGCCGATGCAGGCGCTGCAGGATGCCGGCGAGCTCCCTGCCCAGGCGCAGGGCTTCCCGCGGCCAGGAGGGGCCGCCGCGGACACGCGCGGCATAGGTCAAGAGATCTTCGCCGATGATCGGCTGCAGGATCAGATACGGCTCGGCGGCGACCAGCGGATCGTCCCAGGTCCAGGGTCCGGAGGTCCCGTCGTCGTGCGGTCCGCGCAGATCGGGAGCTTCGTCGGTGACCAGATCGAGGACGATCGGGGTGCGCGCCTCCCCGCGCATGCGCAGCCAGTTCATCGTCATCGCTTCGAAACGCATCTGCGCACGCAGCAGGGCGATCTGCGATGCGCGATGGCGGTCGGCGCGGTGCGCGAACAGGCCGGGCTCGCGGTCGTAGCGCCGCGCCTTGACCAGGACGGGGCGGCCGTCGAGGCGCAGATCGGCGGCGGTCCACACGACGCCGCAGCCGCCGCCGCCGAGGATGCCGGTGATGCGGTAGCGGCCGCCGACGCAGGCGGGAGTGCGCACCCTCGCTCCTCCCGCCGCGGGCACGGCGCTGCAGCAGCCATCCTGCGCCGGGAAAAAGGTCCAGCTCATGCGCTGCGCTCTTCGAGCGTGAGGCCGAGGCCGGAGCCGAGCACGACCTCGTCGTTCGGCCGCAGGGGGACGCTCTCTCCAGGCGCGAGCTCGCGGCCCTGATGGAAGACCGGCGCGCTCTCCGGCAGGCGCCGCAGCATCCAGCCCTGGGGAGCGCGGAACACCAGACAGTGGCGACGGCTGATGCCGAGATCGGCCCACGGCGTGCAGTCGATGTCGGGGACGCCGTGACGGCTGCTGCGCCCGATCAGCACTTCATCCTGCACCAGCGGCAGGCGCAGGGCATCGCGGCCATCGGGTCCGACGATGACGAGGACGGGGACGCCATCGACCGCCTCCGGTTTCGCCGGGGACGCAGCCGGCGACGCCGCCGGCGGCGTGGGCGACGGCGGCGCGCAGGCCGCGGGCGGCAGCGGCGGTCCGCCGAAGCCGTTGCCCGCGCGACGCAGCGGCTGCGGCGCGCGCACCGACTGGAAGATCCTGCCAGAAGCGGCGCTCGCCGCCTGGCTCGAGAGCGTCGGCGCCTCGGCGACGGCTTCCAGGCGAGTGCCGCAGCTGCAGAAGCCGTCGCGGGCCTCCTGGCTATCGGCGGCGTAGGTGCGCTCGCAGCTCGGGCGCGGGCAGCGATACGACGCCGGCGCTGGCGAGTCGTGGCGCTCGGGCTGCGGGTGCTCGGGCTGGGTTCGGCGTTTCATGACGGACCTCCACGGGTGGCGCTGTGGGCGCGGCGGGCGGCGAATGGGTTGTGACGGGGACCGGAGGCGGCCATCGGCAGGATCCCGGCATCGGCGGCCTTGGTCGAGCTGTGCGCAGCGCGGTTGAGCAGGGCCTGATCGACGGTGCCAGTGGCCAGGTAGCTGTCGAGGATCGCCTGATAGTTCTGCTCTTCGGCGTACATCCCCTGGCGATGGCAGAGCTCGATCGCCTGCCGGTAGCGGGCGACGGCGGTCGCGGCATCGCCGCGCTGCCGGGCCTCGTCGGCCTCGCGTTCCCAGCGCTTGATGCGCGCCCGCGCCAGGCCGACCTCGATGCGGCTGTCATGGGCGACGATGGTCCCCGGCTCGACGAGGTCGACGACGGCGTTCGCGCTCGTCATGACCCCGCTGCGATTCCATGCCGGGACATCGCAGGCGATGGCGAAGCGCGCCAGGCGCAGCTGGCCGCCGGCATCGGTCGGCGCCGGCACGCGCACGACGAAGTAATAGTCGTAGCGCTGGTCGCGCTCGATCGCGCCGAGCGGGATCTCGATCCGGCGCGCGGCCGTCGGATAGCGCACCATCCCGAGGTAGAGGTTCTCGGGCGCTCCGCGGTAGTGGTCGGCGGCGCGCACGTCGGGCGAGAACTCGATCTGCAGCTGGACGTTGGTGGCGACGGCCTGGGTGGCGAGGATCGCCAGATTGCGGAACGCCGCGACCGCGTCCTCGGCGCTCGCGATCGGCGCCGACCGCCCCTTGCCGGGAGCGACCAGGCGTTCGAGGTAGATCTTGTGGTAGTCGTCGCCGATGCCCAGCGCATCGATGACGATGCCCTGCTGCGCGGCCAGCGCCGCCGCCTCCAGTCCGGCTTCGCCGTCGGTCGCATGCCCATCGGTCAGCAGCACGATGCGTCGATGGCGGCGCGCATCGCAGGCGGCGAGGACCCGGACCGCGGTCGTCAAGCCCTGGCCGATGGCGGTCTCGAAACTCGGGCTCAGGCCTTCGAGGGCGGCGAGCGCTTGCTGCGGATCGGCGGGCGTCGCGGTGGCGAGCAGCACCCGGGCATCGCCGCTGAAGCTGACGACGCTGATCGTGTCCTGGGGCCGCAGCAGCGGCAGGATCGCGCGCGCGGCCTGCACCGCGACCTCCAGCCGCGAGGCGTTCCCGCAGGGCTTCTCCATGCTGCCGCTGCAGTCGAGAACGAGGCACAGGTCGGTGCCGATCCTCGTCGCTTCGGGCGAGGCGCGCAGGGCGTCTGACGGACGCACCGAGACGAGGATCGCGACATCCTGCTCGCTGCCGTCGCAGACGACGGCTGCCGGGCTGGCGCTGACTTCGAGGAGGATCGGCTGCAGATCGGTCTGGCTCATGGCTGCTGATTCCCATGCGTGATAGACGGGACCGGCGCGGCTTCTGACACGCGCTTTGCGGCGGGAGAGCGCGGCGCCGGCACGGACGGCGCGGGGGAGCGGGGCACGGCGTGGCCCTCGGCAGGCAGGGGCAGCGGCTGGCAGCGCAGGCACATCACCGTGATGTTGTCGCCGCCGCCGTTGACATCCGCCGCGCTGGCGAGGTAGTTGGCGAGCTGCTTCATCCCGAACTGGCGCTGCACCGCTTCGGCGATGCGGGTTTCGAGCATCAGTTCGGCAGCCCAGCGGCCCTTGCCGGTCTGGCGGATGAGGTAGTCGGTCAAGCCATCGCTGCACAGCACCAGCACATCGTCGGGGCCGAGCGCGAGCGGTCGGCGCCGCAGCGGCGGCGGCTGCGCGACCAGGCCGGAGTCCTCGCGCCGCGCCATGCCGATGCACGCCGTGAGGGCCTCCTCGCTGCCGTCGCACGCCGCGCCCAGCGGCCGGCCGCGGACGATGCGCGCGACTCCCGCGTGGTCGTCGGCGCTGAGCAGGGCGAGGCCGCGGTCGGCGCTCCACAGGTAGGCGCGGACATCGCCGCAGGTGATCAGCTCGGCCTGGCGGCCATCGTTGTAGAGCGCCGCCACGCTGGCGGCCATCAGGCCGCGCGCCTCTGGCTCCTGGCTCCGCGCGGCGCACAGTTGGGCGGCCTCGGCGACGATGCGCTCGTTGGCGGTGCGCAGGGCGGAGGCGACATCGTCGGCGCTGCGGATGCTCGGCCAGAGCTCGCGCACCGTCGTCTCGACGATGGTCGCGGCGCGGGCGCCGCTGCCGATCGTGCAGGCCGTGATGCCGTCGGCGACGAGGACGAGCTGTCGCAGGGGCTTCGCCTCGCTCAGGAAGAGCGCGCGATCGGCGTTGATCTCGCCGTCGTCGCGCTCGTCATCGGCCGCGCACAGCTTGCACCACCCCGGCCGGGTGGCGCTGCCGCCGCTCAGCCGCAGCGCCGCTTCCGAGGGGGGACGCGGACGCCAGGCCTCCTCGAGGGCCTGCAGCTGGGCCGCGACATCGGGGAAGCGCTCCTTGCTGTTCATCGCCAGCGAGCGGCGCAGCCAGCCATGCATCGGCGGCGGCACCTGGGGATGCCGCGGCACGAACTGATGGGCGAGCACTTCGAGATCGCCGAAATCGGCGAAGCGCGGCAGCCGCTCGGCGACGCCGACCAGCGTGGCGGCCAGGGCATAGACATCGCTCGCGGTCCCGACGCGCGCCGCATCGCGGTTGCGGATCTCCGGGGCATCGAAGCCGGCGCTCGCCGGCAGCGGGCGCAGCCAGGCCGCCTGATCGATGGGCAGCGGCATGATGCCGGCGATGGCGACCGCGCCCGCCTCGTCGATGAACAGCGTGTCGAGCTGGATGTCGCCGCAGAGATAGCCGCGCTGATGCCAGTCGATCAGCAGGCGCGCCAGGCCGCGGACGAGCGTCAGCGCGGCGTCGATCGGCTCGCGTTCCGCAAGCCAGACCGTGACCTGCTGCGGGCGCCGGCGCTCCTCGATCGCGAACACGGCGCAGCCGTCGGCCTCGCTGCCAGCGATCGGCAGCAGCAGGCCGGGCAGGCAAGGCAGAGCGGCGACCTCGTGGCGGGGCAGAGCGTGGCGCCAGCGCAGACGCCAGCCGACGCAGGGCACGCGCCCGGCCGGCGAGCGCGGCGGCGCCGGGGCGCGCATGCTGCGCTGGCAGCGCGGGCAGAAGTCCGTGGCCTCGGAGACATGCTGGCAAGCGGGATTCGGACAGGTCGGCATGCCCTTGATAGCGGCTTTGCGGGCGCGATCTGACACGCCGGCGCGCTGTCGGCGCCGTGGCAAAGCGCGGGCGCCATGCAGCATGCGCTGATGCCGCGCTGGCGGACGGTGTTCATGGGCTCGCCGGCGATCGCCGTGCCGGCGCTGCGGCTGCTGGCGGAGCGCAGCGATCTGCGGCTGGCGATCACCCAGCCCGATCGGCCGGCCGGCCGCGGGCTGCGGCCGCAGCCGCCGCCGGTGAAGCGCGCGGCCGAGGAGCTTGGGGTGCCGGTGTGGCAGCCCGAGACCCTGCGCGGGGCCGAGCGCGAGGCGCGCCTGCACGGCCATGACCTGTTCATCGTCATGGCCTACGGCGAGATCCTGCGGCCGCCGGTCCTCGCCCTGCCGCGCGCCTGCGTCAACCTGCACGGCTCGCTGTTGCCGCGCTGGCGCGGGGCGTCCCCGCTGCAGGCCGCCCTGCGCGCCGGCGACCGCGAGAGCGGGGTCAGCGTGATGCAGATGGTGCCGGCGCTCGATGCCGGGCCGGTGTACCTGGCGGAGCGCATCCCGCTGCCCGAGGGCGCGACCCTGCCCTGGCTGCACGATGCGGTCGCCGAGGCTGCGGCGCGCGCGCTGGCGCGCTTCCTCGAGCGCTGGCCGGAGCTGACGCCGACGCCGCAGGACGAGGCGCTGGCGACCTACTGCCGCCGCCTGAGCGATGCCGACGGCTGTCTGGACTGGAGCCTGCCGGCGGAGGAGATCGAGCGCTGGGTGCGCGCCTACACGCCGACGCCGGGATGCTGGACGCGCTTCGATGGCGCGCGCGTCGGCATCCTCGAGGTCGAGGTCGCGGCCGGCGAGCTGCCGCCGGCGACGGCGGTCGCCGAGGACCGCGGCCTGCGCATCGGCTGCGGCCGCGGCAGCGTGGTGGTGAGGCGGCTGCAGCCGGCGGGCAAGGCGGCGATGAGCGCCCGGGCCTATCTCTGCGGGCACCCCGTGCCGGCGCGGATCGGCTAGGCGCCGGGGCTGCGTTGCCGCAGGAGGCTGAACCGTAGGCTGGCGAGGCCGAGGAGCAGGCCATGCCCGATCCCTTCAAGGCCTACGACATCCGCGGCATCTATCCCTCCGAGCTCAACGAGGCGCTGGCGTATGCGATCGGCAACGCGGTGGCGCAGGTGCTCGACCTCGCCGGCAAGCCGTTCTGCGTCGGCCGCGACATGCGGGTATCGAGCCCGGCGCTCAAGCAGGCGGTGATCAAGGGGCTGGTCGACGCCGGCGTGCAGGTGATCGATGTCGGCCTGCTGTCGACGCCGGCGCTGACCTTCAGCATGCACCACCTCGACAGCGCCGGCGGCATCCAGGTGACGGCCTCGCACAACCCGGCGGCCTACGGCGGCATCAAGATCACCGGGCCGGGCTTCGTGCCGGTCGGCGCCGGCAGCGGCATGGAGGAGATCGAGCAGCTGGCGCGCCTGGCGAAGATCGTCAAGCGCCCCGGCGGCAGCGTGCGCGAGGCGCTGACCCTCGATGCCTACGCCGCCTTCCTCGCGCGGCTGTGGCAGCCCAAGCGCCCGCTCAAAGTGGTGATCGACGGCGGCAACGGGATCATCGGCATGATGTTCCAGCACCTCGCGCCGCGCCTGCCGGGCCTGACGCTCGTGCCGCTCAACTTCGACCCCGACGGCCGCTTCCCGGTGCACGAGGCCAATCCGCTCAAGCTCGAGAACCTCAAGCAGCTGCAGGCGCGCGTCCCCGCCGAGGGCGCCGACTTCGGCGCCGCCTTCGATGGCGACGGCGATCGCTGCGCGCTGGTCGACGAGAGCGGCGACTTCGTGCCCTGCGATCTGACGACGGCGCTGCTCGCCGAATACTTCCTGGCGCGCGAGCCGGGGGCGACGGTCGCCTACGACCTGCGCTCCTCGAAGATCGTGCCCGAGCGCATCCGCGCGCTCGGCGGGGTGCCGGTCGAGACGCGCGTCGGCCACAGCTTCATCAAGCGCACGCTCAAGGAGCGCCACGCGGTGTTCGCCGGCGAGCTCTCCGGCCACTACTACTTCCGCGACTTCTGGAACGCCGACAGCGGTCTCTACGCCTTCCTGCTGCTCGCCAACCTCGCCAGCGGCGCGGCGCGGCTCTCCGACCTCGTCAAGCCGCTGCGCAAGTACTGGCACACCGGCGAGATCAACTTCACCGTCGGCGATGCCCGCGCGGTCTTCGCCCGCCTGCGCCAGCTCGGGGGCGAGGTCAGCGAGCTCGACGGGATCACCGTCCGCTTCCCCGACTGGTGGTGCAATGTCCGCGCCTCCAACACCGAGCCGGTCGTGCGCTTGAACCTCGAGGCCGATACGCCGCAGCTGCGCGACGCCAAGCTCGCCGCGGTCAAGGCGCTGATCCTCGGCTGAGCTCGTCGGCGGGGCGCGCGATCGCCGCGCCGCAGCGCGGGCAGGGCAGGGACTGGCCGGGCGCGAGGTGGGCGACGCTGACCCACTGCGCGCAGCGCGCGCACTGCGCGGCGAACGAGGTCGGCGCGGTCTCGGCCTCGACCGAGAGGGTCGGCTCGGGCGGCGCCTCCGCCGGCAGCGGGCCGGCGTGGAAGGTCAGGCGGCCGGCGCCGATGCGGATGACATCGCACTCGGCGAGCCGCAGCGGCTCGCCGACGCGGTTCTTGCCGACGAAGGTCCCGTTGTGCGAGCCGAGGTCCTCCACCCACCACGCCTCGTCCTTGCGGTAGAGCCGGCAGTGCTGGCGCGAGACGCTGCTGTGCCGCACGCTGACATCGCAGGACGAGGAGCGACCGATGATCACGCTCTCCTTGTCGATGGCGACGCGCTGGTAGCCTTCCTCATCCTTGATGCGGATGGTGAGGTACGCCATGCCCGCCATGGTCAGCGCCGCCAGCCGCCGACAATCAGCGAGGTGCCGATGGAGGTGCTCGTTCCCATCGCCGACATGCGGCAGTGGAGCCGCGCGCAGCTGCAGCGGGGGGCGCGCATCGGCTTCGTGCCGACGATGGGCGCCCTGCATGCTGGCCATCTCAGCCTGGTGCAGCGCGCGCGCCAGCTCGCCGATCGCGTCGTCGTCTCGATCTTCGTCAATCCTACGCAGTTCGACAACCAGCAGGATCTCGCGACCTATCCGCGCACGCTGGATGAGGACCTCGCGCTGTGCCGGCAGGCCGGGGTCGATGTCGTGTGGACGCCCGAGACCGCCGAGATGTATCCCGATGGCTACTGCACCTTCGTCGAGATGTACGGGCCGCTGACCGACAAGCTGTGCGCGATCGCCAGGCCCGGGCACTTCCGCGGCGTGTGCACGGTGGTCACCAAGCTGTTGGCGGTGGTGCGCCCCGATGTCGCGATCTTCGGCCAGAAGGACCTGCAGCAGGCGCTGATCGTCTCGCGGATGGTCGCCGACCTCAACCTCGGCGTGGAGATCGTCGTCGCGCCGACCGTGCGCGATCGCGACGGGCTGGCGCTGAGCAGCCGCAACCGCCGCCTGACGCCGGCGATGCGCGCCAAGGCCCTGGCGCTGCCGCGCGGCCTCGAGCTGGCGCGCCGCGCCTACCGCGGCGGGGAGACCGAGAGCCGCAAGCTGATCGAGATCGTCGCCGAGGAGGTGCTGGTCAACGAGGGCGTCGACCTCGACTACTGCGATGTCGTCAGCCTGCCCGGCTTCCAGGAAGCCGAGCGCGCCGATGACCGCTGCGTGCTGGCCGCCGCGGTGTTCGTCGACGGCGTGCGCCTGATCGATCATGTGCCGCTGGCCGGCGAGGCGATCCCGGTGGCGATCGACGACGACGAGCGGGCCTGACATGCCGGCGGTCGATGTCCTCGCCGGTCTCAACCCGGAGCAGCGCCGGGCCGTCGAGCATGTGCGCGGCCCCCTGCTGGTGGTGGCGGGGGCGGGCTCGGGCAAGACGCGCGTCATCACCCATCGCATCGCGCACCTGATCCAGGCCGCCGGCGTGCGGCCCGACCGCATCCTGGCGATCACCTTCACCAACAAGGCGGCCGGCGAGATGCAGGAGCGCATCCAGGCCCTGCTCGGCCTGCGCACGCCGTGGATCTGCACCTTCCACGCCGCCGGCCTGCGCTTCCTCAACATCGAGCGGCACCGCGCCGGCAAGCCGGGGACCTACACGATCTGCGACGAGGACGAGCCCGAGCGCTACGTGCGGCAGATCCTCAAGGACTCGGGCCGTGAACCGCGCGACCACGATCCGCGGGCCATCGCCCAGCGCATCTCGCAGTGGAAGAACCAGCTGGTCGACTGGCAGCGGCTGGCGCCGGAGGACGACTTCAGCGCGCTGTGCCAGGAAGTCGCGTGCCGCTACCACGAGCGCCTGGAGGCTGAGGACAAGCTCGACTTCGACGACCTGCTGCTCAAGCCGGTGCGGATGCTGGAAGCCGATGCCGCGCTGCGCGCGCGCTGGCAGGAGCGCTTCCCCTACATCCTGGTCGATGAGTACCAGGACACCAACGAGGCGCAGTACCGCCTGCTGCGCCTGCTCGGCGAGCATCGCAACGTCTGCGCCACCGGCGACCCCGATCAGGCGATCTATGGCTGGCGCGGCGCCGACTACCGCAAGATCCTGAACTTCCGCGAGGATTTCCACCGCGACGGCGATCCGGTGACGGTGGTGACGCTGGAGACCAACTATCGCTCGACCAAGACCATCCTGCGCGCCGCCCAGGCCGTCATCGAGCACAACCGCGAGCGCTTCGCCAAGGCGATCCGCACCGACAACGCCGACGGCAAGCCGATCGTCGCGCTCGCGGTCGACGACGAGATCGCCGAAGCCGACGCGATCGCGCAGTCGATCGCGGCGCAGGCCGGGCGGGGCCGGAGCTGGCGCGACTTCGCGGTGTTCTACCGCACCAACGCGATGAGCCGCGTGCTCGAGGACCGCCTGCGGGTGCGCGCCATCCCCTATCGCCTGCACGGCGGCCTGCGCTTCTACGACCGCGAGGAGGTCAAGCACCTCATCGCCTACCTGAAGCTGCTGGTCAACCCGCGCGACAGCGCCGCCTTCGCGCGCATCTGCAACGTGCCCAAGCGCGGCTTCGGCGAGGCGACGCGCGACCAGGTGCTGGAGTTCGCCGCCGAGCGCGAGGTGCCGGTGATGCAGGTGTTCGAGGACGAGCGGCTGTTCGCCCAGCTCGCGGTCGGCCGCGCGCTCGCCCCGCTGCAGGCCTTCGCCCGCGTCTGGCGGCTGCTGCGCACGCTGCCGCTCGGCGACCCCGTCGCGTGCGTGCGCGGCGTCATCGAGCTCGCCGACCTCGCCAGCCATTATGCGCAGGATCCCGCGGCGGGCGACCGGCTCGACAACATGCGCGAGGTGATCACCGCCGCCGAGCACTACCGCCTCGGCGAGCCGCAGGGCGGGCTCGCCGGCTTCCTGGAGGTGGTCGGACTCAATGCCTCGAACCAGGCGCGCGAGGACGAGGGCGGCGGCGACCGCGTGCAGCTGATGACCCTGCATGCGGCGAAGGGCCTGGAGTTCCCCGTCGTGTTCATCGCCGGCCTCGAGGAGGGCCTGCTGCCCCTGCTGCGCGGCAACGAGGTCGATGAGCGCCAGCTCGAGGAGGAGCGGCGGCTGATGTATGTCGGCATCACCCGTGCGCGCCAGGAGCTGTACCTCTCCTGGGCTCGCTCGCGCATGCTGCGCGGCCAGGTCGCGCTGACCGTGTGCAGCCGCTTCCTCGAGGAGATCCCGCGCGATTGCCTGCGCCTCGTCGGCGAAACGCGCTGCGCCGAGCCTGCGCCGGCCGCGGCGGCGCCGCCTTCTGTCGCCGAGCTGCGCCAGCGCGGGCTGCTGTGCAGCGCTCGGGAACTGCAGGCGCAACGCCCTACCGCTGGCCTCCCGCCGCTGCGCGTCGGCCAGCGCATCCGCCACTCGGTGTTCGGGCCCGG
>JANWWU010000033.1 GCA_025055595.1 Planctomycetota bacterium | reverse complement strand
GGCGCCGCGCGCAGCGCGGCGAGGACCTCGGCCAGCGCCGCCTCGGCCGCCGTCAGCCCGCCGAGCAGCGCGCCGGCCAGCAGCAGCGCGGTCATCGGGTCGCGTCGCCAGCGCGCGCCGCGCGCGCCGCCGCCAGCGTCTGCAGGTAGCGCGGCAGGTCGCGGTCGAGCGCGCGCACGCAGCCGCGGCAGCACAGCTGGATCTCTTGCCCCTCGCGGACCACCGTCAGCGGCGGCCCCATGCTGCCGAGCTCCTGGCCGCTGACCAGGCAGGTCGTCAGGGGATAGGGCAGCGGCGGGCTCTCGCCGGCCGCCAGCGCCGCTGCGAACGCGGCGCTCCAGGCGAGCATGCGCAGCATCGTCGTCTCCCCAAGCGTGTTCATGATAGCCGCGGGCGAGCAGGGCGTCCACTGCCAGCGGTCGCAGCTTGAACGCTCGGCACGCTAGAAGCTGACATTCAGGTTGCCGCCGAAGATCCAGATCAGGTCATCGCCGGGAACCAGCCCGCTCAGACGGATGGCGTCGCGCAGGCCGGCGCCCGGCTCGGCGACGCCACCGAAGAGCCGCAGCTGCACATTGTAGGTGTACTGCCAGCGCAGGACGGCGTCGAGCTCGCTCGCAAACTCGCGGCCGCCGTCGGCCGCCAGCGGCTGGTGCAGGCGATAGTGCGCCGCGGTCAGCTCGATGCGCCAGCGGTCGCGCTCGTCGAAGCCGATGCCGAAGCGCAGCTTGGCGCTGAGCAGGTTGCCGACGAGCAGGCGCGTCAGTTCGCCGTACTGCTCGTGCTCGACGATCAAGGTATCGGAGATCGACTCCCAGGGCGCGACGAAGCTCTCGATGTCGCGCGTCGCCGGATCGTCGCCGCGCTGGAAGCCGGCGATCGCGGCGAGGCGGCCCTTGCCGTAGGGCGTGAACTGCCAGTCGACGCCGGCTTCGGCGCCGTAGCCAGCGATGCGCTGGCCGCCGAGCGCGTCGCCGCGCTGCGCCGCGCCATCGAACCACAGGTCGGTCTCGCCGATGCGCCAGTCGAGGCCGAAGCCGTAGGTGCGCAGGCGAGCGGCGGTGAAGGCGGCGCCCTGCGCGCGCGGCACGACGGCATCGCGGTGCTCGGTGATCAGGCCGGTCAGGAAGAGGCGGTCGCTGCCGGCGGTCATCGGCTGCCAGTCGATGGTCAGGCCGCCGAGCACCGAGGCGTCGGGCAGCCGATAGATCCAGGGGCTGAACACCCACTCATCGATGCCGCTGTAGCTGATGCGCGCGCCGTCCCAGGCGCCGATCACCGGGTCATCGGCGCGCGCGTCGTAGAGGAAGGCGCCGCGGTTCTGCACGAGGTTCCAGCGCACCGGCATGCGTCCGGCGAGCGCGCCGAGCTCCTCGAGGCCGAACATCTCCTTGAGGTGCACATAGGCGTGGGCGAGGACGAGCTGCGCGCGATCGGAGGCGACCGGCGCCTCGTTCGGCCGCGGCGTCGGGTTGCCCGGGCGCTGGTTGCTCGGGCCGTAGTCGCCGATGTCCGAGCGGTAGCCGACGCCGACGGCGACCGTCGCCCGCTCATCGAGGTGGAGCTTGAAGCCGAGCTCGGCGTGCAGGATGCCGTAGCCGCGGTGGTCCGAAGTCTCGCTGTTGGCGTCGCGATCGTTGCTGCGCTGCACCGAGTCGAGGTTGAGCATGCCCTGGACGACGACCTGCCGACCGGCGCCAGGAACCGGCCGACCCGGCGCGAACTCGCTGGTGGTCGCCGGTTGGTTGAAACGCGTGACCGCCGCGGCCTCGCCGGCGGGAAGGGCGGCCGCGAGCGCCAACAGCGCGACGACGGGACGAGGCGCGATCATGGATGCTCCAAGCGCGCAGCCTAGGGCGCGGCGGCGGCGCGCCAACCCGGTTGCAGCAGCGCGCCGTGCCGCAGCATGCGCACATGCGCATCCTGCTGCTGCTCGTGGCGCTTGCGGCCCTGGCTGCCGGCGGGTGGTGGTGGTTCGGGCACACGCCGCAGAGCGAGAACCCCTTCACCCCGAGTGCGCCGGAAGCGCAGCCGGCGCCGGCCCTGCCGGCCGCGGCGCAGCAGGCGCTCGCCGAGGCCGACGCGCTGTGGCAGCAGGCCGGACCGCAGCCGACGACGGCGCCGCGCGCGCCGCGCATCGCCCGCCTCTACAGCGAGGCGCTGCGCGCGCTCTACGACATCCCGGGCCAGCACGACCGCGAAGAGCGGCTGCTGAGCGAGCGCCTCGCCCCGCTCGCCCAGGCGCTGTTCTTCTCGCCGACGCGCTGGACCGAGGACGAGAGCGGGCTGATGGCGGTGCACACGGTCAGCGCCGGCCAGACCCCCGACGGCATCGCGCGCCACTACGGGATGAGCCAGGAGTTCCTCAACCGCCTGCGCGGCAAGCCGCCGACGGCCTCCGACCTGCGGGTCGGCGAGACGCTCAAGGTCGTCCGCGTGCGCGACTGCGGCGGTTATCACATCGACATCGATCTGTCCGACTTCACGCTCGACTTGTTCATCGGCGGCGTCTTCGCCAAGCGCTACATCATCGCCCACGGCGCCAAGGAGACGCCGACGCCGACCGGCGAGACGCGCCTCGTCAACCGCGTCTGGCATCCGCAGTGGACGCATCCGACGAAGAAGACGGTCTTCGAGTACGGGCATCCCGAGAACATCCTCGGCCCGGTGTGGCTGCCCTTCGATGCCGAGCTGCTCGGGGCCAGCGGCATCGGCATCCACGGCTACACCGGCGCCGACGCCCAGCTGCGCGCCCAGGTCAGCAACGGCTGCATCCGCATGCAGAACCAGGATGTCGAGGAGCTGTACCAGCTGCTGGCGCATCCGCAGCGGACGCCGACGACGGTGCGCATCCGTCCGTGAGCAGCGACGACGACCTGCGCTTCGTGCGGGAGCTGGCGCGCGCGGTCGCCGCCGAGATCGCGCCGCTGGCCGGCCGCGTGCGCCGCGAGACCAAGACCCACGCCGCAGCGCAAGCCGAGACGGTGACCGAATGCGATCGCGCGGCCCAGCGGCGGATCGTCGCCGCGCTGCGCGCGCGCTTCCCCGCTGACGGGGTGATCGGCGAGGAGGACGAGCACGGCGAGGGCATCACGCGCATCGCCGGCGGCGGCCGGGTGTGGGTGATCGACCCGATCGACGGCACGAACAACTTCGTCGCCGGCTTCGGGTGCTTCGCGGTGTGCATCGCCCGCCTCGACGACGGCGTGCCGGCGCTCGGCGTCGTGCACGACGCGACCCGCGGCATCAGCTATGCGGCAGCGCGCGGCTGCGGCGCCTGGGCCGATGAGCGCCCCCTGCGCTGCCGCGCAGAGCCCTACGAGCCGAACGACCTGCTGATGCTGACCTGCAACCTCGTGCGCAGCGACGGCAGCCTGCCGCCCTGGTTCCTGCGCTGGTGCCAGGAGGCGCGCAAGCTGCGGATGCTCGGCAGCGCCGCGCTCGAGGCGATGGCGGTCGCCGCCGGCCAGGCGCAGGCGGCGATCACCCTGCACGGCAAGCTGTGGGACCTCGCCGCGCCGGCGGCGATCGTCGAGGCCGCCGGCGGCATCGTCAGCGGGCTCGATGGCGCGCCGCTGTTCCCGATCGAGCTGCGCTCCTACCAGGGCGCGCGCATTCCCTTCGTCGCGGCGGCGCCGCGCGTGCACGCGGCGCTGCTCGCCGAGCTCGCCAGCGCTAGGGGGCGCTGAGCGCGAAGGCCTCGATCGCCAGCGGCAGCGCGTCGCCGGGCAGCGAGAGCACGCGGCCCTCGCGGACCAGCACCCCGCTCACGCCGCGGACGCTGAGCAGCTGGCCGGGCTGCGGCGCGAAGCCCTCGTGCGGCAGGCAGGCGAGCACCACGCCCGCGACGCGGAAGCCGCCGCCGACGGCTTCGACCGCTGGGCGCTCCGCCTGCGCGGCCGCGCCGAGGGCCAGTGCGACCAGCAGCGTGCCCGCGGGTCCCGCGCCGACCGCGGCGACGCGCCCGCACACCGCATAGCGGCGCTCGCCCTCGAAGCGTGTGTCGCCCGGCAGCTCGACGAGCTGGGTGGCGCGACCGCCGATGCGCGGACTGGCATCGACGGCCTCGAGCCTGGCGGGGCGCAGCCCGGTGTCGACGCGCAGCGCCAGCCAGGCGACGACCGCCAGGGCGATGACCGCCAGCGCCAGCCCCGCAAGCACGAGCGGTCGGCGATGCCAGGGCACGACGACCGGCTCGTCGGGACTCTTGCCGCAGACCCGGCACTGCTGGCGGTCGGGCTTGTTGCCGGCCCCGCAGTGTGGGCACTTCCAGAGGTCCTTGCGCGCGCCGGGCTTGACCTCGCCCTCGTCGCCGCTCGCCGCGGGCGCCGCGCCGGCGGGGGCTGGCCGCGCCGCACGCGACGGCGGAGCAGGGGCGCG
>JANWWU010000068.1 GCA_025055595.1 Planctomycetota bacterium | reverse complement strand
GGCCGCCGGCGGCTCGATCCTCGACCTGCTGCCGGCCGGCGCCGTCGATCCCGACCTCGCTGCCGTCCTCAGGCGCGCTTGCGCCGGCAATCCCGCGGACCGCTATCCCTTCGTCTGGCAGCTGCGCGAAGACCTCGAGCGGCTGCACTATCGCTTCGCCCCGATCCATGCCTCGCCGCTCGAGACCGCGCCGACGACTCAGCAGCCGACGCTGACAAGCGACGCCGCGGCGGCGGCACGGGCCCCCCGGCGGCGCGCGCGCTGGGCGCTCGCGGCGCTGACCGCCGTCCTGGCGCTCGTCGGCGGTCTCGGGGGGGGGTCGCGCGGCCGCCCGGTGGCGCCACCGGCCCCAGCGGCATCGGACAGCGCCGCGCGCGCAGGCCGCCCGGCGCCGACGGCCGCTCCAGGCCCCGCCGCTCGACCGTCTTGGGCGAGCGCCAGCGGTCGCGATGCCTTCGGACGCTGGGCCAGCGTGAGCGTCAACGGCATCGCGTACCGCCTCCGTTGGATTCCGGCCGGCAGCTTCTGGATGGGTTCGCCGCCCGACGACCCCGACCGGCAGCCCGATGAAGATCATCATCTCGTCACCCTGACCAAGGCCTTCTGGCTCGGCGAGACCGAGGTGCCCCAGGGTTTCTGGCAGGCGGTGATGGGCAGCCCCTCGCGCTCCTACTTCACCGGCGACGAGCTGCCGGTCGAGAAGGTCAGCTGGAATGGGGCCCAGGAGTTTCTCGCCAAGCTCGGCAGCATCACGCGCGCGCCCTTCCGCCTGCCGACCGAAGCCGAGTGGGAATACGCGTGCCGCGCCAACGACACGGTGACGGGCGTGCCGACCACCGAGGTCGCCTGGACCTCGGCGGCCAGTCTCGACGGCACGCAGCCGGTCGGCCGGCTCAAGCCGAATGCCTTCGGGCTCTACGACATGCAGGGCAATGTCCTGGAGTGGGTCGAAGACTTCTACGGGCGCTACGGCCGCGAGCCGCGCACCGACCCCGTCCTGCGCCAGGGCGTGCACCGCGTGACGCGCGGCGGCTCCTGGAACCTCAAGCCGGCGGCGGCGCGCCCGGCGGCGCGCAGCAAGGCGTTGCCGGTCGCCGAGCTGTTCTACCTCGGCTTCCGCATCGCGGTCAGCGACTGATGCGGCGCGCGCGGCGGCGCGGCGGGCGCGCACCGCCGCTGCGCCGAGCGCGGATCGCCTGCCACAGTCGCGAGCACGGCTCGGGCTGGGCCTCATAGAAGGCGCGGGCGAAGGCGAGGTAGTAAGGCCGGGCGGAGAAGACCCGGGCCTCGCGCGTCAGCGCGTGTTGCCACTCCGGCCGCAGCGCGATCAGCTGGTCGGCGACCACGGTCAGCAGGGCGGCGGCAGCGACCTCGCCGCCGGCCAGCCGCGCGAGCAGGCCGGCGGCGTCGTCATCGAACTCGTCGGCCGCGATGCCGAGCTCGGCGAGCTGCTCGACGACGGCGAAACCGCGCTGCGCGGCGACGCGATCCGTCGGCTGCAGCAGGCGATCGGCGCGACGATAGATCGCGTAGCTGTCGGTGTGGAGGCTGGCGGCGACATCGGGACGGCCGTCAGCCGTCAACGGATAGGCGAGGAACTGGCAGCGCTCGCTGCGGTACGAGACGGCGAGCACCCCGTCGAGCTCCCCGCAGCCGGCGGCTTCCAGGCAGCGCTGCCACGGCAGGGCGCGGTAGGCGATCTCCAGCCCGGCGTCGCGGGCGGCGTCCTGGACCAGTCGCTGATCCCAGCCGCTGCCATCGGGCAGCACCCAGGGCGCAGCAGGGCGATCTTCGTGCGCAATGACGATGGCCGGCATGCCACGCAGCGTAGGGCGCGCGCGGCGCGCAGCAATCCTGGCCACGCCTTCATCGGTAGATCATCAGCCGATCACACATCCTTGACGCAGTCAGCGCGCGCCGCCGATGATCTTCTCGGCCGCAGCGATCCACGCCGCCGCCCCGCCGCGGACATAGCCGAGGCGGCCGACCTCGCTGCCATCGGGCCGCAGGATCACGATCGTCGGGTAGCCCTGGATGCGGTAGCGGTTCTGCAGCTCCTCGTTCTCGCGCGCCTGGGCGGGAGGCAACGGGCTGCGCATCGGGAAGTCGATGACCAGCGGCACCACCTTCTCTTTGGCCCAGGCCGCGAACTCGGCCGTGTCGAAGACCTCGCTCTTCAAGCGGATGCACCAGCCGCACCAGTCCGAGCCGGTGAAGTTGGCGAGGATCAGCTTGTTCTCGGCGCGGGCGCGCGCGGCGGCGTTCTGCCAGCCGACGAGCCACTCGCCGCCAGTCAGCGCGGTCAGCACGGTGAAGGTGAAAAGGGCGAGGAGACGCAGCATCAGAACCCTCCTAGACGGGCTGCTCGATGACGATCTCGGCCTCGCGCACGACGCGCGCCTGGCAGGCCAGGCGCTGCTCGCCGTCGCAGCCGTGCTGGCGCTCGGCCTCGCTCAGCGGGGCGAGCGCCGCGCCGCCAGCGACGACCCGGCAGCGGCAGCGGCCGCAGCTGCCGGACATGCAGAGGTAGAGCGCGGGCTCGCCAGCGTCGAGCAGCGCCGCCAGCAGGTCCTGCCCGAGCGCCACCGGCACCGCTCGGCCATCGTTGAGCTGGACACTGGCCATAGCTCGAGTTTGACGACACGCCCCTCGGCGCCAGCGCGCGCCGCGCCCGCATGCACGCTGGCCAGCGCCCGCTCGGGGCGAGGATGCAGCATGCGCATCGTCCACCTGATCGCCCGGCTCAACGACGGCGGGCCGGCGCGGGTCATCGCCGAGCTGGTCGCGGCCCAGCGCGCGGCCGGGCATCGGGTGTGGGTGCTGTGCGGCGCCTGTCCGCCCGACGAGCCGGACGTCGCGGAGCGCCTGCTGCCCGCCGACAGCCTGCTACGGATTCCCGGCCTCGGGCGACGGGTCGCGCCGTGGGACGACCTGTGCGCCCTGCGCGCGATCGCGCGCCAGCTGAGAGCGCTGCGGCCCGATATCCTGCACACGCATACCGCCAAGGCCGGGGCGCTCGGCCGCCTGCTGGCGCGCTGGCTCGGTCTGCCCTGCCTGCACACCTACCACGGGCACGTGCTGTCCGGCTACTGGCATCGCGCCGTGCACGCAGCGCTGGCGCTGCTCGAACGGACGCTCGCCGGCACGGCCTGGCACCAGGCGCTGACCCCGAGCCAGCTGCGCGAGCTGCGCGACCGCCACCGCATCGGCCGCCGCCGCCGCTGGTGCTGGCTGCCGCCGCCGATCCCGCTGGTCGAGCCGCGCGCCGCCGCCTGGCATGCCGCGCTGCCTGCCGACCGCCCGCGCGTGCTGTGGCTGGCGCGCTTCGCGCCGGTCAAGGACCCCCTGCTCTGGCTGCACACGGTCGCCGAGCTGCAGCACGCGCTGCCGGTGCAGGCGGTGCTGTGCGGCGACGGCGCGCTGCGCGCGGCCGCCGAGGCCGAGGCGCGCCGCCTCGGGCTGTCGGCGACCTGGACCGGCTTCGTGCCGGCCGGCGAGGCGCTGGCGATCGCCGACCTGCTGCTGCTGACCAGCCGCAACGAGGGCCTGCCGCTGTCGGCGATCGAGGCCGCCGCCCTCGGCTTGCCGGTGGTCGCGCCGGCGGTCGGCGGCCTGGCCGACGCCGCGCGCTGGG
>JANWWU010000049.1 GCA_025055595.1 Planctomycetota bacterium | reverse complement strand
CCGGCGCTGGCCGTGCGCCTTGCGGCAGAGAGCGCCCAGAACGAGCTGGCGCGCTCGATTCGCGTCCGCGTCGAAGCGGTGACCGAGACCCGAACGCTCGAGATCACGGGCGGCACCGCCGCGCGCTTCGAACAGAGCTTCAGCGATCGTTCGGCGACGAGCACCGCCGTGTCGCTGGACCTCCGGCGGCTCGAAACCTGGTATGATCCGACGAGCGAGACGGCGTATGCCGTGTGCGCCGTCGAGCGCCCGGTGGTCGCCGAGAGCTTGCGCGCGCGCAGCGAGGCCGCTCTGCAGGAGGCCGCGGCGCTGATGCAGGAGGCGCAGGCGCTCGAAGGTGCGGGGCGCAGCAACGAGGCGTTGCCGCGCTGGGCGCAGGCGCTCGTCGAGCTGGGGCGCATCGGCGAGGACCTGCTGCTGGCGCGCGGCCTGCATCCCGATCCGCGCGATCAGGAGCTCTGGCAGCGGCTGCGCGAGCTGCGCGAGACCGCCGCCGCGGGTCAGGCGCGGCTGGTCGGGCGCAGCGTGACCAGCGTCGACGATGCGGTCTTCGTGGTCGTCAGCCAGCTGTCGCGGGCCGTGGCCGCCGACGCGCGTCCCGCGATCCTGGTGCCGGCGGCGACGGTGCGTGACAGCCGGATGTCGAGTCCCTTCGGACGTTTCCTGGCGCAAGCGCTGGCGCACCAGCTGACCCGCGAGGGCTGGACCGTGCTGCGCGCCGAGCTCGCGGGTCCCGTGCGCGAAGCCGCGCGCGCCAGCGGCGCGCAGGCGGTGCTCCTGACCAGCACCTGGGACAATCCACAAGGCGTGCGCATCGCCACCGGCCTGCATCGCCTCGACGACGGACGCTTGCTCGCCGCCGCCGAGACCGCCCTGCCCGCAGCCGGCCTCGCCGCCACCGGCCTTTCCGCGCTGCCGCAGAACGCCGGCGAGGCCCTGGCCGATCAGCAGCAGTTCCGCCGCGAAGAGGTGCTGGATCAAGACTTGCGGCTGGAGGTGTGGACCAGCAAGGGCGACGATGCCCCGGTATTTCTCGCCGGCGAGCGCGTGCAGATCTTCGTGCGCGTCGATCGCCCCTGCCATCTGCGCCTGATCTATCACCTGGCGGATGGGCGGCGCGCGCTGCTGGTCGACGATCTCTGGCTCGATGACAGCAAGGTCAACCGCGTCTACTGCCTGCCCGACGAGTTCGAGGTCGACGCGCCCTTCGGCGCCGAGGTGCTGCAGGCCTTCGCGTCCACCGAGCCGCTGCCGCGCCTGGTCACGCGGATGCAGGACGGCTATCCGATCATCAGCGAATCGTTGGCCAGCGCCAACAACAAGACGCGCGGCCTGAAGAAGGCGAAGCCGAAGGCGCGCTTCGCCGAGGTCCGCATGACGCTGACCACCATGCCGCGTTGATCGCTCACTGGCGGATCGCATGCCATGGTGCGCGTAGGATGACGAAGGCTCCGCTCCCGGTTCTGCGCGCCGCGATTCCCGCGGTGCTGATGCTGACGGTTCCGAACGCGCAGCGCGACACCGAAGATGAACGCCGGCACGAGATGGAGAGCCTGCTCGACACCGCCGGGCGCAGCGCGGTCGCCGTGCTCGTGCAGCACTGCGATCGGCCGATCGCCGCCACCTACATCGGCAGCGGCAAGGTGCAGGAGCTGGCGGCGCTCGTTCGTCACAGCGGGGCTGAGGAAGTCGTCTTCGACTGCTCATTGAGCCCCCGCCAGCAGGCCAACCTCGAGCAGGCCTGCGGCTGCCGCGTCTATGACTACGAGTGGCTGATCCTCGAGATCTTCGCGCGCAATGCACGGACCGAGGAGGCGATGCTGGCGGTCGAGCTCGCACGCGCCGAGTATCTGAAGAGCCGCTTGCGGCGGCTGTGGACCCACCTCGACCGCCAGCACAAGGGGGGCTCGCCGGGCGGGTCCGGTTTCTTGACCGGCACCGGCGAGAAACAGATCGAGATGGACCGCCGACTGGTGCGGCGGCGCATCCAGACGCTGCGCGAGCGGCTGGCGCGCATCGAGGCGCGGCGCGAGCGGACGATCGCTGCGCGCTCCGAGCTCTTCCAAGTCGCACTGGTCGGCTACACGAATGCCGGCAAGTCGACCTTGATGAATGCCTTGACCGGGGCGGGCGTGGTCGCGGAAGATCGCTTGTTCGCCACCCTGGATACGCGGACCGCGCGCTTGCCGCTGCCGCGCCATGAGCAGGTCGTGCTCTCCGACACCGTCGGCTTCATCCGCGATCTCCCGCCCAACCTGATCGCCAGCTTCCACGCCACGCTCGGCGAGGTCCGCGAGGCGGATCTCCTGATCCACGTCGTCGACGCTTCGTCGCCGGCGATGGAGCGGCAGATCGCCGTCGTCGAAGAGGTGCTCGCCCACATCGGCGCCGACCACATCCCGGCGATCATGGCCTTCAACAAGAGCGATCGGCCATTCTCGCGCACCCTGGTCGGCGCGTGCAAGAAGCGCTATCGTCATGCGGTGTCGATCAGCGCCCTGACAGGTGCTGGTCTCGACGAGCTGCGCGAGGCGATCGCCCAGTGCATCGATCGACGCCAGCAGCGGCTGATCGTCCGCTTTCCGATCGCCGAGGGAGGGCTGCTCGCCTTCATCCGGCGACGCGCGCGCATCGAGCAGGAGGCGTACGATGGCGAGCAGGCGGTGCTGACGATCGTCGCCGACGACCAGCTGCAGCGCGAACTCGCCGAGCACCCGCGGCTGGCGATCGAGCCCGCTTGAATGCTCAGCGGATCAGCCCGGCCAGTTCTTGCAGCATCTGGTCGGTGGTCTGGATGATGCGGGCGCTGACCTGGAAACCGCGTTGCGCGGTGATCAGGCGGGTGAACTCGCTGGCGATATCGACATTCGATCCTTCCAGCGAGCCGCTGGTCAAAGTCCCGGCCCCAGCCTGGCCCGGGGTGCGCGCCGTGGCATCACCGGAGTTGCTCGATGGCATCCAGAGGTTGGTGCCGGCGGCCAGCATGCCGGCCGGATTGCGGAAGGTGTAGACCTGCAAGATGGCGATGGTCTGGCTCTGACCGTTGGAGTACAGGCCGCGCAGATCGCCGTTGGCCTCCACTGCCAACGACTCGAGAGAGCCATTCGCATAGCCGTCCTGGCCGATGGCGGCGGCCGTCGACTTGCTGCCGAAACCTGTCAGGCCATTGGTGCCGTTGGTGGCGCCGAAATCCATGCGGATCGTCGTGTTTCCGCTGGCGTTCCACTGGATTTCGATGCGGTTGTTGTCGGGCTGGCCGCGGTAACCGTTGGCATCGAGACCGCTGCCGCGCGCCGTCGTGCCGAGCGTCGCATCGCCGACATACCGGCCGTACTGATCGAAGCGCAGACCGGTCACCAGATCTCCGAGCAGGCGGCCCTCGGCGGGGTTGATGTTGGCCATCATGTCCCACACATTGATGCGCGCTCCGCTGTTGTCGACCACTGAACCGGTCTTGAAGAAACGCGCCTCGAAGCTGTGCTTGGTGCCGTTGGTGTCGAAGACATCGATCGTGCTGATCACTGTCTCCGGCGAGAAGCGGACGCGATACCAGTCGAAATTCGTGTTGTTCGTCGCTGCGTACTGCCAGCGGTTGATGTCCGTGGTGATCGGATCGGTCGGATGATCCTCGAACATGTCCACCATGCCATTGGGGTTGCCGTTGGCGTCGCGGTCTTGGAGGATCGACAGCGTATCGGAATCGCGGACCAGGGAGGTGGACCAGGTCAGCTCGTTGCCGGCTCCGAGGTCTAGGTTGCCGGTCAGGTCGTAGCTGACGACATCGCCGGTCTTGACATGCGGCAAATTCGGCATCGTGAAGGTGCGATTGGCGCCGCCGGTGTAGTCGGCAGGCGGGATCGCGATCGAGCCGCGCTCAGCGCCGTTGATCTTGATCGAGATTTTCAGCGAGCGGCCGACTTGAGAGGAGAGATCGACGGCAGGCATGGTGAAGCTGGGGCGCAGCAGACCGCCGTAGGGCATCGTGACGGCCGCGACATTGCTGACGGCGTTGCCGCGATAGGCGTAACCGGTCGGTCCGGTGCCGTCTTCGCTGAGGCGTCCGAGCACGCTGCTGACGCTGATCGGCTGACCGCCGGTGTTCAACGACCCCGTCACTTCATAGGTGATGACATCGCTGGGCTTGACCAGGGGAAAGGTAGCCAGCGTGAATACCGGGCTGACCGAGGTGTAGTCCGCGGCTGGCACGGTGATGTTGCCGGCGCTGTTGCCATTGATCTTGACCGTGATGATCAGGCTGGCGCCGAGCTGGCTGCTGAGGTCGAGATTCGGCATCGTGAAGGTCGGGCGCAAAGCTCCGGCGGCGCCGACCGGGGTCGGCGCGATCAGGACGGTGTTGCCCGAGCCGGGGTGGGCGGCGCCGGGGCCGCTCAGCGCTGGTATCCCTTGGCTCTGCGGCTCGGGAGCCGACAGCGGCAGCCGGTCGTCTTCGCCGATGAACAGGCTGAACCCATCGCCGGGCTCGAGAGCCCGGGCCGTCAGGTTTCCATTCTCCACAGTGACGATCCCGAAAGTCTGTGTCCCGTGCGTGAGGACGGCATTGATTTTGTTGACCAGGTCGCCGAGCGTCTCCTTCCAGGGATCGACGCTGATCTTGCCGCCGTAGGCCTCGCCATCCGACCGCGTACCGAAGACCGAGAGCTCGGTCAGCACCGAGGTCGTGTATGTGTAGTTGCCGGTCGCGGCGGCGGGCGGCGGCGCATTGAGGCTCGTGTCGTCGGAAGCGACGATCGTGATGGTGTCGTTGGCATTGACTTTGACGTTCGACTCGATGGTGAAGGTGCGGGCGGTAGCGCTGGCTCCTGTCAGGTTCTGGTTGACGACCACGCTGCCGATGACGACTCCTTCACGCCGGATGGTCAGCGCCATCGCGTTGGCTCCGCTGTAGTTCGCGGCCGGGACCGTGACTTGGGTGCGAATGCGGCCGCCCGTGGTCAGCACGGTCGGCGCCTTGAGCTCGATCGGCGTGGTCGGAGCCGCGGGAATCGTGCCAGTGCCACTGAGCATCAGGCCGGCGTCGGCCCCGTCTCCGCGGAAGATCGTCAAGTCCTTGAGCAGTACATCTTCGGTCGCCGGCTCGTTGGAGTTGCGATTGACGATCGGCATCACGGCCTTCAAGTCCTTACCGCGCAGCGCTCGGCTGTTGGCGTCGAGGTTCCCCTGGAAGTTGACGACGGAGGTCGCAGAGGCGTTGATCGCCCGATATTGGCTGAGCGAAATCGGACCCTGAGTGTTGTTCTGCAGACCGTGCACTAGCAGGCCGCTGCCGAGGTCGACGAGGTTGTCGTTCTCATCGAAGCCGAAGTTGCCGACGCGCGTATAGTAGGTGCCGTCGAGGGGATTCGTGCGCGTCACCTTGAAGAAACCGGCGCCTTGAATGGCGACATCGAGGGTGCGGCCGGTGGACACCAGGGCGCCTTGACGCATGTCGACATCGATCGAGTTGGAGGTGACGCCGAGTCCGATCTGGCGCGGGTTGACGCCGCCGCTCTGCTCGCTGGGCGCCAGGCCCGCGCTCTGCGTCTGCTGCATCGCGGTGGCGAAACTGACACGGCTTCCTTTGTAGCCCGGTGTCGACACGTTCGCCAAGTTATTGGCGGTGACGTCGAGGATAACCTGGTGGTTGGTGAGACCGGAGACTCCGGCGAAGAGCGAACGCTGCATAAGTCCTCCTCACGAGCAGTGTCGGGATGAAAAACGCGAACAGTGTGCCAGATCAAGCGACGGCATCGATGCGCCCGCGAGCGCGCACTGCGGCGCGCGCGGGCATCGCCGCTGGCTCGACGCGCGGGGTTCGATCGACTTCGAGGCTGAAGGCTGACTTGCCGTCTTGTTGCGCCCGCGCTTGCTCGCGGCTTTCATGGCGACGGTCCCGGCGCTCCTGGCCATCGCCCCAGGTCTGCCGCTCGCTGAAACGCTCGAGCGCCAGCTCGACCTGCGGGTGCTCGCTGCGCACCTCCGAGCGCAGGACGGGCAGGGCGCGCTCGAGAGCCTGACGGACGGCCTCGTCCTCGGCGATCAGGAGCGCCTGCATCGCGCCGTCGCGGGCGACGAATTCGATGCGCACTGTCCCGAGTTCGGGCGGCGTCAGGCGTACGACCAGGCGCTCACCGCCATCCGGCAAGTGCTGCACGAGGGCACGCGCGACCTGACGCGCGATGCCCTGGTCGACGGGAGTCGGCGGCGTCAGCGGCGGGGTCGGCACACTCGCCTCCAGACGCTGGGGCGGGGCCCACGCGCGGCCAGCCTCGGTGGGCGTTGGGGCTTCGGTCTTTGAGAGGCTCCCCGCTGCCTCGCCATCGTCGGTGACCGAGCGCTCGCTCGGCCGCGCTGTCGCTGCGAGGGCCACGGTGGGTGTATCGACGGCGAACGATGGCGCTGACAGCGAGGTATGCGGCGATTCGCTTGCCAGCGGCATCCACCGTCTCGCGGCTTGCTCGCTGGCGGCACGGTCCTGCGGGAGATCGCGCATCGCAAGCGAGTGGTCGGTCGCCAGCTGGGCAGCGAGCTGATCGGTGCCGGCGGGCGCGGCAGCGGTGGCGGAGGCGGCCGCAGGGAGCGGTTGACCATCAACGACCGGGAGGCTCGGAGCAATCGTCCGAGCTTTCGGCCGGCTATCAGCGGTGCTGTGATCGGGATCTGCCGGGGCCTGGCGTGCGCTGGCAAAGAACGCTGCCGTGGTGTCGAGGAGGGGCGCCGCCGCGGCTGCGGGCGGCACGGATGCGGTCGATGCCCGGGTGATGGGCACGGCTAGCGGCTGCTCCGACTCGAGACTCCCGGGACTCAGGACCTTGTTGGGAGCCGCTGCGGAGGCACGTTCGTTGATGGTTGCCTCCACCGGCACGGGGGTCGCTGCGGGCTTGATACGGAGCTCTGTTGACAGCGGATCGTGGATGTTCCCGGGCGCTGGGCCTGGCATGTTGGTGTCGATGGTCGCTGCCATCGTCAGCGGGCCGCTGCTGGCAGCAGCGCGGGCAGGCTCGTCCGGCTGCGTGCTTGGTTGCTGGGGGGTCGCGGCATCGACGGGCAGGAATGCCGGGGACGGCGCGGTGAGGACCGGTGTCGGCGCTGGGTCCACGAACGTGGGAGCCGGGAACGGTCTCGGGATGCGCGTGGTGGAGGGGGATGCTGAAGCTGGGGTGGCGGGTTCGGAGGGGAGCGCCGCAACCAGTCGCGGCGCTCGGCCTTGCAGACGCTCGATAGTTGCCGGTGACGGCGCGTCCGCGTGGGGGGGAGCCGAGGCCAGTGTGGCGGGGTCAAGCACGAGCGCTGAGCTCCGTCGCGCCGTAGAGCCTTGTGCCTGACGCACCGCGGCCGCGAGGAGCTCGCCCGCTGGAAGCTCGGCATCGTGAGCGCCCTGCGCCGCGGTGGCGAGCGGCGAGGCAACAGGCATCGTTGAGAGCACGCATGCCGAGTCCGGCAGGACGATCGCGTTGGGGATGGAGGCACTGTCACTGCATTGCCCGAGCGCTCGGCCTTGGGCGAGCTCGGGCTGAGGGAAGGCCGGTGGCAACATGCCAGCCGGCGACTCGGCAGCTTCCGGGGGGGGCAGCTGCACCGGGGCAGACCATGGCACCCCCACGGCGAATGCGGCGAGCAGCGCGGACATGCTATCGCTGCTCTCGGCGGGCGTGACCTCCGGTGGCGCGCTGCGCGAAGGCGGTGGGGCTGGCGACAGCAAGCCGGCGAAGGACACGGGCTCGAGCGAACGAGCCGGAGCGCTCGTGCCCTCGGCAGTGGCCGATGTGAGGGCGGGCGCAGGCGCTTGCAGAGGATGAACTGGCAGGGCGTGCATGAGCGGGCCTCGCCGGCGGTCACGCACACGGCGCGCCAAATCAGCGCATCGCGTCCAGCAGATCCAAGATTTCGTGCGCTTGCTGCACCACGCGGGCGAAACCAACCAGCCGCGCCGGCTCCGTGGTGCCCCAGGCGACAGCGATCGGCAGCATGCCGGCAGCCAGCGCCGTGTCGCGGTCGATCAGGCTATCGCCAATGTAGGCACAGTCGGCGGGAGCCGCAGCGCAGGCCGCGGCGGCCATCCAGCAGCCGCGCGGATCGGGCTTCGGCGCCGGCAGATCGCCATCGCCGAGGACGCTGGCGAAGCAGGTGCGCAGGCCCCAGGCAGCGAGCGTCGCGCGGATCAGCGATCCCTGGTTGTTGCTGACGATGGCCTGCGGGATGCCGCGCGCCTGCAGGGTGCGGACGGTTTCCGGAACCTCGGGCAGCGGGCGAGCGTACTCGGGCACGAGCCGGGCCGCGTGCCGGTAGAACGCATCGGCCAGGCTCTTGGCGCGCGGATCCTCGGCGGGGAGGCCGGCGTGCAGAGCCATCCGCGGGACGGTCGGCAGCGCCATGCCGGCGCGGATCGCCGCCAGGTCGGCGACCACCGCGAAGCCCGCCTCGCTCAATGCCGCATTGGTCGCCGCGGCGACCAGCGGCGGCGAGTCGACCAGCGTGCCGTCGAAGTCCCAGATGACGGCGCGGATCACTCCTCGCCGCCGTGACGGACCGCCGCGCGCTTGCCCATCGGCTGGCCGATGCCCTTGAGCAAGAGGTCGAACCACGGCTGGTTGATGTCGAAGGGCTTGCCGCCCTTGACGCGTGAGAACTCGATGGCGCGCAGGCGGCCGCCGCGCTCCTCATCGTGGCCGACCACGCCGCTCTCGCCGCGCAGCGCGGCTTCGACGGCGTAGTCGACCATGCTCTTGATCAGGCGCAGATCGTCGCTGTTGGCGGCTGCCGAGCGCGCGAAGTAGCCGGACTTCTGGACCAGCGTCTTCTCGGCGCCGATCATCTTTCCAAGCTGCTTGGCCAGCCATTGGCCGACATTGATCGTATCGAGCTTGATGTGCCCGAAGGCATCGCGCTGGATCGGCTCGCCGCGCGCTTCCATGTCCTTGACGATGGTGTCGATCCCGGCGCCCTCGGCGATGAAGATGTTGACGCAGTCCTTGCGGTCCATCGCCGCCTTGAGGCGCTTGGCCTCGCTCTCGAGGTCGATCTCGAGCTCTGGGATGTAGACGGCATCGAGGTCCTTGTGATGGTGCGCCAGGTTGAAAGCCGGCAGGAACTCGGCGGCGCGCAGCCGCTCGCGGTAGACCTTGGCGGTGTAGGCGGTGAGCCAGCCGCAGTTGCGGCCCATCACTTCGTGGACGATCAGCATCCGCGGATTGGCCGACTGCTCGTTGACGACATTCTCGAAGAAGAGCGCGCCTTGTTCAGCGGCGGTCCAGGCGCCGAGGCTCTGCCTGATCGGGATCACATCGTTGTCGATCGTCTTGGGCAGGCCGACGACGGTCAGCCGGTAGCCGTTTTTCGCCAGGTACGCCGCGAGATCGGCCGCGGTCGTGTTCGTGTCGTCGCCGCCGATCGTGTGCAGGATGGTGACGCCATCGCGCGCCAGCTGCTCGGCGGCGACCTGCAGGGGGTTCTGGCCTTCCTTGACCAGGCCGCGCTTGACGCAGTCCGCGACGTTGGTGAGCTTGACCCGGCTGTTGCCGAGCGGACTGCCGCCATGGCGATGCAGGACATGCGCGCGCGCCCGCACCTCGGCGCCGGCGAGGATCGATTCGCCCTTGAGCAGCCCCTTGTAGCCGCCGAGGTAGCCGATGATCGGGATCTCGGGGTCGATCTCCGTGTAGCGCTCGATGAGCCCGGCGACGGCGGACGAGAGACAGGGGGCGAGGCCTCCGGCGGTGAGCATCGCGACCTTGTGCGTAGGCATGGCGACTCCTCGTGTGCTGGACAGGGTAATCCGGCGTGCGCCGCGTGAAAGAGGGGGCGCGCGCGCTGTCCTCGCTCACGACGCGTGTTCTGCGAGGTCTTCGTCGATGATCGAACGATAGCTGGCATAGCGGGTGGGGGCGATCTCGCCGCGCGCCAATGCCGCTTGCACCGCGCAGCCCGGCTCCTGGCGATGCGTGCAGTCGCGGTAGCGGCAGAGCGGCTGCCAGCGCGCGAGGTCGGGGAACAGCAGGGCGACATCGAGCGGCAGCAGGCCGCGGATCACGCACTCGCGGATGCCCGGAGTGTCGATCAGCCGACCGCCGCCGGGCAGCACATAGGACCTGGCGGCGGTCGTCGTGTGCCGACCGAAGCCTTCCTCGGCGACGGCGCCGATCCGGGCGTTGGCGCCGGGAAAGCAGGCATTGACCAGCGAGCTCTTGCCGACCCCGCTCTGCCCGGCGAAGACGCAGGCGGCGCCGGCGAGCAGCGCGGCGAGCGCGCGCACCCCGGGGTCCTCGGCGCAGCGAGCATCGACCGCCAGGCAGGGGTAGCCGAGGCCCCGGTACAGCTCCACCCATGGCGCGGCATCGCCGAGGTCGCGCTTGGTGACGACGAGCAGCGCCGGCACATCGTGGGCCGCCGCCATCAGCAGCGCGCGGTCGACGAAGCCCGGCTTGAACTCGGGCTCGCGCACCGCGGCGCATACGACCAGCCGATCGACATTGGCCGCCAGCACATGCTCGAGCGCACGGTTGTGGGCGTCGCTGCGCGCCAGCTGATTGCGGCGCGGCTCGATGCCGACGATCGCCAGGTCCTGGGCCTCGCGCACCACCCGCACGCGATCGCCGACCGCGAGCGTGTTGCGGACCCCGCTGATCCGCTTCTCGAGGGCGCGGCGAATCGCAGCCGGCTCCTCGCGGCCATCGGCGAAGCGGACGACGACGCGGCCGGGGCGCACCTCGCAGACCTCGGCGGCCTCGCCCTCGCGCTCCGCAAACTGCCCGAGCGCGACCAGGCGATTGAAGCGCGCCAGCAGGCGTTCGCCGGCGTGCGTGCGCCGCTCGCGGTCGCCGAGGCGCTCGAAGGCCTCGGCATCTTCGGGCAAGCGTTCCCAGCCGCCGCTGCGCGCGCCCTCCTTGAGATTGGCGCGGCGCAGCCGCCCCAGACCGCGCTGGCGGCCGTAACGCGCCGTGCCCTTGTCCTTGTCGCCCGCCGGCATTCAGGCTCCGAGGGCCGCGACCAGCGGCCAGAGCCGGGCGGCGACAGCGTCGGGGTCGCCGCGACCATCGATCACGGTGAGCTCGCCGTCGGCAGCCAGACGCTCATAGCCGGCGCGCACCCGTCGCTGGAACTCGGCGTCGCGCGCCTCGATCCGATCGCGCGCCGCGCCAGCGCGTCGCCGCTGCAGCTCCTCCTCGGAAACGGCGAGCAGGACG
Source organism: Planctomycetota bacterium (assembly GCA_025055595.1). Lineage (GTDB taxonomy): Bacteria > Planctomycetota > UBA11346 > UBA11346 > UBA11346 > UBA11346. Next base: position 19,384 of record JANWWU010000049.1, on the reverse strand, counting down.
GCGAGATCGGCGCGCAGCCCGCCGATCGCCAGCTCGATCGCGGCGCGCACGCGCGCGGGATCGAGGCCGAGGCCCCACGCCTGGTAGGCCAGCGTCGAGTGCCAGAAGCGATCGAGCACCAGCCACTCGCCGGCGGCGAGGGCGGGGATCAGCACGCGTTGGCAGAGCTCGGCGCGCGCCATCAGGTAGCCGAAGAGCTCGGCGGTCGGGCAGGGGTCGTGGGCGGGATCGAGCAGCCAGGCGCGCACCGCCTCGCCGAGCGGCGTGCCACCCGGCTCGCGCAGGCGTCGCGCGGGGCGTCCGCGGGCGCGCAGGCGCTGCACCAGCAGCTCGCTCTGCGTCGTCTTGCCGCAGCCATCGGGGCCTTCGAAGACGATCAGCGGCATGTCAGTCGACGCGCAGCGGCAGGACGCCGAGGGCCAGCAGGCCGAGCAGCAGCAGGCCGACGGCGATGCGATACCAGGCGAAGGGGCGGAAGGTGTGGGTGGCGACGAAGGCGAGCAGCCAGTGCACGGCGGCGAGCGCGACGACGAAGGAGACGGCGAAGCCGACGAGCAGCGCGAGCGCGAAGTCGCCGTGGACGGCCGCATGGTGCTTCGCCAGCTTCAGACCGCTGGCCCCGAGCATGATCGGGATGGCGAGGAAGAAGCTGAACTCGGTCGCCGCCCGGCGCTCGACGCCGACGCACATCGCGCCGATGATCGAGGCGCCGCTGCGCGAGACGCCGGGAATCATCGCCAGCACCTGCAAGAGGCCGATCCACAGGCAGGTCAGCGGCGGCAGACAGCCGGCATCCTGGTGGCGCGGCGGGGGGCGCCAGCGCTCGACGGCGAGGATCGCCAGGCCGCCAAGCAGCATCGTGCTGGCGATCACCGCCATCTCGTAGGCGCCGAACACCTGCTGTTCGAGCCAGTCATTGAGCAGGAGGCCGAGCGCTGCCGGCGGCAGCGAGGCCAGCGCCAGGCCGAGGACGAAGCGCCAGCTCGCGCGCTCGCCGCGGACGCAGCCGACGGCGAGCGCCGCCCAGCGCCGCCAGTAGTAGGCGACGACCGCAAGGATGGCGCCGAGCTGGATGACGACGGTGAAGGTCTCGCCGTGGTCGCGGAAGCCGAGGACGAGCTCGCTGATGCGGATGTGCGCGGTCGAGGAGATCGGCAGGAACTCGGTGAGCCCCTCGACGACCCCGATCAGCGCTGCCGTGACGACGAGGCCGATCTCCATGTCGCGCTTCACGGCTTGTGGAACAGGAAATGGCAGACATCGCCGTCCTGCACGAGATAGTCCTTGCCCTCGGCGCGCAGCACGCCGGCCTCGCGGCAGCCCTTCTCGCCGCGATGGGCGACGAAGTCGGCGTAGCTGGCGACCTCGGCGCGGATGAAGCCCTTCTCGAAATCGCTGTGGATCACGCCGGCGCAGCGCGGGGCCTTCCAGCCCTTGCGGAACTGCCAGGCGCGCACCTCCTTCTCGCCGGCGGTGAAGAAGGTGGCGAGCCCGAGCAGGGCGTAGCCGGCGCGCACCAGGCGATCGACGCCGGGCTCGCTGAGGCCGAGATCGCGCATGAAGGCCTGGCGTTCCTCGCCCGACAGCAGCGCGAGCTCGCTCTCGATCTTGCCGCTGATCAGGATCGTCGAGGCGCCGACGCGCTGCGCGTGCGCCTCCACCGCCCGCGAGTGCTGGTTGCCGCCGCTGGCGATGTCGCCTTCGCCGATGTTGCAGACGAAGAGCATCGGCTTGGCGGTGATCAGGTGCAGATCGGCAAGCAGCGCCAGCTCCTCGGCGCCGAGGCCGAGGGCGCGCACCGGCCTGGCCTCGGCGAAGCCGGCGAGCGCGCGCTCGTACACCGGCAGGCGCGCCGCCGCCTCCTTGTCGTGCGCCGCGCGCTTGCGCACCCGCTCCCAGGCATGGCGCAGCGTCTCTTCGTCTTTGAGGATCAGCTCGAGATCGATGGTCTCGATGTCGCGCACGGGATCGACCCGGCCGTCGACATGGACGACCTCGGGGTCGTCGAAGCAGCGGACGACATGCAGGACGGCATCGACATGCTTGATCGCGGAGAGGAAGGCGTTGCCCCTGCCCTCGCCCTTGCTCGCGCCGCGGACCAGGCCGGCGATGTCGACGATCTCGAGCTGGGCAGGGATCACGCGCTCGGTCTTGACGATGTCCTTGAGCACCCAGAGCCGCGCATCGGGGACGGCGACGACGCCGGTGTTCGGCTCGATGGTGCAGAAGGGGTAGTTGGCGGCGGCCGCGGCCTGGGTCTGAGTCAAGGCGTTGAAGATCGTGCTCTTGCCGACGTTCGGCAGACCGACGATACCGCAGTTGAGCGACATGGGCGGGACGCTATGCGCGCGCTGCGGAATGCAGCGAGCGCGCCGAGCGCGACGCTACTTGCCGCCGCCTGCCGGACTCGCCGCTGCGGGCTCTGCCGGCAGCTTCTTCAGCAGGTCGGCGGCCTGCGTTTTGGCGGCGATGCTGACCGGGGCGTCGGCTGCCGCCTGCAGGAGCAGGCGCGCCGTGGCCAGCGCGCTCGCTGCCAGGGCGCTGCGGCGTTCGTCGTTCGCGCTGTCGCGGCTGAGGGCCTGATGCTCTTCCCAGAGGAGCCGGCCGATGTGGTAGCGCGCCTCGCACTTCTGCTCGGGCGAGCCGGCGGGCAGGGCGTCGAGCGGCAGCAGGACGAGGATCGCCCCTTGCCGGTCATCGGCGGCGCGGCACAGGCCGAGCCCCAGCCGCACCCGCGCCTCGCTCGCCGGATCGTCTGCAAGCTGCGGCAGCATGCGCTCGTAGAGCGCCGCCGCCTCCTTCGCCTGCTCGGCCCGGCGCAGGGCGTCGGCGATCAGCTGGTTGAAGTGCAGCCACGCCGCGCGTTCGAGCTCGGCATTGAAGGCCGCGCGACCGAGCTGGCGGCGCAGCTCGCTCTGGTCGTTGCGCTGCAGGGCGATCACGGCGCGCACCGCCGCCGCGCGCACCTGCGCCTGCTGGCCGAGGACGCCGCGGCTGTCCTGCTCGAGGGCCTGCGCGATCTGCTCGGCCTCGGCGTTCTTCATCAAGGCCAGGGCGATGCCGCGGCGATAGCGGGCATCGAGGGCGAGCGGATGGTTGGGAGCGCCCTTGACGACCTTGTCGAAGGACTGCGCCGCCAGCTCGTGCTTGCCTTCCAGCTCCCAGCTGACGCCGGCCTCGAAAGCGCCGACCACGCGCTCGGCCTCGCGCTGGCCCTGCGCCAGCTGCTCGAACAGCTCGGCGGATTCGGCGTAGCGCCCGCGCGCGCGCGCATTCATCCCCTGCTGCCAGGCCCCCGGCTGCCGCTGGAAGGCGTATTCGATGCGCTGGATCTCGCGGCGCGGGGTGCGGTTCTCGGCGCCCTGATCGGGGGTGAGGCGCCAGCGCACTTCGTCGCGCGTCTCGCTGACGATCCAGCAGCTCGTCGGGCCGCGATCGCGGCGGACGATCAGGTCGCGGTTTTCGACCTCGCCGCCGGCCAGGCCAGCGAGGGCGGCGAGGAGGACGAGAACGACGGCGCGCATGCTCACCTCGTCAAGTAACGGCGGTACTCGGCCTTGGTGTCGCTCGACATCTGGCTGTCGGGCAGGCGATCGAAGCGTTGGCTCAGCTGCTTGGCCAGCTGGCTGGCGGCCGCGCTGATGTCCGGCGGCCCGCGCAGCGACATCGCGATCGCCGCCTGGTCGAAGGCCTCGACGAGGCTGGTGTCGTCGGCGGCGAGCAGCCGCGCCCATTCGAGGTGAGCGCGGGCGCGGATCGCGATGTCGGCGGCGCCGAAGGCGAGCTGTCGCAGGGTGGCGATCGCTTCCTGGCGCTGATTGGCTTGGCGCTGCGCGGCTGCAAGCGCGAAACCGACATCGGCATGGGCGCGCGGATGCCGTTCGGCATCGAGCTTGCCGAAGACCGCCGCCAAGGCTTTTGCGGCGTCCTCGTGCTTGCCGTCGCCGCCGAGCACCTCGGCGCGCCCGAGCGCGGCGAGGGCCTGGATGTCGATTTCCGGGCGCTTCGCCAGCTCGTCATAAGCGCGCAGGGCGCCGGCATTGTCGCCCTTGGCGCGCAGGGCCTGGCCGCGCAGGTACAGCGCCTGCGACCAGAAGATCGTCTTCGGCGCCGCGCGCAGCAGCTCGTCGAGCGCGCGCAGCGCGTCGTCGGCGCGCTGGGCCTTGACGAAGGCTTCAGCGGCGCGCACCCAGGCGCTCTCGCGCGTGTACCAGGTATCGGGACGCTGCGCGGCGGCGAGGAAGCGCGCCGCGGCCTCGGCCCATTTGCCCTCGTTGGCCAGGTTGTCGCCGCGCAGCCATTCGACATGCTCGGGGCGCTCGTAGTCGACGCGCACATAGCGGCCGCGCGGCAGCGTCGTCGGCGGGCTGTCGGGGCGCTGGTCGAGCGTGTGCACGAGGTTGTCCAGCGTCTCGCTGATGATCCACACGCCGACGAAAGAGCGGTTCTCCTGCACGACGGTGCCGCGGTGCGGGGCGAGCGCGGCGGCCTCGCCGGCGGCGAGCGGCAGCGCGACGATGAGAAGCAGGCTGAAGATGCGGATCACGGCGCGGTCTCCAGATTCGTCGTCGGAGCGGGCTGGGGCGTCGGCGAGGCAGCGCGCTTCTCGACCGCGCCTGCGGCGTCCATCGTCGGCCCCTCCGGTCCCGAGCGCGGCGTCTCCGGCTCCGGCGGCGGCTCCTTGCCCTCCTCCCAGAAGAACCAGACGACGCTGCCGTCATCGAGCTCGCGGCGCTGGGCGACGAAGCTCGGCGCTCCGACCGGCACGAAGATCGTCTGCGGCTGGCCATCGACGGCGACCTCGCGGATCTCGTAGCTCGGCTTGGCGGTGACGCCCGACTGCGCGAAGATCGCCAGATAGCGGCGGCAGAGCTCGACTGCGAGCTGGTTGCGCGCGCGGCGCACGCGCGGATCGTCGCGCGGGTTGCGCGGACGCACCTGCAGGTCGTCGGCCGGCGTCGACTGATTGACGGCATCGAAGCGCAGCCGGCGGTTGACGAGGTCGAGATCCTTCATCGCCACCGACAGCTCGAGCACCTGGATGACCGCGGTCCAGTAGGTCGGGCTGCCGTTCTGCGCGCTGTCGCGCACGCGCGCAGCCTTGATGCGCGCCTTCTCGAGATCGGCCGCCGCGACGGCCTCGCCCGCGCGCAGGCGGTCGATCGTCAGCTCGACGGCAGCGGCCAGGAACTCGGGGTTGGTCGGATCGTAGGCGATCAGCTTCTCGTAGAGGGCATTGGCCTTCGCCTTCTCTCCCAGGCCGCGCAGGCCGGCAGCGAGGCGCTGCATGACGCTGACTTCGCGCACCAGCTGCTGGAGCTGCCCTTCCAGCTTCTTCAATCCCTCGTCGACGGTCTTGTAGTCGTTGCCGAGCGACAGGCGCACGCGCTCGACATCGCCGCGCAGCTCGCGCAGCGCGGCGACCGCGCGCACATAGTCGCGCTTCTGCTCGCGCCACTCGCTCTCGGGCAGGTCGAGCTCGAGGATCTTGCGCGACAGCTCCGGGTCGTCGTGCAGCAGATCGACGACCAGCTCCCACTTCGCACGCAGCTCGGGCCGCGCGCGCAGGATCGCGTCGAGCGCCGCCAGCGTCTCGCGCGGGCGATCGCGCAGCGCCGCGAGCTCGCTGTCGCCGGCGCTGCCATCGAGGTAGAGCTGGAACAGCCGGCAGGCGCGCGCCTGCTCGTCGAGCTCCCACAGCACGTTCGCCACCTGCAGGATCAGATCGAGGCGGCTCTTGGCATCGAATGTCGGCTCGATGAGGTCGGCATAGGCGCGCATCGCCTGGCGCTGGATCTCGGCGAGCTCCGGCGGCGCGTTGGGCTGCTGGCGCATCGCTGGCGCCTGCACATTGGCGACCGTGTTGAACACCCAGGCGATCTGGATGCCCTGGCGCTCGACCTTCTCTGCCTGCGCGGTCAGCCGCTCCTTCTGCGTGCGATAGATGTCGTAGACCGCCTGGATGCGCGGCCAGTTGCGGACGAGCAGCGCCGCGTCCGCGCGCTTGGCGGTGTCCTGCATCTCCGCCTGATACCACTGGCGCAGGGCGCGACAGAGGTAGCCGAGCATCTCGGCCGCTTTCTCCGGCTCGCTCGGCGCGTCGCGCCAGTAGTCGGGACCGAGCATCTGCAGGACGCGCTCGTTGTTGCCCTCGGCGAGGGCGACCACCGCTTCGAGGGTTTGGCCGTCGCGCATCGCCTGGCGCAGCACGCGCTTGCGCGCCGGGTCGGTCGCCGTCTCCAGGTCCTTGGCGGCGCGCTGCGCGACGGCGCGCGCTTCCTGCATCGCCTGCTCGGCGACCCGGCGGCGCTCCGCGGCGTCGCTCATCTTGTTGAGCCAGGACGAATAGACGAAGGAGCGCAGCGAGGAGGCGTCGTAGAACTCCTCCGGATACTTGTCGAGATAGCGCTTGCTGAGCTCGAGCGCGCGACGGTAGTCGGCTTCCTGGATGGCGATGATCACCTGGATGCGCTCGAGGCTCTTGCCGCCGTCTTCCGGACTGACGCTGTTGACCAGCGAGATCGTGTCGTCGTAGAGCTGATTGATCGCCGAGTTGCGGCCGATCGCGTTGAGCTGCGAAGCGTAGACCACGGCGTTGCGCGCGAGGCGGCCGATGAAGGCGCCCGGCGTCGTCCACTTGCCGTCCTTGCCGCGCCAGGGATTCTGGCCGCGCTGCGTCTTGATGCGGGCGTCGAACCAGCGCAGGCCGGCGTTCGCGACGACCGCGGCATGCCAGCGCAGCTGCATGCGGTTCAAGCACTCGGCATAGCGGAACCAGAGCTCGGGGGCGGTGTCGACGACGGCTTCGGCGTACAGCGGGCTTTGCACCCCTGCCAATCCGTTGCGCAGGGCCGCGGCCGCGCCTTGCAGGGCCTGGCGCTGAACGGCGGGATCGCCGCTCGCCGTCGCCTGGCGCAGCAGAGCGTTGGCGATGACCAGGGCGGAACGCGGATCTTCGATGCTCGGCTGCGCGCCCCAGCTGCTGCTGGCGGCCGCTGGGCTGCTACCGCCGCCGCGCGACAGGTAGGACATCCACAGCTGAGCATTCCCCGCCAGCGGATGCGTGCGCAGCGCCGCGACCACGCCGAAGGCCCCGGCCGCTGCCGGGTCACCGCGGGCCTGGAGCAGGCGCCCGCCTTGGAAGTGGATGCGCGCGACTTCGACCTGCCGGTCGCGATCCGGATGATCGAGGCGGAAATGCTTGTCGTTGCGCGTTTTCTCGCGAAACTCCTGGTACGCATCGAGGCCGGTCTGGTACCAGCGCGCGTTGACTTCCTTGCCGAGTTCGCGGTACCAGGCGATGAGACCGCTCCAGCAGCGCGCCTGCAGCGTGCGGATCTCGTCGGCGGTCTGCGGGTCGCGCTCGTAAGGCTTGAGGTCCATGTCGATGACGGCGCGCATCGCCTGCGTCACTTCCTCGAGATTCGCCTTCGAGTGCTTGAAGCGCACGGCCTGCCCCATCAGGTCGGCGAGGATCGCGCGCAGGTAGGGATGGTAATCGCTCCAGTAGTAGTCCCAGTCGCTGAGCAGCTCGAAGTTGGTGGTGACGAAGTCGCGCAGCCAGTCGCGCGCCAGCTTGTCGCTGATGCCGTAGTCCTTGCCGCGCTCGATCACTTCGCGCAGCATCTTGGCGGCGAAGAAGATCGGCCGCACGGCCTCGAGGCGCAGCTCGACGGCGCGGCGGGCTCCTTCCTGGTAGCGGGGATCCTGCTCGTTGAGCTGCTGGAAGGTTTCCTCGTCCTTGGCGTTGGCCTGCACGGCCTTGCGCGCGCTGTCCCAGTGCTCGATCGCGGCCGCGACCAGGGCGCGCACCGTTTGTTCGAGCGCCGTCCGCTCCTCGTTGGTCAGGCCCCCGGGGGGCGGGACCTGGTCTTGCCCGATGACGCGGCCGAGCTCGTTGATCAGGCGGTAGACGACGGCGCTGCCGGAGAGCTTGTCGGCCAGCACCTTGGGCAGCTGCTTGGCGCGCACCGCCTGCTGCAGCTCGTCGCCGAGCGCTTTCGCCTCCTGCGTCAGGCGCGTCTGCAAGCTTTTATCGAGGACTTTCGTCCGGAAGCGATCGGCGTGATACCATGCGAGGAACTTCTCGAACCATCCGCTCTCCGGATAGCCGGCGGCGCGGAAGGCCGCGATCTGGCGCTCTGCCGGCAGACGGAAATCGTTTTCGATCAGGGCGATGATCGCCTCCAGATGGGCATCGCGCGCGCGGGGCGAGGTTTCCCCCGCGCTTCCGACGCTGGCAAGAGCTGCCAATGCCAAGGAAGGGACGATGCTCGTCAGGCCGATCGGCGATCGCATGGCGACTCCACACAAACTGATGAAAGTATGAGGCTCCAGATGCTTTCGACTAGCGGGCAGCCGTCCCGCAGCCCGCGTCGTGTGTGCCAGACCGGCCGCTCCCTGCGCGGCGCGGGCCGGCTGCCCCGGTCGGCAGCGGGGCGAGGTCGGCGGCGGCCCAGCATCCGCGCTGCCAGAGGAACCAGCCGAGGGCGCCGACCATCGCCGCGTTGTCGCTGCAGTGCTGCGGCTCCGGCAGCAACAGGCGCCAGTGGCGCTCGGCAGCGAGCTGCTGCAGGGCGGAACGCAGCGCGCGGTTGCATGCCACGCCGCCGCCGACAGCGATGGTGCGGACCCGGTGGCGTTCGGCGGCGAGCGCCAGCTTGCGAACGAGCACCTCGACGACGGCGGCGCGGAACGAGGCGCAGGCGTCCGCAATCCCTTGCGCGTCCCAGCGCAGCGGCCCCTGCCCGAGCGGACCCCGCGCCTGATAGAGCAGCGCGGTCTTCAGACCGGCGAAGGAGAGGCGGTAGTCACCGCTGTCGATCAGCGGCCGCGGCAGCGAGAGCGCGCGCGGATCGCCCTGCTCCGCGAGCTGGTCGATGCGCGGCCCGCCAGGATAGGGCAGGCCGAGGATCTGCGCGGCCTTGTCGAAGGCTTCGCCAGCCGCGTCATCGATCGTGCCGCCGAGCAGCTCGAGCTCGCCCGGGGCCCGCGCGAGGTAGTAGTGGCTGTGCCCGCCGCTGGCGACCAGTCCGACGAAGGGGTACGGCACCTGCGGCTGCCCGAGGTGGACGGCGGCGAGATGCGCAGCGATGTGATCGACAGCGATCAGCGGCAGATCGCGGCGCAGGGCGATCGCTTTGGCGACGGTGACGCCGGCGAGCAGGCTCCCGATCAGTCCGGGCCAGGCCGTCACCGCGACCGCGCGGATCGCGGGCAGCTCGACGCGCGCCGCCTGCAGGGCGCGGTCGACCAGGCCCGGAAAGCAGGCGATGTGTCCGCGCGCAGCGATCTCGGGCACCACCCCGCCCCAGGCCGCCAGGTCGTCGGCGAACGAGGCGTGCACCTCCGCGAGCACGCGCCAGCCCTCGGCGACGATCGCGACGGCGGCTTCATCGCAGGAGCTTTCGATCGCCAACAGCATGTTGGAAGCATGCCGCCGCGCGGTGCTGGCCAATCCTCGTCTTCTCCGAGCCCCGCATCCGGGCGCACGGCAGGGGCTGGCTTGCGCCGCCTGCGGCACAGTACTACGATGCCTGACACGGCGCGAGGGCAACATGGCCGGTCTGAATGTCGACTACATCAACCCCTTCATCGAAGCGACGGTGAACACCTTCACGACGATGTGCAATGTCACGCCCTCGCGGGAGAAGGTGTTCCTGAAAGGCGAAGGCGAGGAAGTGTATGGGGTCAGCGGCATCATCGGCCTCGGCGGCGAGGCCGTCGGCGCGGTCGTCCTCAACTTCCCCGAGCAGGTGGCGATCGCCGCCGTCTCCAAGTTCGTCGGCGAGGAGTACACCTCGCTGAACTCCGCGGTCGTCGACGGCGTCGGCGAGCTGACCAACATCATCGCCGGCGACGCCAAGAACCGCTTGATTCAGAAGGGCTACAAGTTCGAGATCGGCCTGCCGAAGATGGTGACCGGCCGCAACTACATCACGGCGCAGAACAAGTCGGTCCCCTGCATCGTCATTTCCTTCACGAGCCAGATCGGCAAGTTCTGCCTCGAGGTCAGCCTGCGCAAGGCGACCTGAGCGCGCTCCAGCGCGCGATGTAGGCATCGACATCGAACTTGCGCCGCGCGGCGGCGCTGCTCATCCAGCGCACGGTGCCGAAGATCGGCCGCTCCGGGAACCACGGACGATCGAAACGGCCGAAGCACCAGGAGATGCCGGTCCAGGAGTTGGGGTTGCAGCCGTCGATCGCCCAGCGGTTGTTGAGGTGATCGAGGGCGGCCCAAGCGGCCTCCGGGCTTTCGCTCCACTCGATGACCTTCTTTCCCCACAGCATCCGCAGGTAGTTGTGGATCACCCCGCTCGCCAGCAGCTGGCGCTGCGCCGCGTTCCACAGCGGGTCCTCGGTCTCGGCGCGCTCGAGCACCGCGAGCGGATAGCACTGCGGGCGCGGGTCGGCGCGATGGCGATCGAGGGTCTCCAGCGCCCAGTCCGGCAAGCTCTCGTAGGCGGCGTGGTCGGGGCGATGGAAAGCGAAGTGATAGCCGAGCTCGCGCCAGGTGACCAGTTCGTCAAGAAAGGCTTCGGGGCCTGGCGGCAGCCCCCACCATCCGTCCTTGCGGCCGTGCGCTGCAGCGCTGAGGCGGTCGGGCTGCCACTGACAGCGTCGCCAGATCGCATCGACGACTTCATGGACCGACAGTTGCCCGAGGTGCAGCCACGGCGACAGGCCGCTGGCGACGCCGTGCACGGGGTCGCCGCGGTCGCTGTGGTAGCGATCGATCGGGCCGGCGACGAAGGCCGCGAGCGCGGCGCGCGCGGCCCGCGCGCCGCCGCGCAGCGCCACCGGCGGCACGGCGTGGTCGATCGGCAGGGCCTGCAGCCCGCCCGGGGCGAGCAGCGCCTCGAGGTCGCTGGCCGGCGGCAGAGGACTCGTGAGGCGCGGCAGCGTCACGCCCGCCAGCGGGTCGGGCCGCGGCAGCCGCTGCAGATGCCGCGGCAGGAGCCGCTGCAGGATGCGGCGGAAATCGACGGCGCGCTGGGGCGCGGCCGTCGTCGCGCGCAGCGGCAGCAAGCCGTTGGCGTCGACGGTCTCGACGCGGCAGGGGGCCTCGGCGGCGAGAGCGGCGACCATCCGCGGGTGCACAAAGGTCGGAAACTCATCGGCGATGACGATCGCGGCCTCGCTGAGCAGACGCCGCACGATCGCCGCCCCGGCGCCGTGCCCGGCATCGACCACCGGCAGATAGTGCACGGGACTGTCGGCGAAGTCCGTGCGCTGGTCGCACATGCCCTCGATCACCAGGCGGTGGACGCGCGCGCAGCTCCAGGGATGGCCGCTGCGCAGGTACTCGCAGACCACCAGCGGCTTGCCGAGGCGCTGCGCCCAGCCGACGGCGTGCTCGAGCGCATAGTTCCAATGTCGCCGGCGATGGGCGATCATCCAGTGCAGCACATACAGCCCCTCGCCGCGCACCGGAGCGGCGTTGACCGCGGCCACACGATCCTCGGGAACCATGCCCGCACGCTTCGCCTGCTGCCGCGGCGTCGAGCGCGGCGCTGGCGCCCCTGTACGACGCTCGCCCCGGCGTAGCCAGAGCGGATGCGGATCGCCCTCAGCGGCAGCCAGGGCCTGATCGGCAGCGCTCTGCGGCGCACGCTGATCGCGCACGGCCACGAGCTCATCCCGATCCGCCGCGATGGCGGGCCGGGCATCGCCTGGGATGGTGGGACGCATTTCGATGCCGAGTCGCTGCGGCAGTGCGAGGCGATCATCCACCTCGCGGGCGCGAGCGTCGCGCGTCGCTGGACGGCCCGTGTCCGGCGAGAGATCCACGACAGCCGCGTCCGCTCGACACGGGCCCTCGCGGAGATCCTCGCCGACGGACCTGGGAAGGCCCGCGTCCTGATCATCGCCAGCGCCATCGGCTGGTACGGCGACCGCGACGATGAGATCCTCGATGAAGACAGCGGCCCCGGCACGGGATTCCTGGCCAGCGTCTGTCAGGCCTGGGAGGCGGCTGCCGATCCCTGTCGCGCGCATGTCCGCACCGTGCACCTGCGCTTCGGCATGGTGCTCGCGCCGGACGGCGGAGCCCTGCCGCGCCTCATCGCGCCGCTACGCTGGGGCTTGGGCGGTCGGCTCGGCAGCGGGCAGCAGTGGTGGTCGTGGATCGCGCTCGACGACGCCGTGCGCATCGCGCACGGCGCACTCGCCGACGAACGCTGGGCCGGACCGATCAATGTGGTCGCCCCGCAGCCGCTGCGTCAATGCGAGTTCGTGCGCCGCTTGGCGGCCGCGCTGCGCCGTCCGCTCTGGGGACCGGCGGCGCCGGCCTGGGCGCTGCGCGCCCTGCTCGGCGGCATGGCGGACGAGCTTCTGCTCGCTTCGCAGCGCGTGCTGCCGGCGCGTCTCCTCGCCCTGTCATGGTCGTGGCAGCGCACCAGCCCCGCTGAGGTCTTGGCGGATCCTGCCCGCTGACGCCCTGCGAGGCGGGCGGCGAGGCTCGGCCGAGCGCAGAGCAACCATTGCGCAACGGCGCGCCGGCGCGAGCGTCTCGGCATGACGCAGGGCATGACCGAGGACCGCGGCTTCAAGGAGCTGTTTGTCACCTATCCGCGCGAGACGCTGGCGGTGTTCGTGCCGGAGCTGCTGGCCGAGCGCGGGGAGCCGGTGCAGATCATCCCGCTGCAGCAGGAGCTGGCGCCGCCACAGTTGAGCGAAGCGAGCTCGATCTGCGATCTCGCGCTGCTGTGCCAATGGGCTGATGGTCGGTCGTCGATCATCGTCTTGGTGGAGCACTGGTCGCGAGCCGAAGAGGTGGACTTGGAACGGATGCTGTGGTATGCGCTGAGCTTGCGGCGGCGGCATCGGGGGGCGGATGTGGTGCCGGTGGTGTTGGTGACGGATCCGCGTGCGCGGGCGGTGCCGGAGGAGTGGCGGATGGAGGTGGCGAATCGGGAGGTGATGCGTTTTCGGGTGTGGATGGTGCGAGTGGGAGCGGAGGACATCCCGCGGCTGCGGGCGATGCAGAACCGCGTGGCAGCGGTGCTGATGGGGATGGCGTTGCGGGAGGTGATGGACGCGGTGGAAGCGGCGGTGGCGGTGTTGGCGGCGATGCGGGAGGCGCCGGGGCGCTTGGAGGACCTGGTGCGCTTTCTTCCGTTGGTGCGGAAGCTGGTTAGGATGCACGCCGCCGACGAAGAACGCTTCCGCCGTCGGCTGCGGGAGGAACGGTCGATGCAGACGCTGCTCGAGGAAGTGTGGACGCAGGCCAGGCAAGAAGGCCTCAAAATGGGCATCGAAAAGGGCCGCGCAGAGGGCGAAGCGATCGGCAAGAAGCACGGCGAAGCGCTCGGCAAACTGGCGGAGATCCAGCGCTTGGTGGCGAAGGGCCGCTTGTCGGTCGACGCGGCGCGGGCGGAGATCGAGGAGCTGCTGGCCAGCGGCGCGGTGCCGGAGGATTTGGCGCGCGAGGCGCTGGCGCAGCTCGGATGAATTCCCCGCTTCTCTCACGGCCAGAGATGGCAGGGCGATGGGTGGCGAGCGCCGCCGCCCGCGTGCGCGGCGATCGCTGACCTGCACGCAATGGTCGGCTCGCGCGCAGCCGCCGGCGAGGGTCTTGCAGCCCCCGGCGCAGCCCGCGCGCTCCGTGCGCAGGGGATCCGTGGGGCCAGCCCGCGGCCAAGCAGCAGCATCAGAGCTCGATCAGCCAGCGTTCGCCTCGTGCAGGACCCCATCGAGACCGAAGCAGCGAACCGGGCCTCGTGCTCGCCGTCGCTGCCGTAGGCAGCCGAGAGCGGACCTGGGCGAGCGCAGCGCCGGGCTGGCCAGCTACCGGCGACCCGCGGCCGAGCGCGCACGCGCAGGCGCGCAGCGAGGCCTCGCCTCCCTGGTCGGAGCGCCGCTGCCTCGCCGCGCGCCAGCCCCAGCTTTCGGCGCGGGGCGCGCGCCTCCTCGACCAGCACCGACAAGGCGGCCGGACTCGACGAGCTCGTCGCCCGCGCCGGCGGCAGCGGTCAGCAGGCGCGCGAGGCCGCTTCTCATCGCTGCTCCCCGAGGCGCTGTTCGAGGAGTTCCACGACGGCGGCGATCTCCCGGCCCTGGGCCGCATCCAGCGCCATCAGCTCGTCCAAGCGCCGGCGCGGAAAGGCCTCGAGCTGCTGGCGCGCCTTGGCCGCCTCTTTCTGCCAGTTTTCGAGATGGCGCTGCCAGGCCGCCTGCAAGGCAGCGCGGGCGGACTCGGGCTCGTACACCGCTCCTCGATGCGACCATGGAGCTTCCGCCAGGCGCAGGCGCTGGCCTTCGGCATCGATCGCCCAAGCGATGCTGCGCCGTTCCCGGCGTTGATGCTCGATCTCGCAGCGGAGCGGGCGGGGTCCGGGATCGGCGGGCAAGGCCTGGCGCAGCTCCTGAGCCAGCAGGGCGGCCCAGCGCTGGCGCGCGGCAGCGCAGCGCTCGTCGTCGGGGAAAGCCTCGACGAACTGGGCATAGGCCTCGGCGGTGTCGAGCTGGCGGGCGCGACGCCAGGCGCGGTCTTTCACCGCCGCCAGCAGGGGATGCCACGAATAGATCGTCGCCCAGGAGCGGTACGCCGACAGGGAGTCCACCTTGCAGACGGCGTCGTAGGCGTCGAGGCACGCCAGGTACGAACGCACCAACCAGCGCTCGGGGTCCGCAAGCTTCGGCAGCTCCTGGCTGAGCTGCAGACGCAGCTGCGGGTTGTTGCCGAGTTGCGGCAGGTGCTCGCGCAGCTGTCGCCACCGCGCATCGGCCGCTTCGTATTGTCTGCGATAGGCGATGATGTGCGGGTGCTGCGGCAGCAAGGCGGCCCAGGCCGCCAAGCGGTCGCAGGCATCGGGCCACCAGGCGCGCGCAGCAGCAATCCGGGCGATGGCGCGGCCGATCTGCTGCTCGCGCTGCGGGCCGGCCGGCAGGCGATAGGCCAGCGCTTCTTCATGGCTCGCCTCGGCTTCGGCGAGCAGGTAGAGCTCGAGGGCGAGCTGCCGGCGCTCGGCATCGGCTTGGCGCTGGTAGCGCGGCGTGAGACCGGCGGCATCGGCCTCGCACAGGGCCCTGAAGGCGCGAGCCCAGCCCCTGGCGCCGGCCGCGAGCGCCGTCCGCGACTCCTGCCAGTGCCGGCGCGCGGCGATCGGCAGGCGCTCGGCGGCGGTCTCCGCCAGCTCGTCTTTGATGGCGGCCTGCCACGGCGAGAGCCGTTCGACGAGGCGATCATACGCTTGCCACACCGCCTCGCTGTTGCTCTCGATCGCCAGACGGCTCGCGCGCTGGATCAGCACGCGCGCCGCGCGCTGCGCGGCCTGGTCGCGCGCCTCTTGCCAGGCCGGGTCTGACCACCGAATGCCGATGCAGGCGCGTGCCAGCAGGATCACATCGCCGTGCCGCTCGGCGGCGACCAGGCGGCGCAGCGTGCGCGCCGCCAAGGCATAGCGTTGCTGGACGCAAGTCTGGTGCACCGCGGATTCGAGCAGCTCGCGGTACTGCTGCTCGCGCTGCGCGAGCGCCTGCAGCAGTCCGACGATCGTCCGCAGCTGCGCCGCGTCTTGCAAGCCGACCTCGCTCAGGTGGTCGAGCTGCGCGAGCGCGCGCGCCATCCCGAGGCTGGCCAGGGCCCGCGGCGCGTAGTCGCCATCCTCGCGCGCGGCTTCGACCTTGGCGAAGATCGCTGCGGCCTCGCGCTGGCAGTACAGCTGCACCCAGACCCAGGCCAGCCAGCGCGCCAAGAGATCCTTCGTCGGCCCGCTGCTGCCCAACCAGATCGCGCGCAGGCGCGCCAGCGCCAGCTCGTAGTGCTGCTGCTGCACCGCCTGCTGCGCCATCTGCCACAGCTCGGCCTTTTCGCGCGGCAGCGTGGGCGCGCCCTCCTCGGTGACGCGGCGCACGGCGCTGGGCACAAAGCGCCAGTCGTCCGGATCGCGTATCGCGGCTTGCGCGAGCCGATCCAGGCGATCGCTGAAGCCCGCCTGCTGCACGAAGACCTGCCCCAGATCCAGCACCCGATTGCCGTAGGCATCCGCATCGGCGGCGAGCGGCGCCGACAGCGGGACTTCGCTGACAGTGACGCCGCCGCGCTGGAACGCCAAGCGCACGCTTCCGGCATCGAGCGGCAGGCGCAGCTCGAAGTTGCCCAAGGCATCGGTGCTGGCGCGCGCGCTGTGCACCCCCTGCCGCAGGCGCCCGAGCTCGCCGCGGGCCTCGATTTCGGCCAGCCCATCGATGCGTCCGCGGACGATCCAGCTGGCGGGCAGCAGGGCGACGATCAGGCGACGCCCATGATGCGCGCGCGTCAGCGCGAGCTCCTGCGACAGCGTCACATAACCGGCAGCGCTGACGACCAGGCGATGCTTGTCGCCGGTCGGCACCTCTTCGAGCAGGGCGGTTCCCGAGGACAGGGCCTGGCTGCGGCCGGAGAGGTTGATCTCGGCCTGGGCGACCGGCGAGCCGGGGGCGAGCGCGTCGACGACCCCGAGCTCGAAGCTGATCCGCTGCGGCGGCAGCAGCAGCGGACCGTTGGCGACCGCGGCCTGCCGGGGGCGCGTCAGCTCCGGCGCCTCGCGCTGGCGCGCACGCATCTGCGCCACCAGCTCGCGGTGGATGTCGACCAGGCGCACGCCGCGATGCAGCTCCGCCAGCCGACGCAGGACCTCCGACCAGGCCAGGACGAAGTCGTCGCTGCCGTCGAGGGCCGGGGCCGGAGCGAAGCGGCCGGCGGGCACCGCGAACAGCTGCCACACGCGATCGCTCTCGAGGACCGGGACGGGGTCGGGCGGCAACAGCACCTGCGGGCGGCATACCTGGTAGATGCAGGCCGCTTCCAGGCTGCCGCCCTGGCGCTCGCGGATCGTCGCCAGCTGGTTCAGCCAGCCGTGCAGCTCGCTGACGGCGATCGTCTCTTGCCAGCGCGCCAGGCCCTGTCCGTCAGCGCTGCGCTCCTGACGGGTGAAGTGCGTCATCAGCCGCAGCTGCCCGTCCTGCGTCCAGCCATGCCCGATCCAATAGATCAGCGCGGTCAGCGGGCGCCCCGGCTCCAGCTGGCTCCACCCCTCGATGGCGCTGGCGATGGCGCGATGATGCACATCGCGGCCGCTGAGGACGCGGATCATCTGCTCCTCCAGCCCGGCGACGCTGCGCAGCGCGGACAGAAACCGCTCGCTGCAGGCCCGCGCCCCGGGCAGGTTCCAAGCTTGCGGCTCGGCCTCGTAGGTATCGGCGACCACCGCCAGGACGACGAGCGCCGGCACATGACGCCGCTCGCTGCCTTCCCAACGCAGGGCGCCTTCCGCAGCCGCCAGGACGCTGCCGACCAGCCAGACGCAGGCGATCGCGAGGCGGACGATCATCGCAGCTCCCAAGCGACGGCAGGCGGTGGAAGCCGGTTCTGCGCGGCGCGGCGCAGGCCCTGCAGCAGGCCGTGCCACTCGAGGCGCGCGCTGACCGGCAGTTCGCCGCGGAGCGCGATGCGCGGATGGCGCATCGCGCGGACCGCCGCCAGCACTTGGCTGTCTGGCGCCAGGGCCCAGCACCACACCCGCGCCGGGAAGCGCGCGAAGCGCAAGCTGCCGCTGCCGGATAGCGGCTGGCTGCCGCGCGGTTCGCAGACCATCAGTTCGCGCTCGTCGGCGATGAACATCACGAACACCGCCTCTTCGCCATGCAGCTGCCAGCGCACCTCGACGGCGCTTGCGCTCGGCACGACCTCGACCGAGAACCGCTGCGGCCGGTGCGCTGCCTGCGCCAGCTGCGCCAGCAGCGCCGGAATCTCGGCCACCGTGCGGGCCTGCCGTTCGATCTCGCGTTGCAGCCGTTGCTGGGCTTGCGCATCGTCGGCGGCTGCCGGATCCTCGCGCAGCGCGCTGAGGTCGTCGAGCGCCTCTTGATAGCGGCCGAGCTCCGCGCGCAGGCGCGCGCGTTCCCAGCGGGCACGCGCGCGCCACGGGGGACCGGCGTCATCGCCCTGGCGCACCGCCGCGTCTGCCGCCACCGCCGCCAGATCGCAGCGGCCGGCGTTCCAGCGCTGCGCCAGCAGCTCGAGGAGCGCCCGACAGCGTTCGGCGGCGGTGGCGGCCTGGGAGGCGCGCTGCAGCGCACGGTGCGGGAAGATCTCGTCTTCATCGACCTCCACCAAGAGGTCGACCTCCACGCCGTTGGCGACGCGGCGCTGGCGCTCGCCGCGCGTGCGCAGTCCGACGATCGCCGCCTCGCTGCGCATTTCCGTCTGCTGCGCGAACTCCGAGCCCCAGCGCTGCTCCTGCGTGCGCTCCCAGGTGTCTTCCGTCGTCCGCGCCGTCACCTGCACGCGCCGTGCCTGCGCCAAGGCGCGGATGGCGCGGGCGAGCGCGGCCTGGCGCGCGTGTTCGGCGTCGCCGGCGGTGGCGATGGCGCGGTAGCGCACGATCCCGGGCCGATCGTCGACGATCGTGTCGGGCGCCGGCCAAGGGTCGGCGTCGGCAGCCGACAGCGCCCCCGGCTCGCCCAGCGCCAGCAGCGCGATCAGCGACAGGCTCGCGAGGGTCGACAGCGCGCGCATCGGCTCACCCAGCAATCTTGACGCGCGAGCGCCGGGCACAATCGCTGATCGGCTTGAAAGCCTAGCGGCTTGTACATGCGCCAGCCTTCATCGGCGCGGCGGCGGCACACGGCGCAGCTGTCCAGCCAACCCGCTGGGCGCGTTGGCCCCGCAGCGCCTGACCGGGCTGCCGTGGCTGCGCTTCGCCGAGCGGTCCATCGCCGACCGCGCACGACGCCGGCAGTGTCCGTGCCGCAGCGCTGGCCAGCGGCGCGGTGCTGGCAGCCCTCGCGCCCAGCGCAGCGGGGTGATGCGGCCCGCAGGGCGGCGCAGCAGGAGGGGCTGTGCGCTCGAGCCGGGAGCTGGCCGACGAACCGCGCTTCCGCCGCGGCCGCGGGAGGGAGGCATGTGCAGACACTGCTTGGATCGAGGCGGCGCGGGCGGAGATTGAGGTGCTGCTGGCGAGCACCGCGGTGCCGAGGACCCGGCGCGCGAGGCGCGAGCGCTGCTGCACTCGTAGGCCGTTGGCTCACTCAAGGCCTGCGTCAGCAGTCGTGTGACCTACTGCGAGAGGCTCATGAGCTGGAGTCGAGATGTCAATTATCTTCTCGCGCGAATCAGAAAGAGCGCCTGATCGCAAGAAACCATCGTTTGCGTGTGCACTACTTCACCCATGCACGCGTAGTCGAACCACGACCTGGTTGCGTCGGAAGCCCACCATCTTGCAGTTGAGAATAAATGTTATCACCGGCCAGTTTTGTATCAGCATCGGTGTTCAGATCGCTTTCCCATTTGCCAGCGTCACTTTTGTCAAGGTCCTGATTGTGCGTCCATCCGCTGGTATTGCCATTCGGGTCAACTTTTGCGCGGACTGATTCGACATGCCCATCGACGAAGGCGACA
>JANWWU010000056.1 GCA_025055595.1 Planctomycetota bacterium | reverse complement strand
GGACCTTGCCGCCCTCCTCCAGCTTGACCTCGGTCTCCCAGGGCTGGGGGCACAGCCACATCGCGGGATCGAGCGAGATGACGAGCGGACCGGCGGCCGGAGCCGAAGGCTCGGGCGCCGGCTGGGTGGCGCTGCTTGCTGTGCTTGCTGCCGGCGGAGCCGCCGGAGCCTTGGGAGCCGGCGCGGCCGGTGCTGCGGGCGGCGGTGCCGGAGCCTGCGCCGGGGCCGGAGCCTCGTGTTTCTTGCTCGTCGCATAGAGGTAGGCGACGATCAGGACGGCGATCGCAATGACGGCGACGACGATGCCGACGATCGGCGGGCCGGAGGGGCGAGGTCGGGAGTTGGGCGGCATCTGAGCAGCTTGAGAATTGAACGAACGCGCGCAAGCCCGCTGCGCTGCCCTGCGCCAATCTCGAGTGACGCGCGCTGTGCAGCTTGCATCGTGTCTAGAATCGTTCTCCGTCCGGCCGCTAGCGCGCGCTGGGCAGGGCGGCGACGATCTCGGCGACGATGTCCGCCAGCGGCCGATCGCTGGCGACGCTCAGATCGGCGACCTCGCGGTAGAGCGGGGCACGCTGCGCGAGCACGCTCTCGACTTCCTCGGCGAGGGGGCGCCCGGTGAGGCTCGGGCGGCGCCCGGGGTCGCGCGCCAGGCGCTCCTCGAGCACCGCTTGCGGCGCTTCGAGGTAGACGACCAGGCCGCCGGCGGCGCGCAGGCGCTGGCGGTTGCCCGGCAGCAGCACGACGCCGCCGCCGGTCGCCAGCACCCAGGGCGCGGGGCGCTGCAGCAGCTCGGCCAGCAGCTCGGCCTCGGCGGCGCGAAACGCGGCCTCGCCGCGCTGCGCGAACCAGGCGGCGATGCTCTGCTGCTCGCGAAGCTCGAATTCGCGGTCGGCATCGACGAAGGGCCAGCCGAGACGCTCGGCGAGCGCGCGGCCGACGCTGCTCTTGCCGCAGCCGCGCATGCCGACCAGCGTGATGCGTGCCGCCATCGGCGGCGAGTTGAACGGGGCTGGCGCCGTGTCCACTCGCGACATGCTCGCCGCCCTGCTGCTCGATCTCGACGGCACCCTGCTCGACAGCGAGCCGCTGCACATGGAGGCCCACCGGCGCTTCCTCGCCAGCGTCGGGATCGCGATCGGCGACGAGGAGCTGCTCGCCAACATCGGCAAAGGCGACCGTGAACTCTACGCCCGGCTGATCGCCCGGCACGGCCGCGACGCCGATCCGCGCGACTGGATCGCGGCCAAGACGCGGCTGCTGGTCGAGCTCGCGCAGGCGCAAGGCGTGCCGACCCGCCGTGGCGCCCGCGAGCTGCTGGCACGCGCGCGCGCCCGCGGCATCCCCTGCTGCCTCGTCACCTCGGCCCAGGCTTGGGTGGCGGCAGCCCTGCTCGCCAGCGCGGGCCTGGAGCGCCTGCTGCCGCAGCGGGTGTGTCGCGAGGATGTCTGGCGCAGCAAGCCGCATCCCGATGCTTATCTGCTTGCCTGCCAGCGGCTCGGCGCGCCGCCGGCGCGCTGTCTCGCGATCGAGGACAGCGTGCCGGGCGTGCTGGCGGCGCAGCGCGCGGGCTGCCGGACGCTCGCCGTCGCCAGCGCGCAGGTCGCGCCGGAGGCCCTGCGCGCCGCTGGCGCCCTCGAGGTGCTCGCCGACCTGTGCGAGGCCCTCGCGGCATGAGCGACCCCTGGTGGGACGAGGCCTTCCACGCGGCCTACCTCGAAGTGTATGCCCACCGCGACGATGCCGAGGCGGCGCGCGATGTCGCCGGCCTGCTGCCGCGCCTGCGCCAGGCCCGGGGGCCGATCCTCGACGCTGGCTGCGGCGCCGGCCGCCACCTCGCGGCCCTGCGCGCCGCCGGTCTGCCGGCGGTCGGCTGCGATCTCTCGCGCGACCTGCTGCGGGTCGCCGCCCGGCGCGCCGCCGTGCAGGGCCGGGTCTGCCAGGGCGACCTGCGCCGTCCGCCTCTCGCCGGCGGCTGCGGCGCCGTGCTCTGCCTGTTCACCGTCTTCGGCTACGGCAGCGAGGACGACAACGCCGCCCTGCTCGCGGCCCTCGCCGCCCTGCTGGCGCCCGGCGGCTGGCTGGTTCTCGACCAGCCGGATCCCGCGTCGCTGCGCGCCCAGCTGCGCGAGCACACGGTGCGGACCACGGCGCACGGATGGACGGTACACGAGCGACGGCGGCTGCACGGGCAGCGGGTGGAAAAGACCGTGCTCGCGGTGCCGCCGCAGGGCCTGCCCTGCCACTGGCGGGAGTCCGTCCGGCTCTACGCGCGCGAGGAGCTGGCGGCGCTCGCCCGCGGCTGTCAGCTCCTCCTCGAGGAGGTCTGGCCCGGCCTCGGTGGAGCGGAGGATCAGCGCGGGCGGCTCGTCGCCTGGCTGCGCCGCGCGCCGCATTGACAGACGAGGCACGTAGGAACGATTCTCTGCCCTGGCGATGTCGACGGACTACACCCTGGTCCTGCGCGCCTGTCCCGAGAGCCACCGCGAGAGCGCGGCGGCCTTCATCGGCAAGCTGTTCTCGCTCAAGGAACACACGGCGCAGCAGATCGTCGCCAGCTGTCCGATCGTCTTGCTCGGCGGCCTCGGCCGCGAGGAGGCGGCGGCGATGCTGCTGCTGACCCGCGCCCTCGCCGTCCTCGGGGCGCGCGTCGAGGTCTCGCCGACCGCGCTCCCCGAGCTGCCGAAGATCGACTGGCCGCGGCGGCCGCAGGTGTTCCGCCGCGAGCTGACCGAGTGGGTGACCGACTGGCAGTGGAGCATCCCCGTGCCCGGCGGCGGCCAGGCGAAGCTGATCGATCTCCTCGTCAGCGCCCTGGAAGGCAAGCCCGTAGGACGGGCTGCGTTCACCGCGGCGGCGATGCCCGAGATCACGCCTTTCGGGGTCGCGGCGCTGCCGGCCGCCACCGCTCCGCCGCCGGCCGCTTCGCCGGGCACCGGCCGGATCCTGCGCACGGCGCCCGCGGCGCCGCCGACCAGCGAACCGGGAACGACCTCGCGCCAGGTGCGCCCGGCGCAGGATGCGATGGCGCGGCTCAACGAGCTGTTCCCCGATGACGCTTCTGCCCCCGCGGCCCCGGCCCCGGAAGACATCACCGCGATCCTCAACCGCATCCTGCCCGAGGAAGGACAGCCGATCGGCGCCGGCAGCGGCTCCCACGCGCCGGTCGCCGCGCAGCAGGGCTACTCGCTGTTCATCGCCAAGGTGATCGACGAGGAGCGGCGCCAGAAGGCCGCCGCCTTGATCGCCGAGATCGCCAAGATCACGCCGGCGGAGGCCGATGCGCTGACGCGCAAGATGATCATCCAGGTGCTGAGAGGGGTCAGCCGCGAAGAGGCCGAAGCCGCCAAGGCGCAGTTCGCCAAGATCGGCATCCTCGCGCGCATCAAGGGGCCGGAATAGCGGCGCGGAGGCGATATGACCGCCGGAATCGCGGCGCAAGCGCGCATGCTGGCCTTGCTGCGCTTGCTGCTGGTCGCGATCGCGCTCGCGGCGGTCACGCTCGGCGTTCCGAGCCAGACGCCGCAGGCGTGGCAGGCCTGGCAGCATATCCTGATCATCGCGGTCAGCCTGTTCGCCGGCGTCCTCGCCTTGACCGTGCCGTGGGTGCGCGCGCGCTGGCAGCTCGCCTTCCATCTGGTCTGCGATCTCGTGTGGATCGGCCTGCTCGTGCTGTGGAGCGGGGGCGTCACCTCGCCGGTCGTCGCCCTGCTCTTCGCTCTGGTCGTCATCGGCAATGTCGTCCTGCCCGGATATGTGCCCTTCCTGCTGCCGGCGCTGGCGAGCACCGTGCTCGGGGTCATCGCCACGCTCTCGCTCACCGACCAGGCGCTCGGCCTCCTGCCGGCACAGCCTCCCGCGGTCGGCGAAACGCCGGCGCGCGTCCTCGCGCACCTCATCCTGCAGATCCCGGGGCTGTTCGTCGTCGATGCGCTTGCCGCCCATCTCGTGCGCCGCGCCAGCGAGCAGCGCCTCGTCGCCGACAGCATGCTCGAGCAGCTCGGCGAAGGCGTGCTCGCCGTCGATCACCAGCAGCGCCTGCTGTACGCGAATGCGGAAGCGCTGCGCCTGCTCGGCATCCGCGAGACGCCAGCCGTCGGCGCGCCGCTTTCGCTCGAGATCTTGCCGCAAGCCCAGATCCTGCTGCTCGGCGAGCGGGTTCCGAACTGGCTGCGCCACACGACCGCCGATGGCCGCGAGCTCGTGCTGCGCGTCGGCGAGCTGCACGGGCGCAGGGGACGCAGCGTCGGCCGCATCCTGGTGATCGCCGATGAAACCCGCCTGCGGCTGCTCGAGAACACCGCCAAGCGCTCGGAGGCCTTGGCGGCGCTCGGCGAGATGGCGGCCGGCATCGCCCACGAAGTGCGCAATCCGCTGACCAGCCTGCGCGGCTGCGCCCAGGAGCTCGCGGAAGCCGCCAGCGATCATGGTCGAGCGGACGACGCCGCGCTCGCCCGCATGATCGTCGCCGAGGCCGACCGCCTCGAGCGGATCGTCAGCGAGTTCCTCGCGCTGTCGCGCATGCCGCCGCCGCAGCGCCGGCCCTGCCAGATCGCAGAAGTCATCAGCGGGGTCGTCGCTTTGCTGCGTCTGCGCCCGGATCTGCCGCCGGGACTGGCGATCGTCAGCGACTGCGCGCCGCACCTGCCACCGTGCGAAGCCGACCCCGAGCAGCTGCGGCAGGCCCTGATCAATCTCGCGCTCAACGCGATCGAGGCGATGCGCCAGACCGCGGAGCGCCGCCTCGCAATCTCGGCGCAGCTCGCCCAAGGCGACAATCCGTTCGATGTCCCCGCGCTGCGCCTGGTCGTCAGCGATACCGGCGTCGGCATCCCGTCGGAGCACCTCTCGAAGGTGTTCACGCCCTTCTGGTCGAGCAAGCCGCAGGGGACGGGCCTGGGACTGTCGATCGTCAGCCGCATCGTCCGCGATCATGAGGGCGTGCTGCGCATCTCCTCGACCCCCGGGCGAGGAACCGAGGTCACGATCTTCTTGCCGGCGCCAACGCCCACCCAGCGCTTCCGGCAAGCGATGGGGGCGGCATGAGCGACTGGCTGCGGTCAGCGCCCAGCGGCGTCGACCTCGCGATCATCGCCGTCGCCGGGTCCGGCCGCGGCGGAGCGTCAACGGCCGGCGCACGCGCTGCGCTGTCGCGCGCGATCGGTAACGCTGCTTTCTCAGTGCGAACGCGCCTGCTCGACTAAAATTTTCTGCATCATTCCATGGCCGTCCGCCTGCACGGAACCTGTGGCAGCTGGCTGTTGCCGACTGGGGAGTGCTTCCTCGGCCGCGGCAAGAACTGCGCGGTGCGCCTCGATGATCCCCGGGTCTCGCGCGTGCACGCGCGGCTGATCGTCGGCGAGCATCGCCTGTGGGTCGAGGACCTCGGCTCGCGCAACGGCGTGTTCGTCGAGGGCAAGCGCATCAGCGGCCGCTGCGAGTTGCGGCATGGGCAAGTGCTGGTCTGCGGCCCGCTCGTCCTGATGGTCAGCATCGATGTCACCCTGCCGCATCCACGGTCGCCCGTCACCAACCGCGCCGCGCCCGCCGCCGACGACCACGCCGACACCGAAGCGATGCTGCCGGCGATGGCCGCGGAACGGCCGACGACCCATCGCGAAATCGCGCCGGCGATCCGGCAAGCGCTCCAACAAGCGCAGGCCGCAGCGCGCGGCTCCGAGCTGCTGCCGAACTCCTCGCCGGAGATCGCCGCCTCGGCGCTGCAGGAGCCGGCGGCAAGCGCGCCAGCGCTCGCTCCCCGTCCCGCGGCCGCGACGACGGAAGTCGGCGCCCCGGTGACCGTCGCCGCGCCGCCGACCTCCGCCCTGGAGCCGGCGAGCGGCCGCGCTGTCCGCCGTCGCTGGCAGGCCGCGGGCCTCGATGCCGCCCTCGCCGCCCTGCTCGCGCTGAGTTCCTGGGTCCTGGCGGTGATCGGCAGCGCCGCTGCCTTGGGCGTGGCGGGAATGCGTTGGGACCGCAGCATCGAACGCGCGGCCCCGCCTCTGCCCTGGTCGCCGGGCGCCCTGCTCTCCGCCTGGCAGGACCTGCCGCTGGCCGCCAGCGCCAGCAGCGCCGCGCTCGGCATCGCCTGCCTGACCATCGCGGCGATGGTCGCGTCCTGGGTCAGCGTCTGGCTCTTCTACTACGCCCTGCCGACCGCCACCCACGGCGGACCCTGGCATTATCGTCGCTTGCACCTCGAGATCGTGCGCCTCGACGGAAGCTTGCCGACGCTGCCGCAGGCCGCGCTGCGCTGGCTGCTCGCCGGCTTGCTCGCGCCCGCAGCGCTGCTGACCCTCGCTCGCCGCCAGCGCGGCTGGCACGACATCGTCGCGCAATGTCACTTACGCCCAGCGCGCGCGTCGTAGAACAGCGAGGGCCAGCTGCTGCCAGGCGGGTTTAGCGCGGCGGACGCTGTGGCTGCTGCGCCCCGGCGGCCGGAGCGCTCGGCGGACGCTGCGAGGGCTGTTGCGTCCCAGCAGCTGGCGGACGCGCGGGCTGCGGCGGTGGGGCAGCTGACGCTGCCGGCCTCGCGGGCGCAGGCGCCGGGGCCGATGTCGGGGTTGGGGCGGCTTCTGGCTGAGGCTGCGACTCGGGTGCTGGCGCTGCATAGTTGCCCATCGGCACGCGCACGGGCGCTTGGACCTGGCCGACTTTCACACCGTAGGCCACGCCGCGGGCTGTCGCGGTCGCGGTCGTCCGCGAGAAGATCAAGATATCGAACCACTCCTTGTCGACCTTGATGTGGGTGTCGACCAAGCCGCAGCAGCGTGGGACCGCCTCGATCGCCCGGTATTTGGCCCCTTCGACGGCCATGTCGTCAGCCTGCGGACCGATCAGATTGCCGAGGAAGGGGATGGTGAACCCGAAGCCGTAGAGCCCGCCGCCGTTGATGCCGACCAGGTTGTCGCCCGAGGTCCACTTGATGAACCCGAACAGGGTATAGACGGTCGATGTGGCAGTGCCACTGGTTTCTCCGAGGATTTCCAGCGGGATCTCGGTCGTTCCCGTCACGGGCCCGAGGCTGCCGCCCCACACGTATTGCCGGGATTGGCTACAACCGGTGGCGGTGAAGGAGAGCACCGCCAGTGCGGCCGACAGCATCATGGTACGTCGATGATTCATAGGAACCTCCTCGTTAGGGAGGATAGGCACCTTCCCGCGTCGTCAATCCCAGTTTGCGTTCGGCGTCCGAAGCTGTGCTCTCACCTTCGCACCTCCCATGGCCGCGATGGCACTGTCCATAGACGCCGCCGATAGAAGCTCTTGGAGGGATCAATGGCGCGCTGGCATACATCATGCTAAAGTGCAGGCATGGAAGCGGTCATTCTGGCCACAGCCGCCGCTGGCCTGACCTGGGCGGCGACCGCGAGCGGCGCCGCGCTGGCCGCTTTGACCCCGCGGCCGGGGCCGCGCACGCTCGGGGTCCTGCTGGCGATCGCCGCCGGCCTGATGGGCTGGGCCGCGCTCTTCGGCCTGGCCTGGCCGGCCTGGGATCTGGCGCGCGCTGAGGCCCCGTTCTGGGTGGCGCTTTTCGGCCTGGCGCTGGCCGCGGCTGCCGGCATCTGGCTGGCGCGGGCGATCCGCGCCCGCATCGACCTCGACCACCGCCCCGCGCTCGGCCGCCAGCTGTTCTGGGCGATGACGCTGCACCACATCCCGGAAGGGATGGCGCTCGGCCTGGGGGTCGTCGCCGGCGCCCAGGGCGATGCGACGGCGGCGACCGGGGCCGGAATGCTGGTCGTCGCGATGGCGGTGCACAACGCCGCCGAGGGCGCGCTGGTCGCCGCCCCCCTGCGCCATGAGGGGGCGAGCCGCTGGCAGGCCTTCTGGCGCGGGCAGCTCAGCGGCGTCGCCGAGATCGGCGGCGCGATCGTCGGCGCCAGCGCCGCGACCTTCAGCGCCGCTGTCCTGCCCTGGGCGCTGATGGCCGCCGCCGGCTGCATGCTCGCCGTCATCGTCGGCGACCTCTGGCCGGAGCTGCGCCAGCTGCAGCGCGCGTCTCAGGCGATGACCGGGCGGTCGGTGTGTACCGAACCGTCGGCCTCGACGCGGTGCGAGAAGCAGGAGCGGCGGCGCTGGTGGCAGGCCGGGCCCGGGGCCTCGACGCGGTAGAGCACGACATCGCCGTCGCAGTCGAGGCGGACCTCGACCACGCGCTGCCGGAAGCCGCTCTCCTCGCCCTTGACCCACAGCCGCCCGCGGCTGCGGCTCCAGTAGGTCGCCCAGCCGGTCGTCAGGGTCCGCCACAGGGCCTCGCGGTCGATCCAGGCGACCATCAGGATCTCGCCGCTCGCGTGCTCCTGGGCGATGGCGAGGGCCAGGCCCTGCTCGTTCCAGGCGATCAGGCGCTCGACTTCCCCGGGCTCGCCGCGCGGCGCGATGTCAGCGGGCATGCGCTCACTCGATCGACAGCTGCGCGAGGTAGTCGGCGAGGCGCTGGCGCGCCGCCCGCGCCTCGGCGGCGAGACGCTCGTCGCGCGCGCGCAGCTCCTCCAGCCGCGTCTCCTGCTCGCTGAGCTTGGCGTGCAGGCGGCGCGCATACTCGCTGCCGCGGTCGACGGCGCCGAGGTTGCGGCGGATGCGCTCCTGATCGTCGCCGATCGCGCGCATCTCGCTGGCGAGCTCCTGGCGCTGGCGCTGCAGCGCGCGCCAGGCCTCGGCGAGGTCCCGCGCCTTGAGCAGGGCCTCGCGCAGCCTCGGCGGCAGCTCGTAGCCGTCGAGGAACAGCGCGATGCGGTCCTCCTCGCCATCGAGCAGGGCCAGGCTCTCGTGGTAGCGGCGGCTCTCGGTGACGCGCAGCTCGCGGCTGCCCTGCGCCGGCACCTCGATCTCGAAGCGGTAGAGTTCGGCGGTCTGCTCGAGCGGCGGCGGGGTCTCAGCGAGCTCCCACTCGCCGCCGGCGCGCGGGTGCTCGATGACGACGCGCCGCGGCTGCGGACCCTGGTTGCTGATCTGATAGACGCGGGCGCGCCGCTGCTCGCAGCGCGCCTCTGCCAGGCCCTTGACCAGGCGCAGCAGGCTGCGCAGCAGGCGCTCGCTGCTGCGCTCGCTATCGACGATCACGCGCTGCTCGAGCGCGTACGACAGCTGGCGCTGCTGGCCGGGCGGCAGCGCCGTCAGCTGGGCCTCGCCGACATAGACGCCGCTGTCGTACACCGTCACCGGGCCGGGCGCGAGGTGCGAGCCGCTGCGGTTGCTGATGCGCACGCCGGCCAGCGGGTGCCGGGCGTGCACGCTGCGCCGATAGATCGCCAGCCGCTCGGCTGGCAGATCGACGCCGACGAAGGGGATCATCGCGCTGCCCTGGCGCGGCACCGTCGCGCGCGCGATCTCGTAGGCGAAGACCTCGCCGAGATCCTGGGTCGCGGTGGTCGCGATCGGCACCGAAGCCGCGGCATCGAAGGCCGGCTCGGCGGCCAGCTGGCGCTCGGCGGTCGCCGCCATCGCGACCGCCGCCTCGGCCTTCCGCTCGCGCCGCGCCGCCGCCTTGGGCGGCGCCATCTCCGGCGACTGCGGCGGCGCCACCCCGCCCTCATGGGCGAGGGGACGCACGCCGGCCTGGCGCGGCAGCTCGACGACCGGCCGCTCGATGTAGAGCGGCTGATAGAGGTCCATCACGAAGGAGATCGGGCGCCCGCTGGCCAGCGTCAGGCGCACCTCCTGCCAGTCGCTCTCGGTCGTGTTCTCGACGATCGCCCAGCCCTGCAGGTGCGCGGCCCCGCCGTCCTTGAGCAGCAGGCGGTAGCTCGCCTTCCACACCGGGGCCTCGACGACATAGCCGACGCGGACCAGGCGCTTGCCCTGGCCGCTGAAGCGCAGGCGCAGCGGGGTGCGCTCCTGATCGCGGGCCGAGGCCAGGGCGGCCAGCGCCTTGGCCAGCTCCTCGCGCAGCCGCTCGTCGAGCGGCCGCAGCTGGCGCAGCTCGGCGACCGGCAGCGGCCGGATCGCGCCCTCGACCAGGAGGTTGAGGAACCACTGGGTCTCGCTCTGGTCGCCGCTGACGCGCTGGCGGGCCTCGCAGCCGAGGATCACGCCCTCGAGGCTGGCGTCGCCGACGTTGACCGCGACGCGCGCGCCGCGCAGCTGGTTGAGCAGCTCGGGCAGCGAGGGATTGCCGCTGATGTCGACCTGGAAGCTCCTGAGCCGCCGCTCCAGCGGCTCCTGCGAGGGGTAGCTGACGGCGCTGATCGTGCCGCCGCCGAGGTCCTGCAGGACCAGGCTCTTCAGCACATCGTTGATCTGCCGGGCGCGAAAGCGCAGCTCGGCCTCGGCCTCGCCGTCGATCGTCGCCGCGTGCTCGAACCAGCCGACACCGCTCGTAGAGAGCGTGACCGCGCGCACCGGCAGCGCCTCGCCGGCGCCGAGCAGGGCGGAGCAAAGGAGCAAGGGAAGCGCGCGCGGCGCCGCAGCAGCCATGGCTTCAGCCTGTCAGCGCGCGCTGCCGTGCAACGCGACGCTCGCCGCAGCGACGCTCGCTCCTCGCTGGCCCAGCAGCCGATCGCGCCTATGCTATCGGCATGCTGATGAGCGACCCCTACGCCCCCGATGCCGACCTGTCGATGATCGAGCCCTTCTACGGCCTGCCGCGCACCGTCCGCTTCTGCACGCGCTGCGTGATCTCCAACCAGCGCCCGAACAGCGCGGTCGAGTTCAAGCACACGCGCGAGACCAAGAAGGAGACGATCCACTTCGACGACGAGGGCGTCTGCGACGCCTGCCGCGTCGCCGAAGCCAAGCGCACGCGCATCGACTGGGAGCGCCGAGAGTGGGAGCTGCGCCAGCTCTGCGACCGCTACCGCCGCCACGACGGCGGCTACGACTGCCTGGTCCCCGGCTCCGGCGGCAAGGACAGCTTCTACGCCGCGCATCAGCTGAAGTACAAGTACGGGATGCACCCGCTGACCGTCACCTGGGCCCCGCACCTCTACACCGACTGGGGGTGGAAGAACCACCAGGCCTGGATCCACGCTGGCTTCGACAACATCCTCGTCCACCCCAACGGCCGCGTGCATCGCCTGCTCACCCGCCTCGCCGTCGACAACCTCTTCCACCCCTTCCAGCCCTTCATCCTCGGCCAGAAGTTCCTCGCCCCCAAGCTCGCCGTGCAGTTCGGCATCCCGCTCGTCTTCTACGGCGAGAACGAGGCCGAGTACGGCAACCCGCAGGCCGACACCGAGAAGGCCGAGCGCGACTGGCGCTACTATGCGACGAGCGCCGACGACGAGGTGTTCTTCGGCGGCACCTCGGTCAAGGACCTGATCGAGCGCTACGGGCTGTGCCGCAACGACCTCGAGCCCTACATGCCGGTCGATCCGGCGCGGCTCAAGGCCGCCGGCGTGCAGGTGCACTACCTCGGCTACTACCTCAAGTGGCACCCGCAGGGCGCCTACTACTACGCCGTCGAGCATGGCGGCTTCCAGGCCAGCCCCGAGCGCACGCCCGGCACCTACTCGAAGTACAACTCGATCGACGACAAGGTCGACGACCTGCACTACTGGACGACCTGGATCAAGTTCGGCATCGGCCGCGCGACCTACGACGCGGCGCAGGAGATCCGCAACGGCGAGATCACCCGCGAGGAGGGCGTGGCCCTGGTGCGGCGCTTCGACGGCGAGTGGCCGGCGCGCTTCGAGCGCGAGCTGATGCAGTACCTGTCGATCGATCCCAAGGAGTTCCCCGTCGCCTTCCGCCGCTTCGAGGAGCCGGAGATGACGCGCGAGCGCTTCCTGAGGCTCGCCGACCGCTTCCGCAGCCCGCACCTCTGGATGCGCGTCAACGGCGAGTGGAAGCTGCGGCACACGGTGTGGAACACGGCGCCGGGGTGAAGCGCGTGCTCCTGCTCGGCGCGGGGGAGCATGCGCTGGTCGTCGCCGAGGCCGCGACCCTGCTCGGCCTCTCGGTCGTCGGCGCGGTGGCGCCGCCGGACGCGGCCTGCCGCCTGCCGCGGCTGGGCAGCGACGAGGACCTCGCGGGCGCGCCGCCCTGGGCCGCCTGTCCGTGGCACATCGCGGTCGGCGCCGTCGCCCTGCGCGCGCGCCTGGCCGAGCGCTGGCGCCCGCAGGCGGCGTGGCAGACCATCGTCCACCCGACGGCCTGGGTCAGCCCCTCGGCGCAGCTGGCGCGCGGGGTCTTCGTCGGCCCCCGCGCCGTCGTCCACGCCGCGGCGCGGATCGGCGAGCACGCGGTGATCAACAGCGCGGCGGTGATCGAGCACGATGTCGAGATCGGCGCCTGCAGCCACATCGCGCCCGGGGCGGTGATCGGCGGCGGGGCCCGGCTCGGCGCGCGGGTCTTCGTCGGCCTCGGCGCGCGCCTGCGCGACCACATCGCGGTCGGCGACGACGCGGTGATCGGGATGGGCGCGGTCGCCGTCCGCGATGTGCCGCCGGCGGTGACGGTCCTCGGGGTGCCGGCGCGGGAGCGCGGCCGATGATCCTCGCGCTCGTCACCGCGCGCGGCGGCTCCAAGGGCTTCCCCGGCAAGAACCTCGCGCTGCTCGCCGGGCGCCCGCTCGTCGCCTGGGCCTATCGCGCGCTCGACGGCCTGCGTCGTTGCCGCCGCGATGTCGTCCTCCATCTCTCGACCGACAGCCCGGAGATCGCCGCCGCCTGGCCGGAGGCCGACCGCCCGCGGCGCCTGCGCCCCGCCGAGCTGGCGAGCGACACCGCGAGCTCGCTCGCGGTCGCGCTCTACGAGCTGGCGCAGTTTCCGGCCTGCGACCGCCTGCTGCTGCTGCAGCCGACCTCGCCGCTGCTCGACAGCGAGACCCTGGCGCGCCTCTGCGCCGCCCTCGACGAGGGGGCGCCGGCGGCGCTGGCGGTCAGCGAGCCCGAGCACCCGCCGAGCTGGGCGCTGTGCGAGGGCGCGGACGGCGTCGCGCCGCTGCTGCCGGAGCTGGCGGCGCGGCGGCGGCAGGAGCAGCCGCCCTGCTGGTTCCCCGCCGGGGCCTGGGCGATCCGCGCCGCGGTCCTGCGCCAGGCGCAGTCCTTCCTCGTGCCCGGGACGCGCGCGGTGGCGGTGCCGGCGGCGCGGGCGATCGACATCGATCGCCCGCGCGACCTGGCGCGCGCCGAGCTCGCGCTCGCCGAGCTCCATCCCGAGCGGCCCTACACGCTCGGCGCGCGCCAGGTCGGCGGCGGCGCCCCCTGCCTGATCATCGCCGAGGCCGGCGTCAACCACGACGGCGACCGCCAGCGCGCGCTGGCACTGGTCCGCGCCGCCGCCGCCGCCGGCGCCGACGCCGTCAAGTTCCAGGCCTTCCGCACCGCCGACCTGGTGACCGGCGCCGCCGCCACCGCCGCCTACCAGCAGCGGCAGACCGGGGCCGCGAGCCAGGCCGAGATGCTGCGCCGCCTCGAGCTCGCTGCCGAGGACTTCGCGGCCCTCAAGCGCGCGGCCGAGGACGCCGGCCTGATCTTCCTCTGCACGCCCTTCGATGCGGCGAGCGCCGCGATGCTCGCCGAGCTCGGGGTCCTCGGCTGGAAGCTCGGCAGCGGCGACCTCACCAACTTCCCGCTGCTCGCCCAGATCGCAGCGAGCGGCCGCCCGCTGCTCGTCTCGACCGGGATGAGCGAGCTCGACGAGGTCGAGGACGCGGCGGCCCTGCTCGCGGCCCACGGCCGTCCGCCGGTCGCCTGGCTGCACTGCGTCAGCCAGTACCCGGCGCCGGAGGCCGAGAGCAACTTGCGGGCGATGGACGCCCTGCGCCTGGCGCTCGGCGGTCCGGTCGGCATGAGCGACCACAGCCGCGGCCTGGCGGTGGCGCTGGCGGCCGTCGCGCGCGGCGCGGCGGTGATC
This sequence comes from Planctomycetota bacterium, assembly GCA_025055595.1. Classification (GTDB taxonomy): domain Bacteria; phylum Planctomycetota; class UBA11346; order UBA11346; family UBA11346; genus UBA11346. The sequence goes on along the minus strand of JANWWU010000056.1, from coordinate 11,420 downwards.
GAGAAGCACCTGACGCTCGACCGCGCGGCGCCCGGCCCCGACCACGCGGCCTCGCTCGAGCCGGACGAGTTCGCCGAGCTCGTCCGCCAGATCCGGCTGGTCGAGGCGGCGCTCGGCGATGGCCGCAAGCGGCCGGCGCCCTGCGAGCTCGACACCCTGCGCGTCGCGCGCCGCAGCCTGGTCGCGGCCCGCGACCTGCCCGCCGGGCACTGCCTGCAGGCCGGCGACCTCGCCGCCAAGCGGCCGGGCACCGGCATCCCGCCCAGCCGCCTGCCCTCGGTGCTCGGCCGCTGCCTGCGCCGCGCGCTGGCCGCGGATCAGCTGCTGGCCTGGGACGACCTCGCGTGAGCGCGGCGCTCGCCATCTACACCAGCGGCCGCCAGGACTGGGGCATCCTGCTGCCGGTGGCGCGGGCCCTGGCGGCGCGCTGGCCGGTGGCGGTGATCGCCGGCGGCCTGCACCGCCGCGCCGCCCTGCCGGAGAGCCTCGCCCGCTGGCCGCCAGCGGCCCTGCTCGACGACCTGCCGGCCAACGACAGCGACCCCGCGATCGCCGCCGCCGCCGGGCGCACGCTGCAGGGCCTGGCTCAGGCGCTCCCGGCCGTCGGCGCGCAGGCCCTGCTGGTCGTCGGCGACCGCCTGGAGACCCTGGCCGCCGGCGTCGCCGCCACCGCCCTGCGGCTGCCGCTGATCCACCTCCACGGCGGCGAGACGACGCTCGGCGCGATCGACGATCGCTGCCGCCACGCCCTCACCCGCCTCGCCGCCCTGCACGCCGTCGCCCACCCGAGCTACCGCGAGCGGCTGCTCGCCTGGGGCGAGCCGGCGGAGCGCATCGTCGTCAGCGGGGCCCCGGCCCTCGACGCGCTCTACGCCGCCGCGCTGCCGGACGCGACGACCCTTGCGCGCGAGCTCGGCGGCCCGCTCGGCCGGCCGCTGGTCCTCGTCTGCCTGCACCCGGCGACGCTCGGTGCCGACCCCGCGCGGGAAGCGCAGGCGGTGCGGGAAGGCGTCAGCGCCGCGCTCGCCGCGCTGCCCGAAGCGCGGGTGCTGATCACCCGGCCGAACAGCGATGCCGGCAGCGCGGCGATCGCCGCCGCGTGGCAGGCCTGGGCCGCGGCCGATCCCCGCGTGCTGCTCGCCGGCGATCTCGGCAGCGAGCGCTGGTGGGGCCTGATGGCCCAGGCCAGCGCCCTGGTCGGCAACTCCTCGAGCGCCCTGCTCGAGGCCCCGAGCTTCGACCTGCCGGTGCTCAATGTCGGCGAGCGCCAGCGCGGGCGCCTGCGCGTCGGCCGCGTCTGGGATGCGCCGGGCGAACCGGCGGCGATCGCCGAGGCCCTGCGCGCGATCCTCGCCCGCGACGAGCCGCTGCCGCGCGCGCGCCGCCCGAGCGCGCTCGGCGACGGCCAGGCCGCGGCGCGCATCGCTGCCGCGGTCGCCGACCTGCTCGCCCTGCCGGAGCGCGAGCGGCTGCGCAAGGCCGTCGCCTAGGCTCAGATCGCCAGCTTGTCGGTGCGGTACTTGATGAACACGATGTGGTCCATCTCGCTGCCGGGCTCGTTCTCGTCCGTCACATAGTCGCGCTCGATCGCGCGCAGCTCGATCAGGTCCACCTGCTCGGCGGGAATCTCGGCCAGCGTGCGGTTAGCGAGGGTCTCGAGCTGCTCGAAGCTGTTGGCCGCCTCTTCCAGCAGCGAGATGATGCGAACTTGGATGTGCTGCGCCATGCCGACACCCTAGCCGCCGCTGCGCATGGACAATGTCTGGCGGTCCTGCCTGTCGCCGTAGCGTGCGGTCATGGCGCGCGTGCTGACCGTCACCGCCAATCCCCTGCTCGATCACCAGAGCCCGGTGCGCTGGCGCGCCGGGACGGTGACGCGCAGCCCGCCCTTCGTGCGCCTGGCCGGCGGCAAGGGAATCAATGTCGCGCGCGTCCTCGCCCGCCACGGCCATCAGTGCCTGGCCTTCGGCCTCGGCGGCGGCTGGGAAGCGGAAGAGCTCGCGCGGCTGATCGCCGCCGACGGCGTCACGCCCTGCCTGGTGCGCACCGCCGCCCGCCTGCGCCTCGGCTTCCAGCTCGCCGACGGCGCGCTGATCGAAGACGGCTTCGCGGTCAGCGCCGAGGAGGGCGAGCGCCTGGTCGCCGCGGTCCGCGCCGCCCTGCCGGGCAGCGCCCTGCTGATCATCAGCGGATCGCTGCCCAACCCCGGCCTGAGCGCGCTCTATCCCGCTCTGCTCGCCGCGGCCGAGGACGCCGGCGTCCCCTGCTGGCTCGACAGCCACGGCGTCGGCGCGGCGGCGGCGCTCGGCGCCGCCTGCCGGCCGGCGCTGGCCAAGCCGAACCGCGAGGAGTACGCCGCAGCGGCCGCGCTCTGGGAGCGCGTGCCGGAGCTGCACATCACCGACGGCGCGCGCCCCGCCTGGGCGCGGACGGCGGAGGGCTGCTGGCGCGTCGTGCCGCCGCCGATCACGGAGCTCAACCCGATCGGCTCGGGCGACTGCTGGCTGGCCGGCTACGCCCACGGCCGGCTCAGCGGCTGGGACAGCGCGACCGCGCTGCGCTACGCTGCCGCCGCCGGCGCCGCCAACGCCGCGCGCGCCGAGGTCGCGGCGATCGCGCCCGCCGAGATCGCGCCGCTCTTGCCGGCGGTGCGCCTCGAGCCGACGGACGAGGGGCCGCCGTGCCGCGCTACGCCCTGCTGATCGCCTACCACGGCGGCGGCTTCGCTGGCTGGTGGCGGCAGCCCGGGCAGCGCACGGTGGCCGGCGAGCTCGACGCCGCCCTGCGCCGGCTCGGCGAGCAGGGTCGGCCGGTCGGCGCCTCGCGCACCGATGCCGGCGTGCACGCCCACGGCCAGCTCGCCCATCTCGACCTCGCCCGGGACTGGGAGCCGGCGCGCCTGCGTCAGGCGCTCAACCGCCAGCTGCCGCCCGACATCGCGGTACGCGCCGCGGCGCGCGTCGCCGACGACTGGCACGCGGTGCACGGCGTGCGGCGCAAGACCTACCGCTATGTCATCGACGGCGGAGCCGAGCGCGATCCCTTCCACGCCGACCGCGCCTGGTGGGTGCCGGGACTTCAGCCCGCGCTCCTGCAGGCCGCCGCCGCCCTGGTGCCGGGGCGACGCGACTGGCGGGCCTTCGTGCGCCGCGGCGAGCGGCGCGCGGCGAGCGTGTGCACGGTGTACCGCTGCTGCTGGCGGCAGCGCGGGCGGTGGTGGATCGCCTCGCTGTGCGCCGACGCCTTCCTCTACCGCCTGGCGCGCGCCCTGGTCGGCGGCATGGTGCAGGTCGGCCGCGGGGCGATCGCGCTCGACGAGTGGCGCGCGGCGCTGGCCGGGGCGCGGGTCGGCGCCGCGCGCCAGCAGGCCCCGGCGCAGGGCCTGCATCTGTGGCGCATCGTGCACCGCGATCCGCCCGCCTGGTCGTGAGCAAGCTGCGCGCGCTGGCGCGCGCGCGCGCCGCTGGCGGCCTACGCTGCGCGCATGATCCGTCCACTGCTGCCCGCCGAGATCGAGCAGGCTTTGGCGTCGCTGCCCGGCTGGTCGTACCGCGACGGCGCGCTCTGCTGCGAGGCGCGCTTCGCCTCCTTCCGCGCCGCCATCGCCTTCATCGCCTCCTGCGTCGACGACATCGATCGCCTCGACCACCACCCGGAGTGGTGCAATGTCTACAACCGCGTCCGCATCCGGCTGACGACCCACGACGCCGGCAACCAGGTGACGGAGCGCGATGTCGCGCTGGCGCGCTGCCTGCAGGAGCGCCTGCGCGCCGCCCTGCCGCCGACGCCCTAGCTCGCCGGAAAGGCCATCGCCTGCGCGAAGGCTTCCTCGTAGCCGGGCAGGCGGTGCAGCTCGAGGTGCGCGACCCGCGCGCGCAGCGCGGTGTAGGCGGCGTCGTCATCGTGCAGCGCGAGGCGCGCGCCGCGCAGCGCGGTGTTGCCGACGGCCGCGATGCGCTCGACCGCGAACGGCAGCAGGCCGATGCGCACTGCCGAGGGGATGCGGACGTAGTTGCCGAAGGCCCCGGCGAGCAGCACGCGCTCGACCGCCGACGGCGCGATGCCGCGCTGCGCGCACAGCATGACGATGCCGGCGGCGATCGCGCCCTTCGCCAGCTGGAGCTGGCGCACATCGCGCGCCGTCAGCGCCAGGCCGTCGCCGAGCGGCAGCTCGCGCCGTCCCGGTGCCAGACGGCCGTTGGGCAGCACCCAGCCGAGCGTGAGCGCGGCGGCGACGGCGTCGACCAGGCCGCTACCGCAGATGCCGCGCGCCGGTCCGCCGCCGAGCACCGTGCAGCGCAAGCCGCCGTCGCAGGCCTCGACGGCGCTGATCGCGCCGCTGGCCGCGCGCATGCCGATCGAGATCCCGGCGCCCTCGAAGGCCGGGCCGGCGGCGGTGCTGGCGGCGAGCAGCCCCTGCCGGTCGCCGAGCACGAGCTCGCCGTTGGTCCCGAGATCGACGAGCAGGGCCGGTCCCTCGCGCTGGTGCAGGGCGGTGGCGAGGAGGCCGGCCGTGAGATCGCCGCCGACGAAGCCGCCGAGGCAGGGCAGCAGACGCACCTCGGCGCCGTTCAGGTCCCAGCCGAGCTCGGCATCGCGGAACACGCGTTCGCCGTCGTGCGGCGAGCGGTAGGGCGGGCTGAGCAGGGGCCGCGGATCGAGGCCGGCGAAGAGGTGATGCATCGCGGTGTTGCCGGCGACGGCGACCAGCCGGACCGGCGCGGGCGCCAGGGCCGCCAGCTCGCGGCACAGGCGGCCGAGCTCGCCGCGCACCGCATCTCGCAGCGCCTCGGCTGCGCCGCGCGCCGCGGCATCGAGGCGGCTCATGATGTCGGCGCCGTGGCGCGCCTGGGGGTTGAGCGCGGTGCGGGTGGCGAGCACCGCGCCGCAGCGGCGATCGACCAGCTGCGCGGCGATGGTGGTGGTGCCGAGGTCGATCGCGATCCCGCAGTCGGGACGCGGGACGACAGCCAGCGGCGTCGCGTCGGCGAGCACCGGCGCCGTCCAATCGCCGATCTCCAGCTCGATGTCGGCGAGCACGCGGTGCTGGCAGGCGAGCCGCCAGCCGGCGGCGAGCTGCGCCTCGCTGAAGGCCCGGCGATCGGCGGCCGTCGGCGGCGGGGCGGCGCGGGCGATGCGCACCCGGCAGGCGCAGCAGGCCCCGCGGCCGCCGCAGGGGAACTCGACGCCGTGGGCGAACAGCAGGTCGGCCAGCGCCGTGCCGGCGGCGACGGCGAGGCGCTGCCCGCTAGGCAGGAGGGTGAGCTGCAGCATCTGCGAGCGCGGCGACGGCCATCAGCCGCTGATCATGGGTGGCGACGATGCGGTGCCCGGGCGGCACGACGACGAAGCGCTCCTCGTCCCAGGGACCGTCGAGCAGGGCCTGCAGCCAGCGCGGGTCGCCGGCGAGGCGCGCGAAGCGCAGCCCGCGCTGGTGCGCGCGTTCGGCGGCGAGCGCAGCGAAGCGCTCCTGCGGTCCGCAGGCGGTGTCGATGTAGATCAAGCGCGTGTAGCGCGCTGCCGCGCCGTGCAGCTGCTCCCAGAGGTAGCGCGCATTGTCCTCGCCGTAACGCTCAACCAGCGCGCGCCACGCGGGATCGCCGGGCGCCGGCGCGCAGGGGCTGGCCAGGGGGTCGCCAGCGCTGCGCTCGAGCCAGCCGCTGCTGAACCAGTAGGTGCCCGGCTCGCGGCGGAACTCCTCCTCGTAGCGCGCGCGCGACCCGAGCAGACAGGCGATGCAGTCGTGGCTGCGCGGCGCGACGATCGGCAGGCGCTGCGCCGCCAGCCCGATCAGGCCGTTGTTGCACAGCGCGAAGCCGAGCGCGATCGCATCGTGGGCAGCGGGATCGGCGCGGTCGCAGCGCTCCTGCAGCGCGGCGCGCAGCGCCGCCCCGCCGCGCTCATGGAGGTCTTTGGGCAGCCACTGGACATCGACCTGGCGCGACGAAGCGGCGATCGCCGCCGACAGCTCGCGGGTGAAGACCGCGCAGGCGATCAGCAGCAGCCGCTCGGGGTTCACTTGCCGACCAGGCGGCGCGCCAGCTGCACGGCGGCCGAGGCGGTGTCGGAGTAGCCATCGGCGCCGATGTCGCGGGCGAAGGATTCGGTCACCGGAGCGCCGCCGACGATGACCTTGACCTGGTCGCGGATGCCGGCGGCGATCAGCGCCTGGATCGTCTCGCGCATCGCCGGCATCGTCGTCGTCAGCAGCGCCGACATCGCCAGGATCTCCGGCTTCTTCTCCTGCACCGCGCCGACGAAGCGCTCGGGCGGCACATCGACGCCGAGATCGTGCACCGCGAAGCCTCCGCCCTCGAGCATCGCCGCGACCAGGTTCTTGCCGATGTCGTGCAGGTCGCCCTTGACCGTGCCGATGACGACGGTGGCGACCGGCTGCACGCCGGTCGCCGCGAGCTTGGGCCGGATCAGCTCCATCGCCGCCTTCATCGCGCGCGCCGCGATCAGCAGCTCCGGCACGAAGTATTCGTTGCACTCGAAGCGCCGGCCGACCTCGTCCATCGCCGGGATCAGCGCGTCGCTCAGCAGCTCGCCGGCATCGACGCCCTGCTGCAGCAGGCGCTCGGTCGCGCTCTTGGCGGTCTTCGCGTCGCCATCGACCACGGCGTCGTAGAGGTCCTGGTATCTCGGCATGCTCCGCCTCCGCAGCGCGCAGTGTAGCGCGTACCCGCGCGCTGGCCACGCCGAGGGCTCGGCGGCGTCGCGCGCCGTCAGTCACGATTGCCGGCGATCGCCCACAGGCTCTCGAGGTAGGCGCGCAGCTCGGGGTTGGTGCCGTCGGCAGCGCGGCGCTTGCGCAGGACGAGGTCGCCGCCGCAGTCGACGATGCGCTGGCTGGCCGCCGGCACCGACGAGTAGCCGACGATGATCGGCTGCAGCGGGGTGGCGATGGCGCGGATGCGCTCCGTCGCCTCGTCGCCGTGCATCGCGCCGAGGTAGAAGTCCATCAGGATGACGCGCGGCAGGGCGGTCGGCTCCTCGGCGGCGCGGCGCGCGAACTCGGCGATCGCCTCTTCGGGGTCGGCGAAGGCCTCGCCGGCGCAGCCGGGCACCTGCGCGACGGTGGCGAGCGCGCATTGGCGGTGGCTCGCCGTATCGTCGACGATCCACACCAAGGTGGCCATGCACGAAGCTTGGCCGGCGGCGGCGCCGTCCAAGCTCGTGCTCGTGGCGCGCATCGCGGTCATCGGCGCTGGTCTGATCGGGCTGAGCTGCGCCTGGCAGCTGGCGCGCGAGCGCCACCGCGTCGCTCTCTATGACAGCACGCGCAGCCCGCGCGCCGCGAGCTGGGCGGCGGCCGGCATGCTCGCCCCGCACCACGAGGCCGAGGACGACGGCCCGCTGTGGCGCCTCTGCGCCGCCGGCTGGGAGGCCTGGCCGGACTTCCTCGCCGAGCTCGAGGTCGCGCCGGCCGAGCTCGATTGGCGAGCGGGCGGCGGCTGGATCCGAGCCGAGAGCGCCGAGGAGCTGGCGCGCGAGGAGGCGAGCCGCGCCTGGCTGCGCGCGCGAGGCGTCGAGGTCCTGCGCCTCGCGCCCTCGGCCTGGGCCCGCGCCTGCCCGGGTCTCGACCCCGGCGCCGGGGCCCTCTGGCTGCCCGGCGGCCAGGTCGATCCGCGCCGTCTGCTCGCCTGCCTGCAGTCGGCGGCGCACCGCCTCGGCGTCGAAGACCGCACGGGGATCCCGGTGACGGCGCTCGCCGAGGGCGCGCTGCGGACCGCGGACGGCGCCGCGCAGGCGTACGATGCCATCGTCCTGGCCAGCGGCGCCTGGACCCCCGCCCTCGCCGAGCTCGCCGGCCTCTCTCTCTCCGGCTCGCCGATCAAGGGCCAGCTCGTCCGGCTCTCCGGCCCGCTGCAGCTGCCCGGCTTCGTGCGCGCCGGAGCCCGCTACCTGCTGACGCGCCGCGACGGCAGCGTGATCGTCGGCTCGACGATGGTCGACGCCGGCTTCGACGACAGCGAGGATCCGCAGGCGATCGCCGAGCTCGCGGCGTGGGCGCGCGGCATCGCGCCCGTCCTGGGCGGCGCCCGCATCACCGAGCACTGGGCCGGGCTGCGCCCGCGCCTCGCCGACGGCCTGCCGCGCATCGCCCGCGTGCGGCCCTGGCTGCTGCTGGCCACCGGCCACTTCCGCAACGGCGTGCTGCTCGCCCCGCTGACCGGACGGATCATCGCCGACCTCGTCGCCGAGCGCCGCTCGCCGTGGAGCAGCGTCCTCGGATCCAGCTGCGCGGAGTCCGCCCATGCCTGAGGTCTTGATCGTCGAAGACAACCCGATCAACCAGCGTCTGCTCGCCTTCCTGCTGACGCGCGCCGGCATCAGCCACGCGATCTGCGCCAGCGGCGAGGAGGCGCTGCGGATCCTCGAAAACCAGCCGTTTCGCGTCGTCCTCACCGATCTCATGCTGCCGGGGATGAGCGGCCGGCAGCTGCTGCAGCGCATCCGCGCCGAGGGGCGGTGGACCGCGCTGGCGGTGATCGCAGTCACCGCCTGCGCCCCCGGCGGTGCGCAGCTGCAGGCGATCACCGAGGGCTTCGACAGCTACATCGTCAAGCCCTACGACCGCGACCAGCTGATCGCGACCGTCCGCCGCTTCCTCGACCGCGCGCCCGTCCCGGCCGCGCCCTCGTAAGCCGGTCGGGCGCCGGCGTCCTTGTCCGACGCCAGCTCGCACCATGGTGCCGCCCATGAGCCCCGCGCAGCACGCCGCCGCCATCCTCGCCTGGTACGCGGCGCAGGATCCCACCGCGCTGGCCACGGCCTATGCCGCCGCCGAAGGCGCGCTGCTCGCTCACGCCGCGGCGCTCGCCGAGGCCGCCGACAGCGCCGACCCCGAGCGGCAGCGAGCCGGCATCCAGGCGCTGTTCGCCGGGCTCGTCGAACCGCTCAACGACAGCTTCGCGCCAGCGGCGCGCTGGCTCTACCACCGACTGTTCACGCACATCGTGTGGCGCGCCTGCCAGCGCGACGCGGCGCTCGCCGCGCGCCTGGCGTCCTTCGGCGTCGCCAGCGAGGAGGAGCTCTGCGCGCGCCACGCCCGGGTGCGCGCCTGCCGCCAGCCGCTGCCCGCTGGCTGTCGACGGCTCGCCGTCCTGTCGCGCGTCACGATCGGCGCCGATGTCCTGCTGACCAGCGTGCTGCTGCAGCGCCTGCGCCAGCGCTACCCCGACGCCGAGCTCGTCGTCCTCGGCGATGGCAAGCTGCAGGCGCTTTTTGGCGGCTTCCCCGGCGTGCGCGTGCGGCCCGTGTCCTACGCGCGGCGCGGCGCGCTCGGCGAGCGACTGCGCGCCTGGCGGCAGCTGGCCGACGACCTCGCCGCCCTGCAGGCCGACGCTGTGCTGGCGCCCGACTCGCGGCTCGATCAGCTCGGCATCCTGCCACTGGGCGACGAACAGCGCTATCGGCTGTGGGAGAATGTGCAGCCCGACGAGCGCCCGCGCAGCCTGGTCGACCTGCTCAACGCCTGGTGCGACGCGGTGCTCGGCGCCGATGAGCCGGCGCTGCCGCGTCTCGCCTTCGACGGCGACACCCAGGCGTTGAGCGCGCGCTTCCGCGCGGCGCTCGGCGACGCGCCGCTGTGCGCGGTCAAGCTCGACCACGGCGGCAACCCGGCCAAGGCCCTGCCGCGCCAGCAGGAATGCGCGTTGCTGGCCGGCCTGGCGGCGCGCGGCTGGCGCATCCTGCTCGACCGCGGCTTCGGGGCCGAGGAGCTGGCGAACAGCGACGCGCTGCTCGATGCGCTCGGCTGGCGGGTCTGCGAGCTCGACGACAGCGGCCAGGGCCTGGGCCGCGCCGTCGCGCAGCTGGCGCGCGACGAGCTCGCCACCGCCCAAGTCATCCGTTTCCACGGCTCGATCGGCGGCTGGGCGGCGGCGCTCGCGGCCTGCCGATATGCGATCGCCTACGACTCGGTCGGGCAGCACCTCGCGGCCGCGCTCGACATCCCGCTTAGCGTCCCGTTCACCGGCTGGACGGATCCCCGCTTCCCGCTCGCCTGGCAGCCGCGCGGACGCGGCCCGGTGCGGGTGATCGCGATCCCGACCGAGCAGCGCGCCGAAGCGCGCTGGGTCGAGGCGGTGCTCGCCAGCGTGCCGCCGCCATGAGTATCGAGCGCTGCCAGCTGCCCGATGGTCGGCGCGCCGTGCGCAAGCGGCATCGCGACGCCATCGGCGCGCGCGGCGAGGCCGCGGGCCTGGCGGCGATCGCCGCGGTCGCCGGGGCGCCACCGGTGCCGGAGCTGATCGCCTGCGAGGGTGCGACCCTGCTGCTCGCCGACCTCGGCGCCGGCGCCGCCAGCCCCGCCGCATGGGAGCGCTTCGCCCAACAGCTCGCTGCCCTGCATCGCCATCACGGGCCGGCCTTCGGTTTCGCCGTGACCACCTGCTGCGGCCCGACGCCCCAGCCCAATCCCTGGACCCCGGACGGCCATGCCTTCGTCGCCGAGCACCGCCTGCGCTTCCTGGCACGGGCCTGCCGCGATGCCGGGGCCCTGCCGGCGAGCGTCGTCCGCGAGGTCGAGCGCATCGCCGATCGCCTCGGCTCGCTGGTGCCGACGCAACCGCCTTCCCTGCTGCACGGCGACCTGTGGCACGGCAACGCCCATGCCGCGGCCGACGGCCGCATCCACCTCATCGATCCCGCCTGCTGGTACGGCTGGGCGGAGTGCGACATCGCGATGACGCGCCTCTTCGGCGGCTTTCCGCAGCTTTTCTACGACGCCTACCTCGCCGCCCATCCCCTGCCGGCGGGCTGGCAGCAGCGCTGCGAGCTGCACAACCTCTACCACCTAATGAACCACGCGCTGCTCTTCGGCGGCGGCTACGCGCGCGAGGCCGCTGCCGTGGCCCGGCGCTGGGCCTGATGGTGCCGGGAGCGGGACTCGAACCCGCACGCCTTGCGGCAACGGTTTTTAAAGGTGGCTATCCCTTGTCTAGCCCGTGACTTGCACGGAATGAAGGGCGCTTAATTGGTCCTGGCAAGCACCCAGCGGCGGCCTGATGGCCTGCGCTGGTGTCTAGGCGGTGGCTGGACCAGTCACCAAGGGGGATGAACCGTGAAGGCGAAGCTAACCGATGCCCTGGTGCGTGACCTGCCGGCTCCAGAACGCGGCCAGCGCCGCTATTGGGACGCTGGCATGCCCGGCCTTATCCTGAGGATGACGGCCGGCGGCAAGCGATGCTGGTATTATCGACAGCGGCACGGCGCCCAAGTGATCGAGCGCAAGCTTGGCGTCTGGCCAGCCCTGACCGTCGAAGGCGCCCGACAGCGAGTACATGAGATAGCGGCGCAGCCCGTGCTTGCTGAGCGGCCGACGCTCAAGGAAGCCCTGCGGCGGCATCTCGCCATGATGCGTGAAAAAGGGCGGGATGCTGACAGTATCCACAAGGTAGCGGCAAGCTGTC
>JANWWU010000069.1 GCA_025055595.1 Planctomycetota bacterium | reverse complement strand
GCCGACGGCGGCAGGCAGGGTCCATGTCGTGTCAGGCCCTTCGAAGACTCTCGGCAGGGCTGCAGCGCCGACCTGCACGTGCCAGCGGAACCAGCCGCTGCCGCCACTGCCCCCGCTCCGCCAGCGCCAGGTCGGCCGCGGGTCTGCTGTCAGCGCCGGCGCCTCCACGCGAGGCGGTAGCAGAGCCTCGCTACCGCCTAGGAGGCCCACCTGCGCTGCGCAGAGCAGCGCTATCCGTCTTTTAGCTCTCGACAAAGATGCGCGTCTGCAAGACATACGAGGATTCAGGGATGCGGCAACGCACGCTCCAAATGTCTGACAACTGACGGAAACCGAGGCCGGAAATGCCACCCCAGGCATGGCCCTGGCCGCAGCAGCATTCGATGGCATCGTGCGAGAACTCCAGGCACAAGCGATGCGGATGCCCGGCGGCCTCCAGGCGTACGATCCGTCCATCGATCCGAGGGACGATGGTCTCGCCACAGTGAAACGCGACGTAAGCAGGACGAGGAGGCTGTGGCGGTTGATCGGGCCAGAAGATAGCGTCGTGGATTTCCACATCGAGGGTCTTCAGCTGCCCTACGATCGTTCGGCAGAACCGTACGCCCGTTGTGTGCTGGGTTTCACCGGCGATGCGAAAGCGATCCGCCGTTGATATGCCTTCCAGGCGGCCTCGGCCGATGCAGTCGCCACGCTCAGCAGGCAGATCGAGATATGCGACATTGTGGGCGGGCCGGCTGCGCAGCCAGCAAGCATGATGATCGCTGTGGTAGTCATGCGAATAAAAGCTGGGGTCGATCAGCCATTCACGGTCGGCATACCACAACGTCACATGCAGGTCGTCATCATGCTTGTGGGTGCGACTGAGCGCCGTCGCATAGGTGACGAGATGGAAGGCGTAGCGATCCCCATGGATGCCGCGCACGATCCCATATCCCGCGTGCGGCAGCACGAACGCGTAGGTATCTGTCGGTGTAGAGCGAGGGGGTGATGCGGAGTTCGGCAGACGAAATGTATCGCCTTGGGCGCTGCAGCGACCATCAGGAAAACGGAAGGCATCGGCGAATGCCTGCATTCCAGATACAATACGCTGCAGTGCGGCATCGAATGTTTCGGAAGTTGCGAGCTGACGACATAAAACAAGGATGCGCGATACTCCGAGATGATAAGCGATCGAGTTCTCGACGAAGATGTGGAAGGGACCATCGCTGATGACGAGATGGTCGAATTGTTGCATCAGGCGCTGCTCGGCTATGGCGCGGGCTGACAAGCCCAGAGGCAGTCCAGGCAACAAGCGATAGGTCGCAAGCAGCGCCAGATCCTGATACCAAGCGTGATTATGCCAAGGGGTCGATTGATTTCTGGCGTAGAACACATCGCTCATCAAAAGCTTGGCTTGGCAGCAGACCGCCTCTAGCACGCGATACATCCAACGATCGTGAACGCCGTAATCACGCAGGGTGACCAACATGAAAATGAGCGCCAACTGTCGCTCTGCGACACCGTGGTCATACCACACATAGCGGTCTTTGGGTGGCATGGCGGGCGCTATCCACTCCTGCAGGTACCGTGAAACATGATCCACGACGTAACAGACGTGAGTTGAGAGCGCGAGGAAGGAGACATGCCCAGGGTGGTGATCAGCCAGCAGCAGCACCCGTGGGACGAGCCACAGCAGTGCATGCCATGAAAACAACAATGTTTTGTTGTGAAGGACCGCCGCAGGCCATGGGTGATCCAAGGGCCAAAGACATGTTGCATCAATAAGAGGTACTGTCTCCTCATTAAGAAGTGGCTGGTCTCGTCGTGCATCCACTAAAGAGATAGACTGTTGGTTGATCTTTCCAAGATAGTATTCTGTAAGGGCCTTCCTGAGTGCACAGCTGTGCGCTGGTGACAGTTGCGTCCATGCCTGCCACGCCCCGCGGCCTACCTTATCGACCTGCGTGACAACAAGCAGCGCCTGCACATCGGCGACCAACGCCGCTTGCGGGCTGCGAAGTTTGAAGAAGACCTCTACTTGCTTGATCGTCAAGGGCACGGGAAGCTTCGGCAGATCGCTGCCGCAAGCTCGAAGGTGATAATCTGCGTCGGCATCGAATGCGACGGGAAGATACAACCAGGCATGTGGTCGTGCCCGCGCTTTCAAATGCCAGAACCCCTGCTTCGTCCGAACGCCGCATGCAATATAAGCGACCTCTTCCACTGTAGGTACACGGAGAACGACCCCGATGCCGAGAGCGTCAAGGGCATCAAAAGAGGCAACGATCGAGATCGCTGCAGCGTCGACCGTCTTTACAATGTGCCAATGATCGCCTTCGACTGTGACCGCTGCTTGTTTGCTCGCCCAAGTGCAGGCGAGACGCCGCGCGCGCTCACCGGCCAGCGCCTGGGCGTCTAGGTCATCGACTATCTGGGGCGCGCCGATCCACACTTCCCCGGCGTCCAACATCGCGCACAGATGGCGTACGGGGTGCAGATCAAGTGCTAACATATTGCTGGGCATAGCGGCACGCCCTTTGCCGTCACCTCGACGTCAGGCAACAGCAGGCGCAGTTCTTGGGGGATGATGATGTCACTCGCGGCCTGCCGGCGCACTCTGGCAGCTGCCGCTGCTGACAGACGCAGGAATTTCTCGGGATGATCGTACAGGTCAAGGATCGCATGCGCGATGCCTTGCACATCTTCTGGGGGAACCAAGATTCCACAGCTGTCGTCGACGAACTCCGGGACTGCCGCCACGCGGTTTGTAATCGGTACTAAACCCGAGGACATCGCCTCGTCGCGCGAGACCCCCTGGGTGTCATGACGTGTAGGCACCAGGAAAACGCCGTGTTGACGGTGCAACGCGGCGATTTCCTCCTGACGCAGGAAGCGTTGGTGCAGAGTGACATTCGGAAAATCGCGCAGGGGCTCGGTCAGCGAAAATAGCGGCCCATCACCGACAATCGTGAAACGGAGGTGAGAGAAGCAGGGGTGCTTCGCCAGCAGGAGGATCGCATTGATCGCCAGGTCATTGCCATATTTCGGCGAGGCGAACGGCCGGATCAAGAGGATCCGCGCGCGGTCTTCTGCCTGCTTCGGATGGTAGGTGAACAGCTGGGTATCGATCGGGTTGTGGATGATCGAGCGGCGCTCGAGGGGGATCGAGATGCCGAGGTCTTCTTCGACTTCCGAGAGCAAATGTTGCGAAACGAACACGAGATGCAAATTCGGGGGCATGTGGCGCAGCAGGCTGCGCCAAAACCGCATCCGCTCCAGAGACTCCGTTTGACGCTGCCTCAATGTTTCCGGTGGCACATCGGAAAAGTGACACATACGGCGGTGCAACGCGAGCGCTTCTGCGCTATGCAGCCAGACCGTCAGGCGGCAGGAAGTTGGCTGGTCTAGGAGTATCTCCCACATCTCGCGCCACAGGGAATGTACAGCGATCGCTTCGTACTGATGGTCGTGCAAGAGCTGACGCAAAGCTGGAGCAGAGCCCTCAGTCACTTGTACGCCCTGAAATTCCCTCCATAGCAAAAAGGATGGCTTCTTGCTACATACGAAAATATCTGGTCGGATTTTGTATGCAAGATACGCACGCGCTCGCGCATGCACGCACACATTGCGAGAGCGATCGTCATATGCAGGGTATTGATGCGTCAGCATGAGGACGCGCGGCTGGACCTGGGGACAGTACATGATGCGGGGCAAGCCGTGGCGATGGGAGAAATGTAAGGTGCCGACCGTGCACTCGCCGGGGCCTTGAATGCGTAGCGCGAAACGGACAGTTTCGACAGCCGGCGGCAAGTGAACAGTGTGGTTTGTCCAGGCGGGCAGTACCACTCCAAAGCATTTCTTTTTCGTGCTATCGAAACCAAGGACGGCGAGCTGTACGTGGAGTTTTGTGCCGATCTCCAAGTGCAGCGCGAGCGTGCGCTCTTTCGCTTCGAGCAGCGGCAGAGATGTCACCTGATAAGTGTATTGATCCGTAAAGTACCAATATATATACTGATCCTCAGGCAGACGAGAAGACAACACATACTCGTGCTCGATGTGCGACAAGGCACAAGCAGGAGATGGGGGAGGGCCAAGAGCTTCGGAGAGTTTGATGGCCTGAGCAGTATTCACATCAGGTGATGTTGTTGGCGCAGCTGCTGCCGGCTCGGATAAGGGGGGCAGACGCTGTGTGTCGGCTCGCATCCGCCGCCAGCAGCCGATGTCGGCCTCTTCACGATCTGCTGCATCATCGCTATCGTATAGCTTCGGCGCCGAATCAGTGGCGACCTGCGCACAGTAATCGAGGGGATGGATGGCAAGAGCGCCCTGTGGGCAAGGAAGGAAGGTGCGTGCACGTAGAGCCTGTACTATGAACGATGGCTGGCGTCGTGCTGCTTGCACTCGTATCAGCGAAGCCGCTGGCCAGCACTGCTTGACCACCCGATCATACCCTTTGGGGCCTTGTAGTTCAGTGCCTGAGTTGTAGTATGCGTTATCCGTCAGTTTCGTGATCGTTGGTAGACCGGTATAGATTGTTGCGAGCAGCAGGTCTTCGAGGTAGCGCTCTCCGTACCAGTCGGAAGCATGCAACACGGCAATCCAGGCATCATCAGGGGCATCTTGCAACAAACGATCGACAAACATCACTTCAGATGCGCCTGCAACATAGAAGATGTCCTGAGGCACATGCACAGCGAAAGACGGCGGCCCCCACAAGATCAGTCGCTTACGGGGTACTCGTTGTCGACGATAAGCCTGCACCAGACGCTGGATTTCGCATGGCGCTGCAGCACAGCCGATGACAATGACAGCAGGAAACTGTTGTCCTTCAGTAGTATGCGGTAGACCGAGACGTTCTAGTAAGGCTTGCAACCGCTCGGAGTAGGTATGATACCGCAGGCAGCGGCGCCATCCTCGTATGCGTACGCGCTCACGCGCAGCATCGTCTCTCTGCAGATCCTGGAGCCGTCTCAGAGCTTCCTGGGCATCATCAGTGGCGATGATCGTATCGCCCAACAGCAACGGCAGACTGCGTGCATAGTTGCTGACGACGATGGTGCCACTGGCAAGCAGCTCGAAGTTACGGCGCGCGCACATCGTTTGCGACTGCGAGACCGTATTCATGCTCAGAGCATACCAAAAGCCTTTATAAGCGAGATCAATGTCGTCATAGTTTAGCGAACCGACAATGTATGGCCGCAAGCTCTCAGGGAACATGTAGCGTTCATCATTTGCCTGAGCGTTGCGATCAAAGATTGCTACAGGCATCTGCTGGGTGCATGCCTGCAGCAGCTCGATCAACAGTTTACTGCGTGCGTGGTATTTGACATAAAAAGAGCCGGCAAAGCAGATGCCATTTTTGCGGGGTGTGAACTCAATCGGATTGTGATACCATGGCTGGCAAGCGAAGGGGAACAGCACGATGCGATCATGCCCGAATGACAGGCGATAACGGTCGATGCAGTCAATGTCGGTTGTGCACACCCAATTGAAGAGTTGTGCCGTGTTCAGGAAGGCGCTGAAGTGGACAGGATCTTCTTTGTTCCAGAACACGGTCGGAATTCCTAGTCGGTGGCAACGAGCCACTAAATCACGCAGCTCTTGGCTTGGGGGGGTAATGCGCTTCTCCCAGGAGTTTTCTATCCCCCGCCAGGCAGATTCGACAAAGAGCAGATGTGGACGGAAGATATCCAACTCCTCTCGCCAACCATGAACCGTCAACTGCAATAGATCGCATTCTGGAGCCAGGCAAGCGTGTGTAAAGGCATCGGTAATCGCGGCGACGCGCAGTGTCGAGCGCAAGGGGCGCTGAGGGAACACCCAGCTGCCGGAGGCGAACGCGGCATAGAACTGCTGCCAGGCGAACTCCCGACACCACAGGTGATAACGCGCACGCTGGGCGCCCGACCAATGCGCGGGTTCGGGATCGTGGTCCCAGAGTGGGTACACCTGCGGCCAAAGGTCGCGCTTGGCAATTTCAGCGCTGAGGGTGTCGAGGCTCTGCAGCCAGTCGAGACAGGCATGGCCAGTGATTTCGGGCTCCAGGGGAGGGGAGGAGCTGATGCACAACGCTCGCGGAACGCCAGCATCAGGCCGGTGCCACTGCGTTACGAGGGCGTTGTTGACCTCTGACCATGCGAGGGGTTGAACGGTATCAGCATTGGTGGCAAGCCGCTTCGCCAGCCATTGCGCGCGCGAACCACCGATGGCGGAGATGATACCGGTTGCTGCCTGAGTCATGACGGACGATCCGAGATCCTTCCAGCTTCTGACCAAAGTTGCAGCTCACGGGGGATGATGACGCTGGCCGCCCGCGTCTGCCGAATCCGTGTTGCGGCCTCGTGCGACAAGGAGACGAAGAGCTCAGGGTCATGATAGAGCCGTTCGAGGGCAGCCGCCAGACTTGCTGGGTCTTCAGGGGGGGCCAGCATACCGCAAGTGTGATCGACGAACTCAGGAATCGCCGCAATGGCGGTCGTGACGGGTACCAAACCAGAGGCCATCGCTTCGTCGCGGGAAACGCCCTGGGTATCCATCCGGCTGGGGCAGAGAAAGACGCCGTACTGGCGATGGAGCTCGGCGATCTCAGGTTGCGGCACGAAGCGTTGCTCTAGAATAACATTCTTGAATGCCCGTAATGGTTTGACCGTGTCAGCGAACAGCGGTCCATCGCCGATGATGTGGAAGCGCATGTCTGCGAAGACCGGCCGCTTGCTAAGCAGCAACAGCGCTTTCACCAGCACATCATTCGCATAGAGCGGATTGGAGTAAGGCCGTATCGACAGTACGCGTTTACGCAGTTCGGGGTCTTTGGGTTTGTAAACGAAGAGCTCGGTGTCGATCGGGTTGGGGATGATACTGTAGCGATCTGGTGACAGCGTCACTTGGAGGTCGGCGAGAGCGGTTTCGGCAAGCCAGCGCGACACGAAGACGACATGCATGGAGTCTGGCATCTGGGTGAGCAGTTGACGCCAGAAGACACGGCGATGCTCCCATATTTCTTGTGCGCGCTGCCGTTCTTGTTCAGTGCCGAACGCCGCGATACGACGAACTGGAGCTTGGATTTCAGCGCCATGCACCCAGACAAGGACACGGCGCCCAACGATGTGGGGGGCAATGGCACGCCACAGCTCTTGATCGAGAAAGTGGATGAGAACTGTGCGGATCTGCTGGTTACGCAAGATGTCCGGCAACAATTGATGCGAGACGCTAATGCAGTCGACGCCATCGTAGCGGTGATAACGCAGGGGGATGCCACTGCGCACGCGCACGACCTCGACACGTTGCTGGCGAGCGGCGTATCCGACGACCCGTCGATGGACAAAGGCGTTGCGATAGAGGTCGCCGTGCTCCGGGTAGTGATTCGTCAGCAACAGCGTGTTGCTGGTCGTTTGAATGGCCGATCCCTGTGAACCCAGGTGACCGAGGCAGAGACGCTCGATCACGCACTGCCCTGGCCCCTGCACGCGGATGCCGGGGCGCACGGTGACGGTCGAGGGAGGAATGGAGATGCTGTGATCGAGGTTGGGGGCTAGATTGACGACCTTGATGCGCTGATCGCGAGCATCGCAGAAGACCAGGGTAAACTGCAGTAGAAGACCAGGGCTGGCGACAAGGTGCAAACGGATGGTATTTTCAGTGAGACGCCACTGTTGTGGATCGATGACACTTTGCGCATACCGATAGTCGTGCTGCCCATCAGGGAGCTGGCTGGTGACGATCAGACCAGAACCATTCGATTTCAAGGCAATGGGGCCAGGTTTCTCAGAGAACCAGGCAGCGAGAGCTTGACCAGGAATGCTGGGAACCTCGGTTTCCGTCTTGATGGTGGAGGTCGATGCGTTCCCGATCGTTTCGATCTCGGACAGCGGCAGGCCGCTGAAAATCGGCAGATCTTCGATTTCGGTACGCATGTGGCGAGGACACCGCGATCCCTGTGCTATGTAGTGGAATGGATCGATGGCGAGCATCCGTGACAAGCGATAGTCAGGCGTGGCGTGCAACCAATCGAAGATGGTGGTGGTATCATCCAACGCGGCACTGCGTACGATCGCACGCCGCTTTGGTAGGGACTCGACAGCGACATATTGCTGAGCAGCGTCCTGGAGTTGCAGGCGATCATCGCGGTATGCGAAATGAGCACCCTTGCCAATCACATCAGCGTCACTATAGCGGCTGGCGAGCACCAAGTCGGTCAAATACTGTGGGCCGTAGTAATCTTCCGGCGACCAAGCGGCTAGCCAGGATGCCCCGGACGCGAAGCTGCGCAGCGGCGCGTGACGAGCATTCGCTAGATCGAGCACGGAAATGTCTGACGGAAGGTCGTGACCCCCAGCTGCGCCGACGATGACGAGATGCTTCTTCCCGGGGTATGCTTGGTGCGCAAACATGCTTTGCAGGAGTGCACCGTCGTGCTCATGCTGAGCGTACCCTACGACGAGAAGGGCGGGCCAGGGTTCGTATACGATCGGGATCTGGGCGATGCGGGCTAAACGCGCCAAACGATCCCGTACGGTGTGTTCTGACATGACACGACGCAGAGCAGCAAGGCGTAGACGGGCCTCGTCCCTTTCCGAAAGTGAACGGAGACGACGCACGATTTCAGCGCCATCATCGCTCATGATGATGAGGTCCCCGAAGAATAGACTCAAGCCTCGGGCATAGTTGCTGACCGTGACAGTATTGCTAGCCAGCAGCTCAAACACGCGACGCGCGAACATGCTCTGCGAATACTTGATCGAGTTCAAGTTGATCGCATAGCGGTACCCCTTGTATGCTTCATCGATGCGCTCTGGCGGCAGAGAACCGACGATAAACGGCTTGAATACGGCGGGAAACTGATAGTTAGGGTCTTCTTTATCAAAGTTGCGATCGAAGATTTCGACTGGCTTGAATGCTGGCAAATGCAGGAGCATGCTCTCGAAATCGCGCGCGCGTTCAGGGTAGCGCACATAATAGGCGCCTGCAAAACAGAATGCATCTTTGCGTGGTTGGGTCGCAAGTGGATGGTGGTGAGCGGGCTGCACCGCGAAATGAAGCAGGTGCACTCGATCGTGGCGCAACAAACGACGATAGCGGGGAATGCTATCGACATCTGTCGTGCACACATAGTCGAAGAGGGCGGCAGTATTGAGAAAGGTCTCAAAATGGACGGGATCTTCCTTGTTCCAGAAGACCGTCGGAATGCCGCGCTCACGGCACCACGAAACGATGCTCGGCAAGGGCTGCTCTCGCTGGGCGATCTTTCTACGCCAGGAATCTTGTTTTCCTTGCCAGGCCGATTCTACGAGCAGGAAGTCGGGCCGTTGCGCTTCGAGGGTCTCTTGCCAAGAGTCTGGGAGCAGTTCCAACAACTGGCAGTCTGGAGCGAAGCTGCGTGCGGAAAAGGGATCCAAGATGGCGGCGACGCATAATGATGACAGTGGCCGAGCCTGGCGAGGCGTCGCTGCTGGCGTGGGTGGCAGCGGTGCTGGGACGGGCGATGCAAGTTCTGCATGGGATGGGGGAGGCTCAGGTGATGCTGTCGGTCCCTGGGTAATGGCCTGTGAGGCTCGACGTCTTGCTATGACTTCACGCCGCAAACGCCAGCATATCAGCGGCAACTGAGCCGCCGCCTGCCATGAATGTCCGGCCTTGAGAATCGCTTGCCCCAGCCGATACGAGATGGTTGCTTTCAATTTGTGAGCCTGTCGCTGGGCTTCGTCGCGCGCGTGTTGAGCACGAGCGAGCTGAGCCCCTGTCTCCAAGTTCGTGCGCGTGAGTTCGAGTATTTGTGCACGCAGCTGTGAGATCACATCCGACAATTGATTCTTCTCGTGCGTGAGAGCAGCCATATGCTGCTCGTGCACGGACAGGCACCGATGTTGCGTCGCCAAATCTGACTGGAGCTGGACCCGCTCAGACAAGCTCTTAGCAAGCGTTTCACGCGCCGTAACGAGCTCCGCACGCAAGTTCTGCATGCCTTGCTCGAGGTCACGGATGCGCTGCGCGAGGTCCTCGTTGACCCTGCGCTCTCCAAGGAGCTCGGCATCGAGCTGGGCGATGCGATCGTCGCGCTGGGCGAGGGCCTGTTGCGCGGCACGGAGCTGCGCAGACGTCTCGGCCAGCGCGGTGCGCGCTTCGGCGAGCTCTCCGAGCATCTGCTGCATGCGTTGCTCGAGATCGATGACACGCTGTTGTGTAAGCAGGCGCTCCTGATAAATCGCTTTGGAGAATTCTGCCAACTCTTTTACCAAACGCTCTGCTCGCTGGCTTTCTCGAGCGGCAGCATCTTGTGCTTGCGCCAGCTGTTGCCGTATGACTTCGCACTCTTGCTGCGTTTGCGCACGATAGGCTTCGAAATCTTTTTTGAGCGCTGCAGAGTACTGTTCGGCTCGCTCGCGAGCTGCCTGCATGTCTTGAGCGCTTTGTCGCCAGGAAGCGGCTTCTTGTCGCGCCTCTGTCAGATCGCGCTCGAGTTCCCGCCAACGGAGCTGTGCGCTTTCTCGCTCCGACTGCGCTGAACGATGCAACTCGGCGAGGGCCTGCTCTGCCGCATGGCGTTGTTGTTCGAGCTCTGAGATTGCATCGCTCAAGAAAGACACTCGCTGCTCGAGGGCCTGGACGCGCTGAGCAGCGATATCCCGTTCGTGCTGGCATTGCACATATGCAGCTTGCATCTGCTGGAGCGCGGCTTCCTGCTCCACGCGCTGCCGGTCATAAGCGTTCTGCAACAGTTGCTGCTGTTGGCGCAGCTCCTCGCAGGTGCGCAGCGCTGCTTCTCGCTCTTGCAATGCTTGCTGCAGGCGTTGTTGCGTGCTTGCCAGATCAGTTTCAAGCTCGAGCTGCTTTTGTTGCGAGTTGAGAGCTTGCTGACGGAGGGCGTCAAGAGCGCGCTCCGTCGTCGTCTGGGTGTCGCGCAGCGAGGCGAGCTGGGCCTCGAGGTCGATGACACGCTGCTCGGCGCGAGCCGCCGCGGCCGCACGCTCCTGCGCTTCCTGCTGCGCGAGTTGCACGTGGTGCGCAGACTCGCGGCTCTGCTGGAGATAGGCCTGCGCCAGCTGCCGAGCCTCGGCGAGTTCAGCGACTGCCTGCGTGAGCGCGTGCTCGCGCTGAGCCAACTGCTGGCGGAGGAGCTGGGCGTCATCGGCTTGGGCCTGGGCTTGCTGACGGAGGGCGTCGAGAGCGCGCTCCGTCGTCGTCTGGGTGTCGCGCAGCGAGGCGAGCTGGGCCTCGAGGTCGATGACACGCTGCTCGGCGCGAGCCGCCGCGGCCGCACGCTCCTGCGCTTCCTGGCGAGCTTGAACAAGCTGTTGCTCCAAGTCCCGGCAACGGCGTTCGTACTCCGACCATCGGGTGGTGGCCAAAGTGCGATATGCTTCGAATTTTGCTTCTTCCGCGGTGGCAGATGCCGATATTTGGCGTTCGCTGCGTTCCAAATCTTCGCAGCGGGCTTGCAGCTGGTTCACTCGGCGCTGCAGCTCGGCGGTCTCGTCACGATGCCGTTCTTCTGCGTATTGCGCCTTGGCGTTGGCAGTCGCCAGTGCCGTGTGCAGCTGCTGCAGCTCAAGCGCATGGCGTTCCCGCAGCGCCTGCCATTCTTGGCGTTCGCTCGCCAAGCGCTGCAGTTCGTTCTGCAAGCGCTGTATTTCACTGTGTGCTTGCCGAGCCGCGGCGAGTTCAGAGCGCAGGCTTTCGATCGTTGCTTGTTGACCCTCGAGGCGCTTCGCCCACTCGGCTTGCGCTTGCTGCGACTGCTTCTTGTGATTTTCTAGTTTGCGGAGGCTCTCCTGCACTTGATCGACCAGCTCGCGTTCGCGCTGATAGAAAGCCTGTTCCAGGGTGCGCACCAGCGTTTCCCAGTCCCATGAGCTCCGATCTGCGTTTGCTGTCGTTGCACGCTCGGCAGCGACGGCGAACCATGCTTCGATGCACGCAAACTCATGGATAACGAACCAGGACGACAGTTGCTTGAGGATGCCGTGCGCATAGAAGGTGTGCTTGTGATCGGGCCAATCATTGATTCCGAAAGGGGTGGTGACCAGCAATCGGCCGCCGGGACGCAGCAGGTCAGCGGCCTTGGCGATGAAAGCTTGAGAATCGAGGACATGCTCCAGAACTTCCGCCATGACCACCGTATCGAAAGGGCCCGCGAGTTCGACGCTGAGAAAATCGGCGTGGCGGAACTCGACACGCGCTTGAACCGCCGGCTCTTCCAGTGCCAGGTAAGCTCGTGCTTCGGCAATCACATGGCCATCGCTGTCGATGCCACAGCAGAACTTGCCCTCTCGTGCCAGCAATATCGGTATCAGGCCCTGGCTGGTGCCAACATCGAGTATCTGCTTGCCGACCACACGCGTGCACAGCCAGTGGATGCGTTGCTGGGTCTTCCGCATGAACTCGGTGCCGAGTTTGCCAACGTAGGCATCATATACCCTATCGTGAGGTTTGCTGGGATCTGGAGCAGGCGAAGCTGGCGTCGAGGCATTCATAGCTGACGAGCGATACTGGAAACTCAACGCGATGACGCGATGTCGCGGTGCCGGAACAAGCCGACAGTGTCGATGACATCGACATGGGATGGGAGAGCCAGGCTGCGGAACGCGGTATGTCCGACCAGCACGACGACGATGTTGGCCCACTGCAAGCCGGTGCCACTGTCTGTGAGATGGAGATCCGCCGCATCTCTCGCTTGGACAGGAAGCGCTGCAGCGTAGGGATCGCAGCAGCGGACGGAACCTGGATACATCCTGGTCAAGGCGCAGGCGATTTCGAGCGCGGGGCTCTCGCGAAAGTCGTCGACGTCGGGCTTGAAAGTCAGCCCCAGGCACAGTATCCGAGGCTGCTCGGTTCGGCGCAGGCGCTGCTGCACCACATCGATGACGAAACGCGTTTTCTCCAAATTGACTTCGCGTGCCGTGCGAATCAACCTGGACCGTGTGGGATTGGCGGCGACAATGAACCAGGGGTCGACGGCGATGCAGTGCCCGCCAACCCCCGGACCGGGGTTCAGGATCTGCACGCGAGGATGGCGGTTGGCCAGGCGGATGACCTCCCACACATCTAGGCCCAGATCATGGCAAAGCATCGAGAGCTCATTGGCAAACGCGATGTTGACATCGCGGAAACTGTTCTCCGTCAGCTTGACCATCTCTGCGGTCTCGGCCGAGGTCGTGATGATCTCTCCGCGGACGAAGGCGCGATACAAGGACGCAGCGCGCTGTGCGGCCGTAGGCGTCAGGCCGCCAACGATCCGATCGTTGTGCACGAGCTCGTGCAGCATGCGTCCAGGGATGATGCGTTCCGGACAGTACGCCAGTTGCACCTCGGCGACATCGCCGGCCTGGGCAGGAAATGTGAGGTCGGGGCGGCTGCGCGCCAGCTGTTCGCCGATGCGGCGCGTGGTGCCCACCGGGCTCGTTGATTCGAGGATCACCAAGGATCCACGGGCAAGCACGGGCGCGATACTGGCGGTTGCCGCCTCTACGGCCCGCAGATCGGGTTCCTTGGTATCGTGGTGATGCGGCGTCGGCACGGCGATGATGTACGCATCGGCCGGCACCGGGCGCTCGCTGACTCGCAGGCGGCCTTGGGCGACCACCTCCTGGACGATCGGCGACAGCCCGGGTTCGACAATATGCGTTCGACCAGCGGCGATGGTCGAGCGTACGCGGGGATCGATATCGACGCCGACGACTTCCATGCCGGCCTGGGCGAACATCGTAGCGGTCGGAAGGCCGATGTAGCCGAGTCCGACAACGCAGAGGGCGGGTTGTGTCATGATTCTGGAGCTCCAAAGAGGGTAGAAATGATCCGCTCGCTGGCCCGACCATCACCGTACGGGTTTTGCTGCCGAGCATAGCGTTCGCGTGCCTGGGGATCGGCGAGCAGCGCTTGGGCGGCGGTCACGATCCGCTCGACATCGGTGCCGACGAGCTGCACGGTTCCAGCCTGGACGGCCTCCGGTCGTTCCGTGACTTCGCGCATGACGAGCACGGGCTTGCCGATCGAAGGCGCTTCTTCTTGGATGCCGCCGCTATCGGTAAGGATGAGCGTGGCTTGCTGCATCAACAGCACGAAGGATGGATAGTCGAGCGGCTCGATGAGGTGAATGCGTGGATGGCCGCTGAGCAGCGCCATGACCGGCTTGCGAACATGCGGATTGAGATGGACGGGGTAGACGACGGTGAGATCTGGATCGACATGAACGAGCTGCAATATGGCTTGGCAAATGCGCTCCATGCCGTCCCCAAAATTCTCACGGCGGTGGCCGGTCACCAACACCAGCGGTTTGCCGGGTGGGATGGCAGGAAGCGCCGACTGCGCTTCTCGTCGCAGTTCCTCCGTCTGTGAAAGCAGTGCTATGGTATCGAAGAGCGCATCGATGACCGTGTTGCCAGTGACGACGATGCGCTTCTCAGGCAGATGTTCCCGCAGCAGGTTGTCGCGCGCAGTTGCCGTCGGTGCGAACAACCATGTGGCCGCCAAATCGATGATGCGGCGGTTGAGTTCCTCTGGCCAGGGCTGCGAGAGGTGCCCGGTGCGCAAACCGGCTTCCACATGACCGACCTGGATTCGTCGATGAAATGCAGCGAGCGCGGCGACCATCGCCGTCGTAGTGTCGCCATGGACCAGCACGACATCGGGCTGCGCGGCATCGAGAACAACATCGATCGATTGAAAGATGCGGCCAGACAGCTGGTTGAGCGTTTGTCCGGGAGACATCGCTTGCAGATCGAAATCGACGCGAATCGAGAAAAACTGCAGCAGCGGATCGACCATCTGACGATGCTGGCCGGAGACGCACACGAACGAGGCGCACCCGGGATGTGCAGCCAGACGGCGGATGAGAGGGGCCATTTTGATGACTTCAGGCCGCGTCCCGATGATGGTGAGAATGCGTTGCATCTTTCGTGAGGACCCTGGACTTTTCCCATGCGTCACCATCGCCTGTCACCAGCCGAGAAGACATCCGGTGCTCGGCTTCGGCAGAGCGCACGAGGATTATCGAGCGCGCCTATATGGCGCGTGCGCCATTCATCCCAGTATTCTGCTCGGCGCCGCAAACCGTCTGTCGAGCCCCAGCCGAACTTTGACATCGTCAGGGACGCACTGCGTTGCGCGGCGATCGCCAAAGGGATGCGCAGCCTTTGCACCGCATGCGCGCCAAAGACGAGTCGCAGGCGTTCGAGGTATTCCATGTCGGCTCCTGTTCGGACTGCATCGAAAGCACCCGCGATGGCGCAGGCGGTGCGACGCACGAGCAACGAAGAAGGATTCAAGCGCGTCAACGGCCAGGTGAAGCGACTGACCACGCGGCCAGTGTCGTCGATCCGGATCCACTCTGACACGCTAGCGACGGTGTGCGGCGAACGCATGACCGTGCGCACGTGGGTCTCGATGCGTGTGGGATGTGCCCAGTCGTCAGCGTCATGAAAGGTGATGAATTCCCCACGGCAATGTGCCAAGGCGCAGTTGCGCGATACATAGGGCCCGACATTGCGTGCATTACGCAAGACACGGATGCGCGCATCGGAGCGGGCCAGCGCCTCGAGCTCCTGCGCGGTGCCGTCTTCGCTAGCATCGTCGACCACGATGATCTCCAGATGCCGGTAAGTCTGCTGCAGCAATGAGGTAATCGCGTAAGAGATGCGATCGGCGAGGTTGTAGACTGTCATAATCACCGATACGAGGGGAAGTCGATCGTTTTCAACCGCTGGCAACTGCAATGACTGGATTTGGATGAGTTTGGGGGGCCAGCCCATCGCCGGAGGCGCTAGCTGGAAGTGCGACCAATACCGCACCCACCAATCCCTCCAGGCAGTGGCATGTTGGGCTTGCAAGGCAGCGTTTGCCTGCAGCAAATAGGCATCTGGCGCACGACGTGGGTGCGGCAGATCGCTGCTCAATCCGCAGACGGCGAATCGCACATCATCATTAGCGGCGAGTTTGGTCGCCAGTTGATGTGCCAGTTCGCGATCGAAGAAGGCTGCGTCACATGCTGCGCGGCGTAGCCAGCGAGTCGGGGCATCGGCAGGGAGGCGATGCAGGAGATCCAAGCCTTCGGCGACATTGCCGGAGCGCAAGCAAGCCCGACCATAAATCGCGAGCGCTTCCGGCGCAGTGAACTGCCCGCGCCGTGCATCGTATTCGCGCATCAGGCGCAGGTGCAAGCCGAGCCCGTCGAACACGCGGCGACGCAACGCAGAGGGGGCTGCGGTCAACAGGTAGGAAGCCGCACGCAGCGTGTCGCCGCGCAAGTCTGCCAGCCATGCCTTCGTGTGGGCGAGCGGAGCAGATATCACGGCCAGCAGGCAAGGGCGGAGCGGCAGTCGTCGAGGGGGGGCACGAGGGCGAGGCGGAACCAGCCGGCGCCGCCGGGACCGAAGAAGCTGCCGGGCGAGATGACGATGCCGCGCTCGAGGCAGCGCGCGGCGTAGGCTTCGGCGTCGCCGTCGCCGGGCACGCGCGCCCAGAGGTAGAGGCCGGCGGCGGAGGGCAGCACCGCGATGCCGCGCGCGCGCAGGCCCTCGGCGAGCAGGGCGCGCTTGGCGGCGAAGGCGGCGCGGCGCTCGGCGACATGGGCGTCGTCGGCCCAGGCGGCGGCTGCGGCGCGCTCGATGAAGGCCGGGGAGCCGACGCCGAAGTGCGCGCGCCAGCGCCGGTACTCGGCGATCAGCCGGGCGTCGCCGGCGATGAAGCCCGAGCGGTAGCCGGTCAGCCCGCTGCGCTTGCTGCAGGAGTGGAAGGCGAGGACGCCGGCACGCGCCGCCTGCAGCAGGGAGGGGGGCGGATCGGCGCCGTCGAACCACAGGTCCTGGTAACACTCGTCGCTGGCCAGCAGGATGCCGTGCGCCGCGGCGCAGGCCGCCTGCTCGCGGTAGTAGGCGAGATCGACGCAGGCCCCAGTCGGATTGTGCGGGTAGTTGAGCCAGGCGATCGCCGTGCGCTGCAGCAGGGCGGGCGGCAGGCGGGTGAGGTCGAGGCGGTAGCCGCACGCGGGGTCGAGGACGATCGCCTGCGCTTGACCGCCGGCGAACAGCGCGCTGCTCTCATAGACCGGATAGCCCGGGGTGCCGTAGAGCAGGGTGTCGCGGCCGCTCGTCGGATCGAGGAAGGCGAGCGCGAGGTGGAAGATCGCCTCCTTGGAGCCGGCCGAGGGCAGGATCTCGGTGGCGGGATCGAGGACGACGCCGAAGCGGCGCTCGAGGTAGGCGGCCGCAGCCTGGCGCAGCTCGGGGGTGCCAGCGACGCTCGGGTACTGGCTGACCGGCGGCACGGCGGCGCGCAAGGCCTCGATGATGAAGGGCGCGGTCGGCTCGAGCGGGTCGCCGGTGCCGAAGTCGTAGAGGCGCTGGCCGCGGGCGAGCAGCTCGCGCTTGCGGCGCTCGAGCTCGGCCATCGGGTAGGGGCGCAGGGCGCGCAGGGCGGGCTGCACGAGCGCTATGATGGCGGCGGCGGCGGCGCTTCCATGCCGGCGCGCTGGCCGCAGCCCGGCTGCCACAACGTCTCGGCGCCGCTGGCGGCATTGATCAGGCGCGCCCACACGAAGCAGGCATCGCTCAGGCGATTGACATAGGGCACGAGGCAGGGGTTCCAGGAGCGGGCCGGCTCGGCCGCGATCGCCGCGCACAGCGCGCGCTCGGCGCGGCGCACCACGGTGCGCGCGAGGTGCAGTGAGGCCGCCAGCATGGTGCCGCCCGGCAGCACGAAGCTGGCAAGCGGCGGCAGCCGCGCCGTGCCCTCGGCGATCCAGACTTCCAGGCGCTGCACCTGCACGGGGCTGAGGCGCAGGGCGGGGCGCGCGGCCGGCTGCGCGAGATCGGCGCCGAGGTCGAAGAGGTCGTGCTGCACCGCAGCCAGGCAGGCATCGAGCGGCGCCGGCGGCCCCTGCGCGCGGCACAGGCCGAAGATCGCATTGGCCTCGTCGATCGCGCCGAGCGCCTCGAGCAGCGGATGCTGCTTGGGCAGCGCCGTGCCGTCGGCGAGGCGCGTCACGCCGCCATCGCCGGCGCGCGTCATGATGCGGTCGAGACGCAGCACGCCGATCACTCTCGATGTGCCGCGCGCTGTGCAAGACGCCTGCGCGCCTGCTTGCGTCGCGTGCGCGCTCGGCGACAGGCGGGGCATGCACACGATCCCTGCCGCCACCCTGGAAGCCGCCCTCGCCTGGCGTTATGCGACCAAGGCCTTCGACGCCGAGCGCCGCATCCCCGACGACCTGTGGGCCGCGCTCGAGCGCACGCTGGTCGCGACGCCGAGCAGCTGGGGCCTGCAGCCCTGGCGCTTCGTCGTCGTCACCGATCCCGCGCTCAAGCAGCAGCTGCGGCCGCTGAGCTGGAACCAGCCGCAGGTCACCGACTGCAGCCACCTCGTCGTCTTCGCGGCGCGCAGCGCGATCACCGAGCAGGACCTCGACCGCCTGATCGGGGCGACGGCTGCGGCGCGCGGCCTGCGTCCCGAAGCGCTTGCGACCTACCGCCAGATGATGCATGCCGACCTGATCGCCGGCCCGCGCGCCGCGATCGCCCACGAGTGGGCGATCCGCCAGTGCTACATCGCGCTCGGCCAGTTCATGCTCGCCTGCGCCCTGCTCGGCGTCGATGCCTGCCCGATGGAGGGCATCGATCCGCCGGCCTACGACCGCGTGCTCGGCCTCGAGGGCAGCGGCTACCGCACCGCCGTCGCCTGCGCCGCCGGTTACCGCGCGGCGAGCGACAAGTATGCGGGCCTGCCTAAGGTCCGCTACCCGCGCAGCGAGGTGGTCATCCGCCGCTGACCGGGAAGAACAAGGTCAGAGCTGCAGACGCAACGCTACAAGCTTGGTTCTACTTTGCATCGCAACGGGGACGCTCATACCGGACCTCGTCGCCGAGAGCAACCTTCTTGGGGCGTGACCAGCGACGACCCTAGACACGGGTCAGGAAGTAGATCACGGCCGCGAAGAACAGCACCCAGGACAGCACTGCGGTCGCGCGATAGATCAGATTGACCGTGCGATTCGGTTGCGCTGGCGGCTCATCGTGCGGGATGTGCCGGAAGATGACGATGATGTTGAACACTAGCACGATGCCAAGGGCGAGCATGTAAGACCAGTCGATGATGGTGGCGTACGGAACGTCGACGATCGTCGCATAGGTGAAGTACAGGGCGATGATGGTGATCAGCATGTTGCTGCCGACCCCGATCTTGTCGGCGTTCGCCGAGTTTTCCGGCAAGAAGAAGATGAAGATGGTGAACAGCATGACGATCGCCAGCGGCAGCAGGAACTTGGTGACGGCGCCGGCCGAATCGCGCTCGGCTTGGATGGTGTAGGCCGAACGGTAGTAGAACTGGCGGATGCGCTGTCCCTTTTCGTCGAGCAGCTCGAATGAACCGCGATTCAGCCCCGCCCAGTCGCCGAGCGCGGACCAGCCATCCATGTCGATGCGCTGCACCGACTGCGTGCGCTTGCCGAAGTACACGAGGAAGTTCTTGGCGAGAGCATCGCGCGGACGGATGCGGATGGGGAAGGTCTGCGTGTCGAAGGGGAAGTCCTCGATGGTGTTGGGCGCCTGCAGCGTGCCTTTGACGAGGTAGGTGTTCTGAAAGAACTCGCCGCGGCGGGCGCCGGTGACGATCGGTTTGGCGTAGAGCGCTGGTCGATCGCCAGTCGCCGCTGTGGCGGCATTTTCGAAGTCGACGTCCTCGAAGCGGATGTCTTCGACCGACAGGAGCGTCATCGTCAGCGCGATGTCGTAGACCGAGGCCTCCAAGGTTTGCGGGGAAATGGAGGCGACTTCGATTAAAGTGTAGGCAGTCGGCACCTCCTGCAGACTGCCAAGCGCATTGACCAGGTACTGCATGCGGTACGGGACCGGCTCCTGGCCATTGCTCTCCAGGATGTACTGATTGGCGAGCTGACCGCCGATACGGCGCTCGTCGAACGAATAGATGCCACTGATGCCGATATAGGGATCGCGTATGGTGAAGCGTTGGAGTCCGCGTCTGATGGCGTCGCGGATCGAAGACGCTGTGAGGGTTTGCTGTTCATTGCTGGCGATGCGTTCGGCAGCAGCGATCGCCATCGCGACCATGTCGTAGCCGTAGGCGGCATATTCGAGATAGCTCTGATTGCTCCCTTGCTCGAACCAATCGGCATGGCGCAGCTGGAACTCTTGTAACCCTTCGTCGGCGATGCCGGTCAGCAGTTCGGAGAGTTCGTAGACGCCCTCGATGCCGGCGCCGCCGTTCTTGTAGAATTCATGGCCGACCAGGGCGCCGCGCGCCAGCCACAGGTCGTTGGCGACGCCCTGCGCGCGCAGCGCCGCCGCCGCCCGTCCATTATGGTCGGAGCCGAGCGACAGGATGCATACGGTGGTGGGGCCAACGCGATCCTTGAGGAAGTCGCGCAGCGCCGCGGCATGTTGCTCATTCCATACCTTTCTGACAACGAGGCGCAAGATGCCGCGCGCGGGCAGGATCTGCGCGACGCGCTCGCAGTATTCTTCGCTGTAGACATCGCGCTCGGCGATGATGGCGAGGTGGTCGGCATAGCCACGGCGCTGCACAAAGCGGGCGAAATAGGCGATTTCGCCGGCGATACCGAAGTTGGTGGTGAAGAAGCACCCCCCCTTGTCAGCGGCAAACACCGCCGCCCCACCCGCGGAGGAGAGGATCGGGATGCCAGCGAGGCTGACGGGCTCGATCGCTTGCGACGCGCGCTTGGTGTTGCTGAAGCCGACGACGCATGCGACCAGCGGGTCGCCGGCGATCTGTTGGGCGATGCTGTGCGATACCGTCGCTTCGCCCCGTTCATCCATCGGCACAATCTCGATGCGAGCGCCCGTGAGTGCTTGTCGTTCCATCGCTTCCCGGGCCGCCGTACGCATGCCGAAGACATACGCATCGAACTTCCCGGATTCGTCAGGCTTGCGCCAATAGACGAGCGGGATCTTGATCGTGAGGGATTCACCCGCTGCCGCCTGCGCCAGCAGCAGGACCAGGAATCCTTGGAGCAGGCGACGCAAGCAACGTGCTCGGCACAGACAGCCTTCCGGCATTTCCTCCTCCTGGAGATCGTATCGCCGCTGCGCGGCACTTGATCGCATTGCCGCTGCACGGGCACTCGTTTCCCTGGCGCGGGTTCTCGCCCGCCTGCGCCTCGCCCTCCGCCGCCCACACTCCCACTCACAGCTGAGGGCGAGGGGACGAACCTCAACCTCCCCCTCGGTGCGCATCGCACGGGCCTCTTGCGAGCTTGCAAGAAGTAAAACGCAGGAGGATCAGTCGGCTTCGTTGAAGCCCTTCGAGCGCTCCTGCTGGGCGCATCCGCTCAGGAAGAACGCCGCTCCTACTCCTGCGGTGGCCACGAACAGCGGCCATGAAAGGGTCCAAGCGACGAACAGCGAACGCAATATGCGCGCTCGAAGCGCAAAGTGTGATTGCTGATGCATGTTGTCGTGAGCCTAGCTCTGGTTATTGAAATTGAAGGGAAGGGAAATTCGGATTTCGGTTGCACCGATCATTCTTCATTTGCTCCAACGATGAACAAGAGGATCTTTGGCAAACACATTTATGTACATGTGATTGCTGGCAAAGAACAGATTGGCCTCGCTGCGATACAAGAAGACTTCATCCAGTCCGAGAGGCAGGCCTTCAAAGTCCGCAGACTCTTCTTCCACCTCTCTTATTGGCATAAGCCGGTGGCTTAAAAGCGCGTTTCTTTTGTGGAACGGCGGAAGGTTTGGATGCTGCGGCCGGGGGAGCATGACTTCTTCCGACGAAGTGTTTGTTGCGATGTCATCCAGATTTGGTTCGTCCGCTTTGCGGAGTTGGTCCAGTGCCGATCCGACTGAGATCCAGCTCCGTCCGTTGTCGAGCGAGAAGATCGCTTGGCTTTCAAGGATTTTTCCAGCTGCAAGAAGCTCTTGAATCTTTTCTGCCGTTATTTCTCGCGGTCCAGACTTGGTTTTGATCAGGGCGTTCATGACGAATATTTCCAAAGACAGCACATTTATGCACAATAACACACTCCTAGCAAGCCTCCGTTCGGGGCAAGATGCTTTTTGTGTGAGACGGCGGTTGGTTGAAGTCGACGCCGGGGCCAAATTTGGAAGGCTGTAGAGCGCGATTCGCTAGGTCTTTAACTGTGAATCCACTGTGAGAACAGCCACTCTCGCGCTGCTGTCGCCCGCTCTGCCGGCTGGGTGCGCTATCCGCAGAGCAAGGCGGTCATGCTCCGCTAAGCACCGCCGCCGCGCGCGGGCGGCAGGGCGGGAAGCTCAGTGATCAGGCACGCGAGTTCGGTGGCGGCGCAGCCGAGGCGCTGGGCGCGCCGCCAGGGCTCGAGGAACAGGGTTTCGAGCTCGAGCGGCCGCCCGGCGCGCAGGTCGAGCAGGGTGCTGGTCAGGTAATCGCCCATCTCTTCGGTGAGGCGGAACTGCTCGGCGACCCACGCCTCCTCGTCGATCCGCGCGGCGTGACCGTGGGCAGCGAGGTCGGCGTTGCCGATGCGGATCACCTCGCGCATCAGGCGCTCGGCGCGCGCGCGCAGGGCGGGATCGGCGAGGATCGCCTGCGTGCCGCGTCCGGGTAGCCCGCCGGCGACGCTGAGGCCATTGAACGGGACATTCCACGCGAGCTTGCGCCAACGCGCCTCGCGCAGGCAGGACGGCTCGCTGGCCTCGATGCCGGCCGAGCGCCACAGCGCCGCGAGCTCGCGGCGCGCCGCCGCCTCGTCGCGCCAGTGTCCGACGCCGACCCGTCCGTGCGCGAGGTGGCGCACCGTGCCGTCGTCGTCGCGGTTGATGCAGACGAAACAGAGGACGCCGAAGAGCCGCTCCGGCGGGCACCAGCGGCTGAGCTGCTCTTCGACTCCGAGGCCGTTGATCAGGGTGGCGAGGCGGGCGCCGGCGGCCACCGCCGGGCCGCAGAGGCGCTCGGCCTCGGGCAAGGCTCCGGCCTTGGTGGCGAGCAGGCACCAGTCGGCGCCGCCGGCAGCGGCGGCGGCGGGATCGTCGGTGGCGAGAAAGTCGGCGGGCGCGATGCGCAGCTCGGCCGCACGCAGGGTGCTCGCCACCTGCGGGGTCGGGCTCTGCACGACGCGCAGACCGCTGGTCCGCAGCCGCTCCAGGTCGCGTCGGGCGACGAAGCGCAGCGCGTGGCCGGCGAGGATCAGCTGCGCGCCGTAGAACTGGCCGACGGCACCGGCGCCGACGACGACGATGCGCATGGCGGCACACTGCGAGCGTGCGCGCGCGCGCAAGCGCGGCCAGAGAAGTTAGAATGACAATCCCGCCTCGACGAACACTCCCCCAAACGTGTGCGACCATTCGTAACCGAGCAACATGATGTGGGCGCGCTCCCGTTCGGTCTCATGAGCGACGGGGCCGGTTCCGCCCCAGACGAAGCGGAAACGGGCGCCGATGGCGACTCGGCCAGCGAAGGTTCCGATCATCCGTTGCGCGGCGAATCCGAGGGAGGCGTCGACGCTGTAGAAGCTGCCCCACCCCTCATCCTTGTACTTGCGACCGATCGCCTGCCTGGCTCGTTGCACGGTGTGGCTCGGCAGCCTGTAGGTGATGATGCCGACCCCGAGTTCGAACCCACCGACGAGTCCGGCGAAGGTGCGGGGTCGCGTTTCCAGGCCCAGGCGGGAGTCGAATCCCAGATGAGCCGTGCCGGCCAGCATCCGACCATCAGGCACGACTTCGGCATAGTAAACGTATGAATCATAACCGAAACCGATCGCATAAGGGACTTGGATGCGCTCCCAAGCAATTCCTCCATACAAGCCTGCCGTTTCCTCGCCGCGCGAGACAAGTTGGATCGCTTTACGCAACCACTCGGTCGTCAGCAGGTGCTGCTGCGTGACGCCAGCATTGGTTGTCCAACTCGCCGTCCCTTCCAGCGTGCTGTGCTCGACCAGCACGCGCAATCCCACGCTGCTGTCAGGCCACCAACCGATGACATGGCCGAGCCATTCCCGCTGTCGCCGGCCGCGATCATCGAGCTCCGTGCCAAATCGTTGGAGACCGCCCGCGAGATTGCTGAGGGAGGCCGACATCGCTATGCCGTCGACCACCGTCGGTTCGACATCGAACTCGACGCGACGTTCAATGGTATAGGGGCCTACCGGGGTTCCGCTCACTGTGCTGCTCATGCTCCACCAACTCAGCATGCGCGATGCGGAAATCGATCCCTACCATCGCCAGCCCTCCTGGGTGGAAGAGCTGTCCGCCGCCTTTCCCCGTGCCGAGGCGCTGGCAACCGATGATGACGGCGTCGCGCTCTGCACCGGCTGGACGGCCCGGGCTGGCTGTTCGATCGCCACGACGGTCCCGCTCATCGATGCCAGACCGATCAGGACGACGAGCCCGAGCCGCATGCAGGGTATAGCATTCCTATTCGTGCGGAGCCGCTCACCAGCGCCAGCCAGCAAGCAGCTCGTCGAGGGTCTGGCGCGGGCGGGCGAGCCGTGGCTGGCCGCCGTCGATGACGACCTCGGCGGGGAGCGGGCGCAGGTTGTAGTGGCTGGCCATCGCGAAGCCGTAGGCGCCGGCGTCGCGGATGGCGAGCAGGTCGCCAACCTCGGGCATCGGCAGGAGGCGCTCCCGAGCGAAGACATCGCCGCTCTCGCAGATGTTGCCGACGATGTCGACGGCGGCCGGCTCGGCCTCGGGGCGGCTGAGATTCTCGATGCGGTGGTAGGCATCGTACATCGCGACGCGCACCAAATGGTTGAAGCCGGTGTCGCAGCCGACGAAGGTGCGGCCCCAGGGCGTGCGCTTGACGCTCGTCACCGTCGTCAGCAGGGTGCCGGCCTCGGCGACGAGGAAGCGGCCGGGCTCGAGGCGCAGCTCGATGCGCTGTCCGTAGGCCGCGCTGAACGCCTCGGCGTCGGCGCTGAGCTGGGCGCCGAAGGCGGCGAGGTCCATCGGCTCCTCCCCCGGCCGGTAGGGGATGCCGAGGCCGCCGCCGCAGTCGACGAAGGCGAGGTCGGGCAGCTGGCGGGCGAGCGCGAAGATCACGCGGCAGGCGGCGGCGAAGGCCGCCGATTCGAGGAAGCCGCTGCCGATGTGCATGTGCGCGCCGACCACCCGCAGGCCGCGGCGGCGGCTGATCTCGAGCACGCGCGGCAGCTCGGCCTGGGGAATGCCGAACTTGGTCAGCGGTCCGGCGGTGCAGATCTTCGGGTGCGCGCCGGCGCCGACATCGGGGTTGAAGCGGACGGCGACCGCCTGCGCGCCGGCCGCGGCCAGGCGCTCCAGGCGATCGAGCGAACCGGCGGTGATCAGGACCCCGGCGGCCAAGGCCTCGGCCTGCTCAGCGTCGCTCATGCTGTTCTCGGTGTAGAGCACGCGCGCAGGCGAAAGGCCGAGGCGCAGCGCCAGCCGCACCTCGCCGGGGCTCACGGCATCGATCCCGAAGCCCTCGTCGATGATCGTCCGCACCACCGCCGGGCAGGGATTGGCCTTGACCGCGTAGAGCGGCTGGAAGGGGCGGTAGGCGATCGCCGCGCGCAGGGCGCGGCAGCGCGCGCGGACGACATCGAGGTCGTAGACATAGAGCGGGGTGCCGTAGGCGGCGGCGAGCCGCCGCGCGAGGTCGCGATCCATGCGCGCAGGATGCGGCGGCCGCGCGCGGCGGAAGCCGTTCAGCGGACGACGGCGGCGATGTGCAGATCCGTCGGGAACCAGCTCGGCAGGCGGCGTCGTTCGAGCGCGGCCGCCAGCTGCTCGTTGGCCAACCGCTCCAGCGACTGCCGCCAGGTCGCCGCCGGCAGCCCCGGCAGCGGCGGGAAGACGCCGGCCAGCTCGTACAGCGTCAGCTCGGCCTGCGCCTGCCAGCCCTCGCTGGCGGGCTGCCAGCGCACGCTGAGCTCGGCGACGCAGCGCGTGACGGGGATCTCGACCGCGCTGAAGGGCAGCGCGGGGCGCAGGGCCCCCGCGGCTTCGATGCGGAAGCGCCGCTTGCCGTCCTGGTCGGGCAGGGTCGCGACTTCCAGCATCTGCAGGCGCGGGGCGATCGTGAGGCCGGCGACGCGCAGCGGCGGCAAACTGGCGAGCAGGGCGTTCGCCTGTTCCGGGCTGAGCGCGACCTCGAGGCGCGGGGCGGGGACCTCCTGGATGACGAGCTGCCAGGGCACGGAGACGCTGCCGGCCCCGCGCAGCGTGCCGTGGGCCCCGAGGCCGGCGCGGATCACGCCGGGCGGCAGCCACCAGCCGCTGGCCTCGCTGGCGATGCTCCGGCCCCGGCGCGGCGAGACGAGGCAACGCAGCGGCGCCGCCGGGGC
Organism: Planctomycetota bacterium; assembly: GCA_025055595.1. Lineage (GTDB taxonomy): Bacteria > Planctomycetota > UBA11346 > UBA11346 > UBA11346 > UBA11346. The sequence continues at coordinate 3,565 of JANWWU010000069.1, read as the reverse complement.
TTCATCGAGGCGGGGAGAGAGCGCGAGCACGGCGGCCTGGTCGTGGAGCGCGCGCGGCAGCAGCGTGAGGTTGGCGGTCCAGCACACAAGCTGGGGGGCGAACCACCAGGCGAGCAGCAGCGCGACCAGCAGCGTCGCCAGGGCGACCGCGCAGCCGAGGCGCATGCGCGCAGCTTGCGCAACGCCGACCGCGCGCAACGCGGCGCGCTGATCGTTGTATTGCGAGGCGCCGGAAGCATCTAGGCTGCCGATGCATGCCCAGCGCGCGCGCGCAGCTGGTCGCGATCGGCACCGCGGTGCCCGAGCGACGGTTGACCAATGACGATCTGGCGGCCCGCGTCGCGACCAGCGATGCCTGGATTGTCGCCCGCACCGGCATCCGCGAGCGGCGCATCTGCGAGCCCGGCACCGGGCTCAGCCGGCTGGCGGTGCCGGCGGCCCAGCGCTGCCTGCAGCGCGCGGGGGTCGCGGCCCAAGACCTCGATGGCATCATCGTCGCGACGATCACCCCCGACATGGTGATGCCGGCGACCGCCAACCTCGTGCAGCATCAGCTCGGCGCCTGCCGCGCCTGGGGCTTCGACCTGGCGAATGCCTGCAATGGCTTCGTCGCCGCCCTGGCCTGCGCGACGGCGTGGATCGAGAGCGGGCGCGCGCGGCGCGTCCTGATCATCGGCGGCGACATCATGAGCAGCATCGTCGACTGGGATGATCGCGCGACCTGCGTGCTGTTCGGCGATGGCTGTGGGGCGGTGCTGGTCGAGGCCGGGCCGCCCGATGGCCCGGGTGTGCGCAGCTGCCAGCTGTGGAGCGATGGCAGCGGCGGCGCCGATCTCTGCGTGCCGCTGAGCGGCTCGGCGATGCCGAAGACCGCCGAGGCCCTGGCCCGCCGCGACCACTGCCTGAAGCAGCAGGGGCGGACGGTGTTCGCCCACGCGGTGCGACGGATGAGCGAGGCCGCCCAGTCGATCCTGCGACAGGAAGGCCTGAGCGCCGCCGACCTCGACCTCGTGGTTCCGCACCAGGCGAACCTGCGGATCATCGAGCCGATGGCCGAGCGCCTCGGGGTGCCGATGAGCAAGGTCGTCGTCAACCTCGAACGCTATGGCAACACGACCGCGGCCACCATCCCGCTCGCGCTGGCCGATGCCGAGGCCGAGGGCCGGCTGCGCGCCGGCAGCCGAGTCCTGCTGGTCGCCTTCGGCGGCGGCTATGCCTGGGGCGCGGCCTATGTCGTCTGGGGACGCGGATGAGCGATCCCGAGCTGCGGCGGCGTCTCTACCGCGTCATGGTGCTGGCTCGCGCCTGCGACGACCGGGTGGCGGCGCTCAAGGCGCAGGGCGAGATCGCCGGCAGCGCCTTCCTCGGCCGCGGCCAGGAGGCCTTCAGCGGCGCCGCCGGGCTCTGCCTGCGTCCGGGCGATGTCTTCGCCCCGGCGATCCGCGATCAGGCGGCGCGCCTGGCCTTCGGCGAGACGCCGCTCGATGTCATGCGCGTCGTGCTCGGGCGCCGCACCGGGTGGATGCGCGGCCGCGACGGCAATATCCACCGCGGCGACTGGAGCCGCGGCATCCTGCCCTTCATCAGCCATCTCGGGGCGATGGCGGCGCCGGTCGCCGGGGTCCTGCTGGCGCGCCGCCTCGGCGGGCGCCTCGGCGACACGGTCGGCGCGATCGCGATCGGCGAGGGCGGCATGAACACCGGCGCCCTGCACGAGGCGCTGGTCGTGATCGGGGTCGAACGCTTGCCGGTCGTGCTGCTCGTCGCCGACAACTGCTATGCCTATTCGACGCCGCGCGAGCGCAGCTACGCCTGCCGCGATCTCGCCGAGCGCGCCGCGGGCTACGGCTTCGCCGCCCAGCGCTGCGACGGCACCGACGCCGACGACTGCCTGCGCGCCTGCCAGGCGGCCTTCGCGGCCGCGCGCCGCGGCAGCGGGCCGCAGATGGTGGTCGCCGACCTCTTGCGCCTGGCCGGGCACGGCACGCACGACGATGCGAGCTATGTGCCCGCCGAGCTGCGCAGCCGCTACGGCGACTGCCTGCCGCTCTTCGAGCGGACGCTGATCAGGGAAGGCGTGCTCAGCGCCGAGGAGGCCGAGCGGACGCGCGCGCAGTGCCGCGCCGAGGTCGAGGCCGCGCTGCAGCAGGCGCGCAGCGAACCGGCAGCCGACGCGGCGACCGACGAGTGGCGGGTGTACAGCGAGAGCGATCTGCTCAATCTGCGGTGGCGGCGATGAAGTACCTCGAGGCGATCCGGCTAGCGCTCGGCGAGATCCTGGCGGAGGAGCCGCGCGCTTTCTTCTACGGCCAGGACATCGCCGGCCCCTTCGGCGGGGCCTTCAAGGCGACCAAGGGGCTCTCCGAACGCTTCCCCGGACGCGTGCTCAACAGCCCGATCGTCGAGGACGCGATGGCCGGGCTGGCGATCGGCGCGGCGATGGAGGGCGCGCGCCCGATCATCGAGTACCAGTTCGCCGACTTCGCGAGCATCGCCTTCAATCAGCTGGTCAACCATGCCGCGACGACCTACTGGCGCACCGGTCGCTCCTGCCCGCTCGTCATCCGGCTGCCGGTCGGCGGCACCCCGGGCGGCGGCCCCTTCCACTGCCAGATGCCCGAGGGCTGGCTGACCCACCATCCGGGCCTCGTCGTCGTCGCTCCCGCGACCGTCGCCGACGCCTACTTCATGCTCAAGGACGCCGTCGCCTGCCGCGATCCGGTCTGCGTCCTCGAGCACAAGTACCTCTACTATCACCTCGAGTCCGACTTCGATCCGGCGACCGCCGAGCACCTGGGACTCGGGCGGGCGGCGCTGCGCCGCCGCGGCGAGGACCTGACGATCATCAGCTGGAGCGGGATGGTGCACCGGGCGCTGGCGGCGGCGGCCGAGCTCGAGAGCGCGCACGGCATCGCGGCCGAGGTCCTCGATCTGCGCTGCTTGAAGCCGCTCGATGCCGAGAGCATTCTCGCGTCTCTCGCGCACACCGGCCGCGTGCTGATCGTCCACGAGGGCTTCCCCTACGGCGGCGTCGCCGCCGAGGTGCTCGCGCTCTGCTGCGAGCGCGGCTTCGCCTGGCTCGATGCCCCGCCGCAGCGGCTGTCGGCGCGCGATACCCCCGTCCCCTTCCATCCCGATCTGTTCGCCGCCTACTTGCCCGATGAGCGGGCGATCGTGCAGGCGGCGCTGGAACTGGCGAGCTTCTGATGCGCGTCGCGATCCGCATGCCCCAGCTTGGCGAGGCGGCGGCCGAGGCGACGATCGTCGCCTGGCTGGTGCCTCCCGGCAGCACGGTGAAGGCCGAGCAGGAGATCCTCGAGGTGCAGACCGAGAAGTCGCTGCTGACCGTCGCTAGCCCGGCCGACGGCGTGCTGCTCGAGGTCTGCGCGCGGCCCGGCAGCGTCTGCAAGGTCGGCGAGATCCTCGGCTGGGTCGGCGAGGCCGGCGCCGCGGGGCCGGGCGGCGGGGTGCCGGCGGGCGTGCACGATGTCGGGCCGGCCCCGCCGGCCGCTGCCGCGCGCGCGCCCGCGCCGCCCGCCGCCGACAGGAGGGCGGCAGCGGCCGC
>JANWWU010000024.1 GCA_025055595.1 Planctomycetota bacterium | reverse complement strand
TCTGCCAAGACGCTTTCGGATACATCCCTGCAGCGTCAACCTCTGTGACGGTGACACGCATGCACCGCTACTGCTCGTGCCGTTTCGTTGGGCTATACAAGCATCCGCTGCCCGTGGTGGTGGAGCCGCACCACACGCACTTGCCCTGGCCATGGCCGTGACGGTGTTTGCCAGTGGGACTGTATAGACAGCCGCTGCCATATGTCGTCGAACCGCAGAACTCGCACGCGCGCGCGTCGCCGACATGCTCATGCTTGCGGTGGGGACTGTGTAGACAGCCGTTGCCATAGCTGGTCGAGCCGCAATAACGGCACTTGCTCATCGGTTGCCACTTTCTTCCTTTTGTTTCAGGGTCCGATATTGTGCTCAAAGAATACTTGGACAGGAAGAACATCTGCCCGACTTCCTGGTTTTGGAATCCGAGAGAGCTCAGCCCACGGCGTGAACCAGCGAAGCGGTCTGGCATTCGCCAGATCAGCTCTGGGGTTGCAAGCAGCTAGTCCGAGGTGTGGAGGCAAGGAACGCTCTGCCGGCGGCGGTCCGGTGGTACCTGCTGCTCGAGCGTGACGAGGAAGGAGAGCAGCAGGCGCGTGTTGGCATCCCAGAGATCGACCATACTGTCGAGCAGCTTGCCACGTTTCTCGGCGATCGAGTTCTGCAAAGCTTCCTGGCGTCGAGAGCAGGCCCGCAGGGAATCGAGCTTTCTGCGGTAGGCGGGGTTGGTTTCGAGAACGCCGACATAGCCGCCAGCATTTGCTTGTTCCTGGGCTTCGGCACCGCGCGCCGCGGGGTGCTGCAAGAACCCCTCATAGCGTGCCGTGCGCTCAAGCTCGCGCGTCAACTGCGCGATGCGTTGCTGATTCTCCTGCAGCATCTCGATCGTTTCGCGCAGGTGTCGCAGGCGTTCCAAGAAGGTTCGCGCGGCGAGTTGAAAGTTCGTGCGTGCTCTCGGCCAGTCCGGTACGAGGTCGGCGGCCGGCTGGTTGGCCTGGGGTTTCCTTACGGAAACGATCGAGTGAGGCTTATGGAAGATCTCTGGCAAGAAGGCCCGATCGACGATGTGGTGCAAGTTCCCTTGGGTGATCAGCGCGGTGCGGACGATCTCGGGCAGGCGAGGTATGGGCAAGGGCGTATGGCAGCCCAGGGGATACACCTGGTTGTGAGCGTACAGGCCGATCATCCGCAGGACGAAGGTTTTCGGAACCGTGATCGTGCGCGTCGTACTGGCGACCCCGATGCTGCCCGCACTGTAGGCAGCGATCAGCCTCTGCCGGCTGGTGGGGAACCAACCCAGATCATATGCACGAGTAGACAGTTCGCTCCAGCTGACGAAGGTGTCCGTGACCGTCACTTGCTGATCGTCGAGCTTCCAGTAGAAGAGCTGATTCGGGGCGCTGGGCCACTCGGGCGGCGCTAGTTGCACCGCGAGCGTCGGAGAATCATTATAATCATCGAGGTTCGAGATGACCAGATCGAAGACGATCCAATGCTCGTTGCGTTCCGGTTGGTCGCCGAGGAGCTCGCGATCGGTCGCCGGGCGGATGCCGCGCGCCCCACCCTCCCTGCTCGGTGCCCGCGACGCCTCGCTCTCAAGCCCGGCGATCGTCGGTGGGAGGGGGCGCCAGAAGCTGACCTGTCGATCATCGATCGCGATAGACAGCGAGGCATTCTGGTACTGGATCGTCAGCTGGCGCGTCGCTGGCTGGTAGAGCCCACGCAATACACGGCCATCCTGCAAGGTCACTTCGATCCAGGTCGGTTCCGTGACGCTATTCGAGAGTGCCGTCGCTTGCGCTGCCGGCGCGACACTGCTGAACAGGCTGAGTCCCCACCCGAGGAGCAGAGGCATCACCCCTCGTGCGCGCGGCCAAGGACGCTGGCTGCGTGCGAGCTTTGCTCCGAGCACACCCACTACCCATCTTCTTATTCGCCGTGCATCCCGTGCAAGCACTGCGATGGCGCCCTGATCACAGCGGCTTACTCCGGAATATCGTAGGGGGCGACGATCGAGACGCGGCGGTTGGCCGGGCTCAAGGGATCGTCGCGGCGTTTGAGCCGCGTGTCGCCCAGGCCCTTGACTTCGAGGATCCGTTCATCGCTGATGCCGGCGGCGGCGAGCGCTCCGCGGACGCTGACCGCTCGGCCAGTCGACAGCTCCCAGAGGTTCTGTCCCGTGCCGCCGCTGGCACCGCGCGCTTCGCTGTGCCCTTCGATGACGAACTTGCTGCGGTAACGCTGCAGGATGACGGCGACGCCCTCGATCAGGCGGCGCGCCTCGGGGCGCAGCTGGGTGCCGCCGGCGATGAACAAGGTTTCCGACACGCTATCCGCGAGCTCGATCCGCATCTCTCTGTCGCCGATCTCGACCGAGACATTGCCGCGCAGTCGTTCGAGCTGCGGGCTGGCTGCGATCATGCTCTCGATCTGCTGAGCGATCATCTTGGCCGCCTGCTTGTCGAGGTTGCTGTCGCGCGGCTTGACTGGTTCCGGCTGCGGTCGTACGGGCGGAGCGCCCTGCAGATTGACGATGAAGGGGCTGGCCGGGTTATGCGTCGCGCGCGCGCTGAGGTTCTGGAAGTACGAGGCGATGCCTTGCTTGGTCTTGATATCCATGCCGATGATCCACATGACGAGGAAGAACGCCATCATCGCGGTGACGAAGTCCGCATAGGCGATCTTCCAAGCACCCCCGTGGTGCCCGCCATGGCCACCCTTCTTCTTCTTGATGATGATCGGCTGCTTCTTGTCCTCGGCCATCGCTCACCCGCTCTTCGCCGCCTTCAAAGCCTTCTCCATTTCGCTGAATCCCGGGCGTATCGATGGCTCGATCTGCCGGCGCGCGAACTCGACGCAGGTGATCGGACTCTCTCCGCGCGCGAAGCTGAACAAGGCGTGCTTCATGCACTGCAGATAGTTTTCTTCGGTGCGGTGGCGGGCCGCGATCGCGCGCGCGATCGGACCGACGATGAGGTAGCTGACGAGGATGCCGAGGAAGGTGCCGACCAGCGCGACGGCGATCGCCTTGCCGATCGCCGCCGGCTCGCCTCCGATCTGCCCCATGACGACGATGACGCCGAGCACGCAGGCGACGATGCCGACCGCCGGCATGGCGTCGGCGGCGTTCGAGACCGCCTCGGGAATGACGTGCGCTTCGTTCTTCGCCGCCTCGATGTCGATCTCCATCATCTCAGCGAGATCATGCGGCGACACGCCGCCGGAGATCACGACCTTCATCGTGTCGCAGAAGAAGGCGGCGCAGTGATGATGATGGAGAAAGGTGTGGTTCTTGCTGATGATCGGCGACTTGTGCGGGTCCTCCATGTGCGATTCGAGCCCGAGCAAACCGTCGCGGCGCGCGACGCTGAACAGCTGATACATCATGACCAGGAGCTTCATGTACTCCTCTTTGCTTTCGAAGGGGTTCGGCTTGAGCAGGCCGAGGATCTCGCCGATCGTCCGCTTGACCACCGTCATCCCGTTGGCAGCGATGAAGATGCCGACCGCGCCGCCGATGATCACGATGAACTCGGTCCACGCGGCGACAAACACCATCATCGATCCATGGTGCAGGATGTAGCCGGTGAACACGCAGATCAGCCCGAAGATGATGCCGATGAAGGTGATCATGGCGTTGCAGACCTCAACACGCTCCTCGGGTATTGAACACTAAGCATGCGGCATGCCAGGAGAGGGCGGAACTGCCGAGTTTCCGATTGTGACCCGGGCTGGCAGCATAGACCAGGCTCATGCCTGCGACCCGCGTCCGTGCTGCTGGCCTGTTCTTGCGCACCGCAGCTCGGCCATGGCGCTGGCTCTTGCTCTGCCATCGCCAGCGCGGCGAGTGGGGCTTCCCCAAGGGTCATTGCGAAGCAGGCGAGGACGCCTGGGCGGCGGCCCTGCGCGAGTGCGCCGAGGAGACCGGCATCGGGCTGGTGGCCATCGCGGGCGCACCGCTGGCCATCAGCTACCGCCTCGGCGATGGGCGCCTGAAAGAAGTCGTCTATTATCCGGCATACACGGCGCAGCAGCGGGTGCGCCTGTCGCGCGAGCATCGCGCCTGGGCGTGGTGCGATCTCGCCGCGGTACGAGCCCGGATACCGCACCTCAATCTGCTGCAGGTCTTCAATGTCCATGTGCATGCCCTGCCATCCGCATGAGCCAGCGCTTTGAGCTCTTCATCGCCGAGCAGACGACTGCGCCAACGCTAGCCGAGCTCGTCGCGGGCCTCGAGCGGCTCGGCGCCGCCTTCCAGCGGGTGACGGAGAGCTACTGGAGCGGGAGCTGGGAGGAGCCGCGCACCGGCGCGCGCGCGGTCCTCGATGTCGGGACGCCGCCCTTGGAAGAGGATCGCCTGCATCCTCCCCGCCAGTATGCGGGCTGGCGGCCCTTGGCGGTGGCGATCGAGCTGCCGCTGCTCGGCCCGCACTGGCGCGCCCTCGAGGTGTTCGCATGGCTCGAGCGCGTGCTGGCGGCCTGGCCGGCGGCGCGGGCGTTGGATGTCGAAGATGTGCCGACCGATGAGCGCGGGCAGGCCGCGCCCGGCGCCTGGGATCGCGCGCGGGTCTGCGCGAGCTGGCGGCGCCAGCACCGGGCGCAGATCGCCGGCATGCGCGAGGTGCCTCGGATGCCGGTCGCCGAGTCGCTGATGCTGTGGCGCTGGCGTCGCGAGCGGCGTATGGAGTGGTCGCGCGGAACGGTCGCGCTCGATCTCGCCTGCGGCACCGCGCATCCGCTGTGGGTGTGGACGGATCCGGCGGCCCCCGCCGTCCTGCCTGCTGGCGGCCTGATCTGCGTGCTGACCTCGCCGCCCATCCTCGTGCAGCGCAGCCAGTTGCCGGAGGGCACGGCCTTGCCAGAAGCAGGCGCGGCCTTGGTGCCGCCGCCGGCTGCTTGGCCGCGCTCGCTGCCGCGCGAGCGCTTCCGCATCTGCGATGACGATGACTGGACGGACGAGCCGCCGGATCACGCGCCGTCCTGAAGGGCGCTGGCGAGCGCCGCCTGGCGGGCGGCGATCGCCGGGGAGCCGCGGACATCGCACTCGATCAGCCGGCTCCCAGCCGAGTCGGCGGCAAGCGCCGCCAGCAGCTCCTCAGGACGGCGGCAGGCTGCGTATGCGAGGCCGAACTGCGCCGCGGCGCCGGCGAACTGCCACCGATGCTCCGTGCGCACCATCCGTCGATGGTGCCGGGATTGGGCGAGCGGAAAACGGTCGAAGATGCCGCCGCCACCGTCGTTGATGACGACGATGGTGGCGCGCAGCTCGGCAGCGAGCGCCAGGGAGTTGAGATCGTGCAGGGCCGCGAGGTCGCCGAGCAGGCACAGGCCGCGCCCATCGTGCGCGCGGCTGGCCCCGCAGAACGCCGCCAGAGTCCCATCGATGCCGCTGAGTCCGCGATGGCAGAGGATGCGCCGCGTGCTGACCGTCGCGACGAGCTCGAGATCGCGCACCGCCATGCTGTTGGCGACCCAGACGAGGTCGTGCGCCGTGGCCTGCCAGGCCAGGGCGGCGACCGCCGTCGGATGCCAGCCGGAGACGCGCACCGGCGCGGTCTGCCATTGCGCGCGCCATTCCGGCGGCGCGCGCCCCAGCCGCTCGCAGAGGGCGGTCAGCAGCTCGGGCGTCGGCTCGCCGAGGCGGTGGGTGGCGCACGCGAGCCAGTCGTCGCGGTCGTCGCCGATCACGAGCTGGGGGCAGTCCTGGCGCGCCAGCCACTCGAAGCTCGAGCGCGCCAGCGGCGGCGGGCCGAGCCGCACGATGACGTCGGGGTCGGCGGGCGGGCGCAGGCAGCGCGCTTCCGGGCAGGCGACGAGGCCGGGCACCGCCGGGTGGCGCAGGCCGCTGAGCGCGTCGGCGAGCACGGGGTAGCCGGTCGCGGCGGCGAGCTGCGCCGCCCAGTCGACGGGGACCGCGCGTCGCGGACCGGCGACGATGACGCCGCGGGCGAAGGGTCCGCGCGGCGGCGGCTCTCCGCGGCGGATCGTCGCGAGCGCGGCGACCGCGGGCAGCGCGGCGTCGGCGGCCGCCGGCGGCGCCGCTGCCTCGCCAAGCGGCACATTGATGTGCAGCGGCCGCGCCGCGTCGGCGACCGCGCGCGCGATGCGCTGCTGCACGCGCTGGCGCGTCGCGCGCTCCGCGGTGGGCTCCGGCAGCGCGATGCCCTCGGCGAAGGCCCCGAAGATCCCGGTTTGCGGCATCGTCTGCGGCGCCGCCCAGCCATGCACGGCCGGCGGCCGATCCGCGGTCAGCAGCACCAGCGGCGCCCTGCAGGCCGCGGCTTCGCAGACCGCGGGCAGCAGGTTGGCGACGGCGGTGCCGCTGGTTGTGCAGACCGCGACCGGCGCCTCCCAGGCGCGCGCCATCCCGAGGGCGTAGAACGCCGCACCGCGCTCGTCCCAGTGGCTGTGACAGCGCTCGACGAAGGCTTCGGCCAGCGCGATCAGCAGGGGGGCATTGCGCCGTCCGGGACAGCCGACGACCGCGCGGCAGCCGCCGGCGCGCAGCGCGGCGGCGATGTCGGCGCACCAGTCCGCAGCGAGCTGCTCAGCCATGGGCGAGGCGCAGGGCTTGGCGCATCACGCGCAGCTTGAGCTCCGTCTCCTCCCACTCGAGGGCGGGATCGGAGGACTCGACGATGCCGCAGCCGGCGAAGAGGCGGGCGAGCGAGCGGTCGGGAGCGAGCAGGGCGCCGCGCAGCGGGACGATCGCATGGCAGCCACGGGGAGCGAGCCAGCCGAGGGCCCCGCAGTAGAGCCCGCGCACGAAACGCTCGTGGCGGGCGATCCACGACGCCGCCAGCGCCACCGGCAGCCCGCAGGTGGCGGGCGTCGGATGCAGGGCGGCAATCGCGTCGAGGTAGTCGGGGACCAGCAGCTCGGCGGCGATCCGGGTTTCGAGGTGCAGCAGGCCGCCGACGCGGCGGACATGCGGGCAGCTCTCGACCGCGAAGGGTCGGCAGCGGGCGCGCAGGACGGCCTGCAGGTGCTCGACGACCAGGCCGTGCTCCTTGCGCTCCTTGGTGCTCGCCATCAGCGACGCGATGCGGCTCTCGTCCCCCGCCCCGTCGTCGGTGGCGGCGCAGGTGCCGGCGAGGGCATGGGTTTCGACGTGGGTGTCGCGTGCGCTGCACAGGATCTCCGGCGTGGCGCCGAGAAACAGCGCGCCGTCCGGCAGGTCGTGGGCATAGACGCAGGCTCCGGGTCCGACGGCGGCCTTGAGACGGGCCAGCGCGACATCGTCGCGGTGGTTGGCGGGCAGGCGCTGGTCGATGGCGCGCGCGACCACCACCTTGCGCAGCACGCCATCGCGCACGAGCTGCGCCGCGTCTTCCACGAGGTCGCGGAAGCGTGCCGGCGGATGCGGCCAGGGCGCCGACGGCGCGCGCTCGACGGCGAGCGCGGTCTCGCGCTGCTCGCACTGCCAGTCCCGGCGATCGACGCGCAGACGCGCTGGCAGCCACAGCCTGGCGCCCGCCAGGGCGCCCCACGGCGAGGGCAGCGGCGGGGCATCTTCGAAGGCCAGGGCGCCCATCACGACCGGCGGCTCAGCGCGCGCGCCCTCGAGGCGGCCGAGCGCGCGCGCCAAGCGCATCCCGCGCCCCGGGCCGTTGGCCGTCGCCTCCCAGGCCACGCCTTCGGCCAGCAGAGCCCCGGCATCGTCCCACAGCAGAGTGCGCGGAAAGGCCGCCTCGCACCATGCGGCGAGCGGATCGACCAGCATCAGCGCGCGACCGCCGTGTGGCGGCTTTCGCGAATCAGCGTCACCTTGATCTCGCCCGGGAACGCTACCTGCTCGGCGATCGCGCGGCTGATGTCGCGCGCCAGCTTCGGCAGCTCGGCGTCGCTGACCGTGTGCTGGTTGACGATGACGCGCAGCTCGCGCCCGGCCTGGATCGCGTAGGCCTTCTGCACTCCGGGATAGCGGACGGCGATCTCCTCGAGATGGGCCAGGCGCTTCAGATACTGCTCGAGGTTGGCGCGGCGAGCCCCGGGGCGGGCGGCGCTGATCGCGTCGGCGGCCGCCGCCAGCACGGTGTAGGCGGTCAAGGGCTCCTGCCCCTCGTGGTGGGCGAGCGCGGCGTTGGCGACGATCTCCGATTCGCCGTAGCGCTTCAAGGCCTCGTAGCCGAGCTGCGGGTGGCTGCCTTCCTGCTCGTGATCGATCGCCTTGCCGATGTCGTGCAGCAGCCCGCAGCGCCGCGCCAGCCGCGGATCGAGACCGAGGTCGGCGGCCATCGCCCCGCAGAGGAAGGCGACTTCCTGCACATGGGCGAGCACATTCTGGCCGTAGCTGGTGCGGAAATGCAGCTTGCCGAGCAGGCGGATCAGCTGCGGGTGCAGCCCCGAGACCTCGCAGCGATAGGCCGCGTCCTCGCCGTAGCGCTGGATCTCGCGATCGATCTCGGTCCGCGCCCGCGCCAGTTCCTCCTCGATGCGCGCTGGCTGGATCCGGCCGTCGTCGATCAGGCGCTTCAGCGCGCGCACCGCGATCTCGCGGCGCACCGGATCGAAGCAGGAGACCTGGATCTCGTCGGGCGCTTCGTCGATCAGCACATCGACGCCGGCGAGCTGCTCGAAGGCCTTGATGTTGCGGCCCTCCTTGCCGATGATCCGCCCCTTGTACTCCTCGCTCGGCAGCGCGATGCGCGCCGAGGTCGTCTCCGCCGTGTGTTCGGCGGCATAGCGCTGGATGGCCCGAGTGACGATCTCGAGCGCCAGCTCGCGGGCCCGTTCCTGTACGCGGCGCTCGTGGGCGGCGATCCGCGCGCTCTGCTCCGCCGCCAGTTCGCGATCGAGGCGGGCGAGCAGCTCCTCGCGCGCCTGCTCTTGCGTCAGGCTGGCGATGCGCGCGAGCTCGGCCACAAGCTGCTGCTGGCGCGTCTCGACCGTGCGCTCGCGCTCGGCGAGCTGCTCGCTGCGCCGTTCCGCCTCCTGCTCGCGGCGGCGCAGCGCGGCATCGCGCTCATCGAGGGCGGCCAGGCGGTGATCGGCGGCGGTCTCGCGGGCGATCAGCGCGCGCTCGCGCTCCGCGAGCTCGGCGTCGCGCGCCAGCGCCGCGCTCTCGCGCCGCTCGAGGCGCTGCTCGGCGACGCGCGCGGCCTCCCAGGCCTCGCGCAGCCGCGCCTCTTCGGAGAGCAGCCGGCTGCGCTCGCTCTCCAGCTGCGCGCGCTCGGCGCGCAGCCGCTCGAGCTCTCCCTGCAGGCGCTCGCGCTCCGCAGCGAGCCGCGCCCGTTCCTCGAGCGCCTGCTGGCGCTCGCCGGCCAGGGCTGCGCGTTCGGCCGCCAGCGCCTGCTGCGCCGCGGCCGCCTCGGCCGGCGGCGCCGTGCGCGGCGTTGCGCGCTGCCGCCACCACAGCCAGGCCACGAGGAGCAGGGCGGCGCCGGCGGCCGCCCCGATCGTGAGGTCCATGGTCCGCACCTTATTCGACGGCGAGGCTCACCAAGCCGGGGCTGCGCCGCGCTCGGCGCCAGGCCGGGCAGGCCGTGCTTGGAAGACGGCGAGATCCGAGATAATGCGCTTGCCGCGCCAGACGACCGCGCGCGTCGCCCCGCAAGGTCGCGGCGTGCGAGGAAAGTCCGGGCTCCGCAGGGCAGGGTGGTCGCCAAATGCGACCGTCTCTCGTCACGGGGGGATAGGGAAAGTACAACAGAGAGCAGACCGCCGAAGGCCGCGAGGCCAGGCAAGGGTGAAACGGCGGGGTAAGAGCCCACCGCGCGACCCGCGAGGGAAGCGGCACGGCAAACCCCACCCGGAGCAAGCTTAGTCCGACGAGGTGCGGCCCGCACCGCCGAGTCGGGCGTCAGGCGCTCGATGGCTCGGGGCAACCCGAGCCGCCAGAGAAATGGTCGTCCACGACAGAACCCGGCTTATCGGCGCGACCGTGACCAGCCCCGGCCGCGAGGCCGGGCGCTGTTTTGCGAGTGTTGGCGCCCGCGCCGCGCTTGTCGCTCGGACGCCGCTGCTAGGGTCGCGCCACCCGGTGCTCCGTGCGCTGCCCCTACTGCCAGCAAGACGACGACCGCGTTCTCGACTCGCGCGCGACCGACGATGGGACGGCGATCCGCCGCCGGCGCCTGTGCCAGGCCTGCGGGCGGCGTTTCACGACCTACGAGCGCATCGAGGGCGATGAGCAGATCCGCGTCATCAAGCGCGACGGCCGCATCCAGGCCTTCGAGCGCCGCAAGGTGCTGCAGGGCATGCTGATTGCCTGCGAGAAGCGACCGGTCAGCACCGCCGATCTCGAGGCGGCCGCCAACCGCGTCTACCAGGCGCTGCTCGCCGACGGTGAGCGCGAGGTCTCGTCGCAGCGCATCGGCGAGCTGGTGATGCAGGAGCTGCGCCGCCTCGATCAGGTCGCCTATGTGCGTTTCGCTTCGGTGTATCGCCAGTTCAAGGACATCGACGATTTCGCTGCCGAGGTGGCGCGGATGCAGCGTCCCGAGCGCCCATGAAGCCGCAGCGCGTCGTCAAGCGCGACGGCAGCGAAGTGCCGTTCGATCCCGAACGCATCGCGCGCGCCATCGCCCGCGCTCTGGCGGCCACCGGAGTGCGCGACGACGGCCTGTCGGCCGAGCTCGCCGGCGTCGTCGTCGAACACCTGGAGCGCACGCTCGATGGGGAGCGCGTCGCGCTCGAGGAGGTGCAGGACGCGGTCGTCCATGTCCTGCAGGAGAGCGGCCACTACGAGGTCGCGATCGCCTACGCGCGCTACCGGGATGCCCGCGAGCGCGCGCGCCGCGAACGGCGGGCGCGCGGGGAGCGCCAGGTGCCGATCCACCTCGCGATCGTGGAACCCGACGGCCGGCGCCGGTCCTGGGACGCCGCCTGGCTGAGTGCCCGGCTGCGCGCCGCCTATCGGCTGAACGCGGCGCAGGTCGCCGATGCCATCGCGATCATGGAAGAGCTCGTCGCTGCCAGCCCGCTGACCGAGCTGCCGCTGTCGCTCGTCGATGCCTTGGGCGAGGCCGCCCTGGTGCGCCTCGGTCTGCTGACCGTCGCCCAGGAGGGCGGGGTGGTGCGCGTGCCGCGCGCGGCGCTGCACGAGACCCTCGCAGCAGGCGATGGCGCCGCGGCGCTGTGCGAGGCCGGCCGCCTGGCGTGGCGCCACGCCGCCGCCCATCAGCTGCCGCCAGCGGTCGCCCGCGCCTGGAGCCGCGGGCGGCTGTGGGTGGACGGCATCGACGACCCGCTACGCGGCTCGCAGCTGACCGTGGTCTTCGAAGCGCTCGGCAATCCCTGGCAGGTGCTGGCCCAGGCCGCGGCGCGCGCGATCGAAGGCGGACGCGACTACCGTCGGCTGCGCCTGGTGATGCCGCCGGCGATCCTCGGCCATCTCGAGCGCGGGGCGCAACCGATGGCTGAGCTGGTCGCATCCATCTCCCAGATCGCGCAGGTCTTCCTGTACTGCGATGGCCGGACGCCGCTGCTGCAGCGCTGGCCCTTCGCTGCCGGGCGCGTCGGCCTGGCGATCTACAACGACGATTTCCTGCTCGCGCAGCACACTGCCAACGCCGGCATCCCGCTGATCGCCGGCGCGCAGTATGCGCGCGGCGGCTGGAAGCACGCGGTCGCGGTCGAGGTCGCGCTGAACGCCCAGGGCCTGGAGCAGGAGTGGTCGCAGCTCGATCTGCTGGCGATGGCCGCGGCGACGGCGGCGGCGGCGCGCCGCGAGCGCCTCCCTGCACGCCTGCGCGACGACGACCTGCGCTTCGCGGTCTTCGGGCTCGCCGTCGGCTCGCCGTCCAGCGACTACCTCGAACAGCAGGTGATCCAAGAGGGGCTGCGCCTCGGTCTGCGCTTCACTCGCGCCACCAGCCTGCCGCCCGAGGCCTGCCGCCACCTCGGACGCCTCCTCGAGGCATGATGGCAACGCGGCTTGGAGCGCGGGCGAACCGCGCTATGCTCGGCGGAGGATGGCGAAGATCCGCATTCTGAACGGGCCATATCGCGGGCGCGAGCGCAGCTTGAGCGGCGCGGCGCTGACGATCGGCCGGGACGCCGAGGCCGGCCTCCAGGTCCTCGACCGCAGCGCCTCCCGCTTCCACTGCGAGGTGTTCCCGGTCGGCGACATGTGGTTCGTCCGCGATCTCGACTCCAAGAACGGCACCTTCGTCAACGATGAGCGGCTGCAGGACGAGGAGCTGCTGCGCTACGGCGACATCATCAAGATCGGCGCGACGGAGCTGATCTTCGAAGCCGGCAGCAGCCTGCAGGACGAGTCGAGCGACAGCATCAGCTACGTCGAGGACGCCGAGACGCTCGGCAACACGATCGAGTTCCGCATCGACGACCTCGCCGATGTCGCCGAGCCCGAGGACGAGGCGCTGCCGCGCGCCGAGGATCCCGGCAAGGGCGTGCGCATCCTCTACCAGGCCGGCCGCGTGCTCGCCGAGAGCGAGGCCGCTGATCGCGAGTCGCGCGTCCTGCAGATCCTGATCCAGCAGCTGCCCGCGGAGTGCGCCGTCGTCTTCCGCCGCGACGAGGCCTCGGGCAAGCTCGTGCCGACGACTGTCCGCGTCGCTGCCAGCGGGATCCAGCCGGTGATCTCGCGCTCGATCGTCCGCAAGACCTTCGCCGAGAACAAGGCGGTGCACACGGTCAACGCGATGGAAGATCCGCGCTTCGCCGACAAGCGCTCGGTGACGAGCAAGCAGGTGCGCTCGGTGATCTGTGTGCCGCTGGCGGTCAACGGCGTCACGCG
Source organism: Planctomycetota bacterium (assembly GCA_025055595.1). GTDB lineage: Bacteria > Planctomycetota > UBA11346 > UBA11346 > UBA11346 > UBA11346. The sequence goes on along the minus strand of JANWWU010000024.1, from coordinate 24,665 downwards.
CGGCGTCGTCTACCTGTCGCGCGGCGCCCAGGATCCGCCATTCGACCACGGCGATCTCGAGCTCGTGTCGGCGATCTCGCTCCAGCTGGCGCAGATGCAGGCGATCCACGACGAGCGGCGGCGAGCGCGCACCGCGCTCGTGCAGACGGTGGCGGCGATGATCCGCACCCTCGAACTGCGCGCGGCCTGCCTGGGCGCCGGCGAGCGCTGCGCGCGCGCCGCGGCGGCGGTCGCGGTCGCGCAGCGCCTGCCTGAGGAGAGCCGGGACCGCCTCTATTTCGCGGGGCTCTTGCATCACTTCCCGCGCCTGGCTGGCGACGCCGCGGCGGCCGAGCGGGCGCTGGCGACGATCGACGAGCTGCACGACCTGATCCCCTTGATCCGCTGCGCCTACGAACGGGTCGATGGTCGCGGACCCCTGCGCACCGCCGGCGAGGAGCTGGATACCGAGGCGCGGATCCTCGCGGCGGCAGCGGCCTTCACCGCCCGCCTCGCCGCCGATCCGGGCGCTGATCCGGCCGACATCATCGAGCAGCTGCTCGAAGACCCGGGCTTCGATCGCGCGGTGGTCCGCGCCCTGGCGGCCTGCCACCTCAATGGCTCCCTCTACCGCGCGCCAGCGGTGCCCGGGGCCGAGGCTCCGCGCCGGGACTCGTGATGCGCGCCGCCGCTCCCGGCAACCCGGCGCGGCTGCGCCGTCCGCTGCCGAGTCCGGTGCCGCCGCACCCGCTCGATGCGCGGATCACCGCCGAGCGCGCGCGCAACTATCGCCAGGTGCTGGCGCGGCGCGTGCAGCGCCTCGTCGTCGTCGTCGAAGACTGCTTCGATCCGCACAACGCGACCGCGATCCTGCGCACCTGCGATGCCTGCGGCATCCACCGCGTGCTGGTGACGACGGCGCGCAACGCCTTCCGCGTCAGCGAGCGCGTCAGCCAGGGCGTCGAGCGCTACCTCGATCTGCGCGTGCTGCCGGGCATCGAAGCCGCGGCCGACTGGCTGCGCGCCCGCGGCTACCGGATCATCGTCAGCGATCTCGCCGCCGAGGCGGTGGTCGGTCCCCAGGCCCTGCGCGCGCAGCTGGCCAGCGCCCCGCTGGCCGTGGTCTTCGGCAACGAAGGCCACGGCATCAGCGAGCGCGCGCGGGCGCTGGCCGATGGCTGCTTCCTGCTGCCGATGTGCGGCTTCGCGCAGTCGCTCAACCTCTCGGTCAGCGTCGCGATGACCTTGCAGGCGCTGCGCGGCGAGGAGCTCGCCGCGGATGCGCCCGGCGACCTTCCGGCCGAGGAGCAGATTGCGACCTACGATCTGTGGGTGCGCCGCTACTGCGGGGAAGCGGCGCCAGCGCCGGCCGGGGCGCCGGCCACCGACCATCGCGGGGCCCCGGTGATCGAGTATCGCGCCTAGCGTGCATCGCGGGCCGTGCTCGGCTTGTCGCTGCGGCGCGCTGCCTCACGATGACGGCATGCTCGAGGCCTACCGTGCTGCCGCAGCCGAGCGCGCCAAGCTCGGCATCCCGCCCCTGCCGCTGAATCCGGAGCAGACCGCCGCGGTGTGTCGGCTGCTCGAGAGCCCGGACAGCCCGGGCGAGGAGCTGCGCCACCTGCTGTGCGAGCGGGTGCCGCCGGGCGTCGATCCCGCGGCCAAGATCAAGGCGGAGTGGCTGGGCGCGGTCGCCCACGGCGAGGTCGCCAGTCCCTGGATCAGTCGCGCCGACGCGATCCGCGCCCTCGGGCAGATGCTCGGCGGCTACAATGTGCCGTACCTCGTCCGCGAGCTCGAGGGCCCCTTGGCGGAGCTGGCCGCCGACCAGCTCGCACGCCTCGTCCTCGTCTTCGACAACTTCGCGGTCGTCGCCAAGCTGGCGAGCGAGGGCAACGCCGTCGCCCGCCAGGTGATCGCGCGCTGGGCCGCCGCCGAGTGGTTCACCAGCCGGCCGGCGCTGCCCGCCGAGATCCACGGCGTCGTCTACAAGATCCCGGGCGAGACCAACACCGACGACCTGTCGCCGGCGCAGAGCGCCGTCACCCGCCCCGACATCCCGCTGCACGCCCTCGACATGTACAAGACGCGCGATCCCCAAGCGGTGCCGGCCCTGCTCGCGCTGCGCGCGCGCGGCGAGAGGCCGATCATCGTCGGCGATGTCTACGGCACGGGCTCGAGCCGCAAGAGCGCGACCAACTCGGTGATGTGGTACGCTGGCGTCGACATTCCCGGCGTGCCCAACAAGCGGACGGGAGCGGTGCTGATCGCCGGCATCATCGCGCCGATCTTCCTCGATACCTTCCGCGACGCCGGCGGCATCGCCTGGACGGCGGATGTCAGCTCGCTGAGCACCGGCGACCGCATCGTCATCCGCACGGCGACCGGCGAGATCCTCAAGGACGGGACGGTCGTCGCTCGCGGCTCCTGGCGGGCGCCGACGATGGGCGACGAGTTTCGGGCGGGCGGGCGCACCAACCTGATCATCGGGCGCGCGCTGACTTGGAAGGCCTGCGACTGGCTCGGCGTTCCCTATCCCCCGCACTTCGCCAAGCCGACGCTGCCGGCGGACGAGGGCCGGGCCTACACGCTGGCGCAGAAGATCGTCGGTCGGGCCTGCGGCGTGCGTGGGGTGGCTCCCGGCGTCAGCTGCGAGCCCAAGGTGACGACGGTCGGCAGCCAGGACACCACCGGGCCGATGACCGCCGAGGAGCTCAAGGAGCTGGCCTGCCTGTCCTTCGCCGCGCCCTTCGTGCTGCAGAGCTTCTGCCACACCGCCGCCTACCCGACGGCCAAGGACGCGAAGATGCACCGCTGGCTGCCGCAGTTCATCGTCGAGCGCAACGGCGTCTCGCTGCGCCCCGGCGACGGCATCATCCACAGCTGGCTGAACCGCATGTGCCTGCCGGACACGGTCGGCACCGGCGCCGACAGCCACACCCGCTTCCCGATCGGCATCAGCTTTCCCGGCGGCTCGGGCCTGGTCGCGTTCGCCGCGGCGATCGGCTACCTGCCGCTCGACATGCCGGAGAGCGTGCTGGTGCGCTTCACCGGCCGCCTGCAGCCGGGGGTGACGCTGCGCGATCTCGTCAACGCGATCCCTTGGATCGCCCTGCTGTCTGGAGACCTGACGCTCGAGAAGAAGGGCAAGAAGAATGTCTACAACGGCCGCATCCTCGAGATCGAGGGACTCGAGCACCTGACCGCCGAGCAGGCCTTCGAGCTCTCCGACGCCAGCGCCGAGCGCAGCGCCGCGGCCTGCGTCGTCAACCTCTCCGAGCGCAGCGTCGCCGAGTATCTGCGCTCGAATGTCGCGTTGATCGAGGCGATGATCGCCGACGGCTATGGCAGCCGCGCGACCTTGGAGCGGCGGCGCGACGAGATGCTGGCCTGGCTGGCCAATCCCCAGCTGCTGCGCGCCGATCCCGGCCTCGAGCTGGTCGGCGTCCGGGAGGTCGTCGACGGCCGCGGGCGGGTCGTCGGCACGGTCGCCGATGCCGCCGATCGCCGCTATGCCCGCGTCTTCACCATCGACATGACGGCGATCGACGAGCCGCTGCTCGCCTGCCCGAATGACCCGGACAAGATCCGCACGCTGTCCGAGGAGCAGGGCGCGCGCATCGACGAGGTCTTCGTCGGCAGCTGCATGACCAACATCGGGCACTTCCGGGCGCTGGCCAATGTCTACCGCCAGACCAAGACCGAGTACCTGGCGACGGTGACTTGGATCTGCCCGCCGACGCGGATGGACGAGGCGGTGCTGATGCAGGAAGGGCACTACGCGCTCTTCGGCCAGGTCGGGGCGCGCCGCGAGATCCCCGGCTGCTCGCTGTGCATGGGCAACCAGGCGCGGGTGCGGCCGGGAGCGACGGTGTTCAGCACCTCGACGCGCAACTTCGACAACCGCATGGGGCGCGACGCCAAAGTCTACCTCGGCAGCGCCGAGCTGGCGGCCGTCGTCTCGATCCTCGGGCGCATTCCGACGCCGCAGGAGTACCGCAGCTACATGGCGCAGGGCGTCGATCCCTTCGCCCGCGACATCTACAAGTACCTCGACTTCACGCAGCTGAGCGCGCGGCTTCCGGATTACCGCGCGGCGGCGGCGAACGCCTGAGGCGCGCCGCCGTTGACGGCCGAGCTCTGCGCTGCGGATCGATGGTGCGCGGGGGGGGACTCGAACCCCCACGGATGTTACTCCGCTAGCACCTCAAGCTAGTGCGTCTGCCAATTCCGCCACCCGCGCGGCGAGGGCAAGCATCCTGTGTCGTTTCGTCGTCCGTCAAGGCTCAGTACGGGCCGATCGCTGGATCGCCCGTGTGCTCGCCCCACGCGAGGATGCCGCCGCTGAGGTTGACGACGCGCGTGAAGCCGTGGCGGCGCAGGGTCTCGGCGGCCTTCAGCGAGCGGCGCCCGCTCTTGCACTGGCAGACGACGAGGCGGTGCTTCCAGGCCGCGATCTCGTGCAGGCGCTGCGGCAGCTGCCCGAGCGGGATGTTGACATTGCCTTCGATCTGGCAGATCGCGAGTTCGAAGGGCTCGCGGACATCGAGCAGCAGGTGCTCCTCGCCGCGTGCGCGCAGCGCCTCGTACTCGGCGGGCGAGAGCTCGCCGATCGCGGCCGAGCCGTCTTCGCCGCGGCGCATGCCGCAGAATCCCTCATAGTCGATCAGCTGGCTGATCGTCGGCCGGTCGCCGCACAGCGGGCAGGCGCGGTCGCGCCGGATCTTCAGCTCCCGCCACTGCATCGCCAGCGCATCGTAGCGCAGCAGGCGACCGACGAGGGGCCGGCCGATGCCGGCGAGGATCTTGATCGCCTCCGTCGCTTGGATCATCGCGATGGCTCCGGGCAGCACGCCGAGGACCCCGCCTTCCGCGCAGCTCGGCACCTCGCCGGGAGCCGGCGGCTGCGGATACAGGCAGCGATAGCAGGGGCCCCGCCGCGCCCCATCGCTGCCCGGGCGAGGGTCGAACACCGTCGCCTGTCCCTCGAAGCGGTAGATCGAACCGTAGATGTTGACCTTGTTGAGCAGGACGCAGGCGTCGTTGACCAGGTAGCGGGTGGGGAAGTTGTCGGTGCCGTCGATCACGACATCGTAGTTCGCGATCAGCTGCAAGGCATTGGCGCTGCTGATGCCCTCTTCGTAGATCTCGACGCGGACCTCGGGGTTGAGGTCGCGGATGGCGCGCGCCGCCGAGCGCGCCTTCGGGGTGCCGACATCCGCCGTGCGGTGGATCACCTGCCGCTGCAGGTTGGAGACATCGACCACATCGTAGTCGACGATGCCGAGGCGGCCGATGCCGACCGCCGCCAGGTACAGCGCCAGGGGGCTGCCGAGGCCGCCGGCCCCGATCAGCAGCACGGACGACGCGAGCAGCTTCTCCTGGGCGGCGACGCCGAACTCCGGCAGGGCGAGGTGGCGGGCATAGCGCTGGCACTGGCTGGGAGTGAGGGCCATGGTGGCAGATCGTGCGGCGTGCGCGCATCCGCCAAGCCCTGCCAGGCGCCGCTTTCGCGAGCCCCCGCGATGCGTAGGTTCGCGCGCCATGGGCGAGGCGTCGATCATCGGCTGGCGCTGGATGCGCAGCGCGCGTCATGCCGTCCGCGAAGCGCTGCGCACGCAGCCCTTGCGGCTGGCGGCGGCGGTGGCGGTGATCAGCGGGGTCTGGGCGCTGCTGTGCGGGCTCTTCTTCTCGCTGCTGGGCTTCCTCGGACAGGAGGCCTACGCCGCGATCAAGCCGCGCCTCGTCGAGTCGCTGCTGGCGCTGCTGCTGCTGGCGCTCGGCGCGCTGGTGACGCTCAGCCACACCCTGCTGACCTGGGCCGCCCTGTTCCGGACGCGCTCCGCCCACTTCCACGCCGCCTTGCCGCTGAGCGAGCGCGCGCTGTTCTGGCAGGCGGCGGTGGGCAGCGCCCTGTGGTCGGGCTGGGCGGTGCTGATCCTGGGCGTGCCACTGCTGATCGCGCTCGCTCGCGAGGCGCTGCGGCCGCTGCTCTTCGTCCCCGCCGCCGCGCTCGCCTTTCTCGCCTTCCTCGGCTGCTGCCTGGCGCTCGGCACGCTGCTGGCGCTGCTTCTGGCGCGGCTGATTCCCCTGCTGCGACGCGGCCTGCGCGGCATCGTCATCGCGGTCGCGCTCGCCGCCGTCGTCGTCAGCGCGCTGGCGATCACTGGCGCCGAGCGCACGCGCGAGCCGCTGACCTTCATGAGCGAGGTCATCGCCCGCCTGCGCTTCGTCGAGCATCCGCTGCTGCCGAGCTGGTGGGCGCAGCAGGCGCTGAGCGCCGCCCTCGCCGAGCGCTGGCGCGAGTGGGGGTGGTACGCGGCCCTGCTCGCCGCCAACGCCGGCGGCATCCTGGTGCTGGCGGAGTGGCTGGCGGTGCGGCGCTTCCGCCGCGCCCTCGACGCCCTGTCCAACAGGCCGGAGCGGCCGAACGCGCGCCCCCTCAGCCGTCCCTGGCGTCCGCTGCCCTTCCTGCCCGCCGATCTCGCGCTGCTGGTCGCCAAGGACCTGCGACTCTTCCGCCGCGATCCCGCGCAGGTCCTGCAGTTCACCGTCTTCTTCGGGCTGCTGGCGTTCTATCTCGCGATGCTGCCGCGGATCGGGCGGGCCTTCGCCTTCGATGACTGGTGGCGCCCGGCGGTCTCCCTGCTCAACCTGACGGCGATCGCGATGGCGCTCGCGACCTTCACCGGCCGCTTCGTCTATCCGCTGCTGTCGCTCGAGGGCCGCCGCCTGTGGGTGCTGGCGCTCGCGCCGTGGCCGCGCGCGCGGATCGTCGTCGGCAAACTGGTCTTCGCGCTCGTCGTCGGCATCCCGGTCTCGGTCGCCCTGGCAGTGCTCTCCGGCGCGATGCTCGAGCTGCCGGCGCGCCTGATCGTCTACCAGGCCGCAGTGATCGCCGCGATGGCCGTCGGCCTGGCGGCCTCCGCGCTCGGTCTCGGCGCGCGCTATGCCGACTACCGCGCCGAAGATCCCAACCGCCTGGTCGCCGGCTATGGCGGCACGATCAACCTGTTCGCCAGCCTGCTCTTCGTCGCCCTGCTGCTCACCGGGGCCGCGCTGCCGATCATCGGCCGCGACACCGCCGCCGCCTGGGTCGCCGGCATCCTGTGGAGCGGCGGCATCGCCGTCCTCTGGAGCGTCTTCTTCTACCGCCTCGCGCAGCGCTGGTTCGCGCGGCTCGAAGATCGCGAGCTGCGCGCCGGCTCCGCCTTGGAGGGCGCCCTCGTCCGGTAAGCTGTGCGCATGCCCATCAGGGTCTACAACACTCTGACCCGCCGCAGTGAACCGCTGAACCCGCTGACTCCCGGCAAGATCGGCATCTACCTCTGCGGGCCGACGGTGTATGACGACTGCCACATCGGCCACCTGATGGGGCCGGTGCTCTTCGATGCGATCGCGCGCTGGCTGCGTGTCCGCGGCTACGATGTGCGCTTCGTCAACAACATCACGGACATCGACGACAAGATCATCGAGCGCAGCCAGCGAAGCGGCGAGCCGTGGCAGGAGATCACCCGCCGCTACAGCGAGCAGTACTTCGCCCTGCTGCGCCGCCTGCATGTTGCGACGATCACCGATCACCCGCGCTGCACCGACTTCGTGCCGCAGATGATCCGCTACATCGCCGATCTGCTCGCGGCCGGCCGGGCGTATGTGACGCCGGACGGGGTGGTGTACGATGTCCAGCAGCAGCCCGGCTACGGCAAGCTCTCTGGTCGCCGCCTCGAGGAGATGGTCGCCGGCGCGCGCGTCGAGCGCGACCCGCACCTGCGGCATCCCGCCGACTTCGCGCTGTGGAAGCGCGCGGGGCCCGGCGAGCCGTCCTGGGACAGCCCCTGGGGTCCGGGCCGCCCGGGCTGGCACATCGAGTGCAGCGTGATGACTTACCACACGCTGGGGCCGGACTTCGACATCCACGCTGGCGGCGAGGAGCTCAAGTTCCCGCACCACGAGAACGAGATCGCCCAGGGCGAGGCCCATGGCGGCGGCTATGCCCGGGTGTGGATGCACCACAACCTCGTCCAGTATCAGGGCTCGAAGATCGCGAAGAGCGATCCGCGGATGCGCGATCCGGCCTTCGCCGAACAGTTCAAGGCCTGGCGGGTCCTCGATGCCCACGGCGCGCCCGCCATCCGCTACCTGCTGCTCTCCGGGCACTATCGCCGGCCGGTCGACTTCGCCCCGGCGGCGATCGCCGCCGTCCGCACCGCCCTGCAGCGGCTGCTCGCAGCGCTCGGCGAGCGCTGCGAGGCCCCGGCGACGCTCTGCGATGCCGCCGGCCTGGCGGCGCTCCTGGAACGGGCGCTGCCGGAGCGGGCGGCGCAAGCGCGTGCCGCCTTCATCGCGGCGATGGACGATGACTTCAACACCGGGGCGGCGATCGCCCAGCTGCACATCCTCTCCCACGAGGCGCACAAGGAGGCCGAGGACAGCGCGGCGCGCGCCGCGATCCTCGATGTGCTCGCCGGCCTCGGTCGGATCCTCGGGCTCTTCCAGCCCGGCGATCGGGCGCAGCTGGCGAGCACCGCCGGCGGCGATGAACGGCTGGCCAAGGTGATGGAGCTGGTGCTCGAGCTGCGCGCCCAGGCGCGCGCGCGCCGCGACTTCGCGACCAGCGACTTCATCCGCGAGCGCCTGCAGGCGGCCGGGATCACGGTGCGCGACGGCCGCGACGGCACGACCTGGTCCTAGCCCGGCTCTTGGCCGGCCGCGATTGCATGGAGCGCCGCTCTGCTACGCTCAGCACCCTTCACGGCGTGAACCATGCGCATCTTCAGCGGCAACGCCAATCGGCCCCTCGCCGAAGCGATCGCAGCCGCCATCGGCTGTCGCCTCGGCGAACTGACCGTCGGGCGCTTCCCCGACGGCGAGGTCAAGGTGCAGATCATGGAGGACGTCCGTGGGGCCGACACCTTCATCATCCAGCCGACGACCAGCAACGACTTCTTGATGGAGCTGCTGATCATCGCCGACTGCCTGCGCCGCGCCAGCGCCAAGCGCATCACCGCCGTGATCCCCTATTTCGGCTACGCGCGGCAGGATCGCAAGCACGAGGGGCGGGTGCCGATCACCGCCAAGCTGGTCGCCAACCTGATCACCACCGCCGGCATCGACCGCGTGCTGACGGTCGACCTGCACGCCGAGCAGATCCAGGGCTTCTTCGACATTCCGGTCGATCACCTCTCGGCGCGGCCGGTGATCCTCGAATACCTGCGCTCGCTCAAGCTCGAGGATCCAGTGGTCGCGAGCCCCGACACCGGCTCGATCAAGCTCGCCGAGCGGCTGGCGAAGGCGCTCGGCGCGCGGCTGGCGATCATCCACAAGCGGCGGCTGTCCGACAACACGACCGAGGTCGCGCATGTGATCGGCGAGATCGGACCGCGCCCCTGCATCATCTGCGATGACATGATCACGACCGCCGGCTCGATGGTCAACGCGGTCAACACCGCGCGCCAGTTCGGCGCGACGCGGGTGATCCCGGTGGCGACGCACGGCGTGCTGTGCGGCGACGCCTTCGATCGCCTCTACGCCGCGCGCCTCGATGAGCTCGTGATCACCGATACGATCCCCTTGAAGCGACGCTTCGCCGATCTCCCGATCCGCGTGCTGACCCTCGCGCCGCTGCTTGGCGAGGCGGTCAAGCGCATCCACACCAACCAGTCCGTCAGCGCCCTCTTCTCCGACAGTAAGAAGGTGTGAACCCATGACTATGACTTTCGTCGCCACGCCCCGCACCGCCCTCGGCACCCGCGCCGCGCGCCGCCAGCGCGCCGGCGGCCTCGTGCCGATCACCGTCAGCCGCCGCGGCGCGCCGAGCCTGCACTGCACGCTGCCCGTGGACCAGGCCGAGCGGCTGGCGCGCGAAGTGCGGCATCTCTGCGCGTTGCGCATCGGCGACGCGCAGCTGACCGTGCTCAAGTCCTCCGTCGTCCGCCACTGCGTCGAGGACTACATCCAGCACATCGACCTCGTGCAGGTCGAGGCGGCCAGCGAGGTGACGGTCGAGGTCGCGCTGCGGGTGCGCGCCGACGACTGCCCCGGCGTCAAGGCCGGCGGCATCGTCGAGCAACGCATGCGCAGCATTCGCGTCCGTTGCCGGGCCGATGCCATCCCCGACGCGATCGATGTCGACCTCTCCAAGCAGCAGCTGATGACCTCGCTGACGGTGAAGGAACTGGCGCTGCCGCCGGGCGTCAAGCTCGCGACCCGTCCCGATCTCGTCGTGCTCTCGATCGTCGTCCCGCGCTGGCTGAAGAAGGCGGAAGGCGAAGCGAAGGCCGCCGCTCAGTCGCCGACGACGGCCGCGGCGACGCCGGCGGCCGCCAAGCCGGAAGCCAAGCCCGAAGCCAAGGGCGACAGCAAGGCTCCGGCCAAGAAGTGAGCGGGCGCCCCGCCCGTGTTCGATTCGCACTGCCATCTGACGGCGGCGCGCTTCGACGCCGATCGCGACGCCGTCGTCGCCCGCATGCAGGCGGCCGGCGTCCGCGGCTGCCTGAGCATCGGCACCGGAGCGGCCGATGCGCGCGCCGCGCGGGCGCTGAGCCAGCGCTATCGCGGGCTGGTCTGGGCCGCGGCCGGCCTCGATCCCTTCACGCTGGCGCAGTGCGCGGACCAGGAGGCGGCGCTGCAGGAGCTCGCCGCGCTGCTCGACGCTGGCGGCTTCGTCGCCCTCGGCGAGTGCGGCATCGAGTACCACCATCCGCTGCTGCCGCCGGCGGCGCAGGCCGAGCGCTTCCGCGCGCAGGCTGAGCTGGCGCGCGCGCGCGGCCTGCCGCTGATCGTCCACGCGCGCAGCGGCCGGCACGGCGGCGATGCCCATCAGGCGGCGCAGGCCGTCGTCCGCGCCGTCGGCGGCCTGCGCGGGGTCATCCACAGCTTCGACGGCGATTGGGCGCAGGCGCGCGCCTGGCTCGATCTCGGCTTCCATGTCGCGATCAACGGCATGGTCACCTACCGCGGACGCGATGCCCTGCGCGCGGCCGTGCAGCGCCTGCCGGCCGATCGCCTGCTGCTCGAGACCGACGCGCCCTACCTCGCGCCCGAACCCGAGCGCGGACGCCGCTGCGAGATGGCGCACGCCGCGCGCACCGCGGAGGCGATCGCCGAGCTGCGCGGCGAGCGCGTCGCCGATGTCGGGGCCTGGGCCGGGCGCAACGCCGAGCTCCTCTTCGGCATCCGCCTCGGCGACCGCTGAGGGCGCGCGGGCCGGCGCTGCCCCTACCAGTGCGCAGCGCTCTGCCAAACCAGCAGGCACACGGCGTAGGCGATCAGGTTCATGCCGAACAGCTGCACCAGGGGCCAGCGCCAGCCGCCGCTCTCGCGGACCATCACCGCGACCGTGCTCAGGCACTGCATGGCGAGGACGAACCACAGCAGGACGACGATACCGGTCAGCGTCGTCCACATCGCGCTGCCGTCGGGCCGGGTCAGCGCCTGCATCCGTTCGATCAGCGGCGCGGGGTCTTCGCCGCCGCTGCCGACGCCGTAGACGACGGCGAGCGTCGAGACGAAGACTTCGCGCGCCGCGAAGGCGCCGATCAGGCCGATCCCGATCTGCCAGTCGAAACCGAGCGGCGCGAGCAGCGGCGCGAGCGCCTGCCCGAGGCGTCCGACGGCGGAGTGGGCGATCGCCGCCTGCTGCACGGCGGCTTCGGCCTGCGCTTCTGGCACGCTGGCGCGGATCGCCGCCGCCTGCTCCTCCGGCAAGGCGGGGTAGTTGAGGCCGGCCCACAGCACGACGCTGGCGATCAGGATGATCGTGCCGGCCTTGCGGACGAAGCTCCACACTCCGCGCCACACGCTGCGCGCCAGGGCGATCGGCAGCGGCCAGCGGTAGGGCGGCAGCTCGAGCAGGAAGGAGCTGCCCTCGCCGGCCAGCAGCGTGCGCCGCACCAGCCAGGCGATGCTGGCGCCGGCGAGGATGCCGCCGAGATAGAGGGCGGCGAGCACCGTGCCCTGCTGCCAGGGCGGCAGGTGCGCGAAGCAGACGGCGATCAGCAAGGCATAGACCGGCAGGCGGGCCGAGCAGCTCATGAAGGGCGCGACCAGCATGGTCGCCAGGCGCTCGCGGCTGTCGGGGATGGTGCGGGCGGCCATGATCGCGGGGATCGCGCAGGCATGGGCGGTCAGCAACGGGACGAAGCTGCGCCCGTTCAAGCCGACGCGGCGCAGCACGCGGTCGAGGAGGAAGGCGCCGCGCGCGAGGTAGCCGCTCTCGTGGAGCAGGCCGAGCAGCAGGAACAAGAAGGCGATCTGCGGCACGAAGGTCAGGACGCCGCCGACGCCGGCGACGACGCCGTCGCGCCAGAGGCGGCGCAACCAGCCATCGGGGACGAGCGGGGCGCTGAGCTCGCCAAGCGATAGCACCAGGCTCTCGCAGGCGTCCTGCAGCGGGGCGGCGAGGGCGTAGACCGACATGAACAGCGCCCACATGACGAGCGCGAAGATCGCCGGACCGAGCAGGGGGTGGAGGACGAGGGCATCGAGCCGGTCGCGGGGCAGGGCGCGGGCGGGCGCGGCCTGGCCGCCGCGCACGGCGTCGATCCAGGCATAGCGGCGCACGATGTCGTCGATGATCGGATCGCGCTCCGCTTCCTGCCAGGCGCGGCGCTGCTGGGCGACGGCGACCAACAGGGGTTCGATGGCGCCGAGGCCGAATGCTTCGTGGAAGTCGCCGTCCGCGAGCAGGCCCCAGGCGATGATCTTGGCCTGCGCCGCGCTGATGCTTCGGCCCTGCGCTGCCGCCTGCTGCTGCACGGTCAGCGCCAGCGCGTCATGCGCCGCCAGGCCCGGGCCGCGCCACGGCGCCTCGCTGACCGTGCGCGCCCGCGGCAGGGCGCGCGCCAGCGCGATCAGGCCTTCGCCGCTGCGCGCGCAGACCGGCACCACCGGGACCCCGAGGTGCCGCTCCCAGTGCGCGGCGTCGATCGCCAGGCCGCGCGCCCGCGCCTCGTCGATCATGGTCAGCGCGACGACCGTCGGCAGCCCGGCGTCGAGGATCTGGGTGACGAGCAGCAGGTGTCGAGCGATCGCTGTCGCGTCGACGACGGCGATCACGACATCGGGCGCCGGGGTGTCGGCGCGCAGGCCGGCGAGCACCTCGATGGCGATGCGCTCATCGGGCGACGCCGGCACCAGGCTGTAGATGCCGGGCAGGTCGATGATCCATCCCCTCCCGGACGGCAGCGGCACCCAGCCGGCGGCGCGCTCGACGGTCGAACCCGGGTAGTTGCTCACTTCCTGCCGCAGACCGGTCAGCGCGTTGAACAGCGAGGTCTTGCCGGCATTCGGGTTGCCGACCAGCGCCAGCACCGCCTCCCGTCCGCTCGGCAGAGACGCCGGCGAGCTGACGACCGCACCGTCGGGAAGCCCGCAGGGCGCCGGCGGGGCGCCGAGCTGGACGCAGCGCGCATGCTCGACGCGCAGCGAGAGCTGGTACTCGCGGACGCGGATGGCCAGCGGGTCGCCGAGGGGGGCGCGACGCTCGAGCTGGACGATCGAGCCCGGCACCAGACCGAGCTCGGCGAGGCGGCGACGGATTCGCAGGGGACCACCGAGGGCGGCAATCGGCGCGCTGGCCCCGCGTTCGAGGTCGGCGAGCGAGCGCTGCTCCGGGCACGCCTTTGCTTGCAGCGTCATGAGCAGCAGTAGAACTTATTGAGAATGATTGTCAATAGCTTCTGGAGCGGGTCGTCAGTCGCTGCTGGATCGGGCCCAGCACAGGGCTTCGAGGACGCTGCGCGGGGGCAGATGGAGCTCGAGGTCGTGCAGGGCGCGCAGCAGCCGCTCGCAGTGCTGCAGGGCGCGGCCGGAGAGGCTGGGATCGGCGCTGCGCAGCTCGTGCCGGGCGCAGGCGATCTGCTGCTGCAGCCAGAGCGCGAGCACCTGCCGTTGCCCGGCCTGCCCTGCGCTGTTCGGCACGGCCTTCTCAAGCGCCGTCAGCACCTCAGCGATCGCCGCCAGACTCGGCTCCGTCAGCAGGCGGGCGAGGGCGGCGGGCGCAGGGCGGTCGTTGTCGATCTGGGCACCGGTGGGCGGCGCCGCGTCGGGCAGGCGGTAGACGGCGGCCCGCGAGCGGATCGTCGGCAGCAGATTGGCGGCGGCCTGCGCGGCGAGGATGAAGACCGTGCGCGGCGGGGGCTCCTCGAGGATCTTCAAGAGCGCATTGGCGGCCGCCCCGCGCAGCCGTTCAGCGTCGGGAATGATGAAGACCCGGCCGACGCCGAGCAGCGCGCTGCTGCCGGCCTGTTCCGCGGCGGCGCGGACGGCATCGACCGGCAGGCCGGTCGGCGACTCGCGGATGCCGGGCAGGGCGACGAGGTCGGGGTGGGTGCCCTGGGCGCAGTGCCGACAGGAAGGGCACGCGGCGCAGGCTGCGCCATCGGGCTTGTGCGGGCAGAGCACGGCGGCGGCGAGGGCCTGGGCGACGGCCGTGCGCAGGGCTTCCGTTCCGCCCTCGATGACGACGGTGTGCGGCAGGCGCTGGCGCGCGATGAGGCGCTGCAAGGCCTGGCAGAGCAGGCTTTCGCCGAGGACGGCCGGCAGCTGGAGCGCGGTCACGGCGACAGCGGTTGACCGACCGTCGGCATCTGCTCCACCCAGACGATGCGGGCATTGGCGCAGAAAGCGCCATAGCGCGGACCCTGGGCGGTCGGCACCGGAGCCGGTGTGGCGACCAGCACTGTCGTCGGTGCGAGCGCGCTCAGGTCCCCGGGCGGCACCGCATACCGGAGCGGTTGACCGGAGACCGGACAGTGGAAGCGATTGACGAAGTTGCGGTCGCGCAACACCTCGCGCTCCCACAGCTCACCGAGCTGACGCGGCCAGCTGCCGAGGCGGAAGGCGTAGTCGAGCAGGGCCTTGCCGACGGCATCGAGCACGATCCGGCACTCGTCCTGGGTGCGACCGCTGATCGGCTTCCAGCCGGCGGCGTTGTAGGACGCAGTCCCCAGTCCCTCGTTGACGATGGCGATCAGCAGGGCGCGGTCCGGCCCTGACAGCTCCCCGGGATGGTTGGCTCCCTGGCGCTGCAGGCGCTCAAAGCGCTCGTCGGCGATCCAGCCGAGCTGTACGAGGTAGGGCTTATCCGCCGGCAAGCCGCGCTCCTTGCCGGCGAAGCGCGCGGCTTCCCGGATGCTCGGCTGGGTCTCCGGCAGTCTGGCGAGGGCCAGATACCAGTCCGCGCTGCGGCGGGCATCGCCGAGCCGGCGGTGCGCTTCCGCCACCGCCAGCAGGATCTCGGGAATGCGCTGCCGCACGACCTCTTCTTGGCGCAGGGCGAGGGTGAAGCGCTCGGCAGCGAGCGCCAGCAGCTTGTTGTGCTCATCAAGCAGGCGGCGCCGCTCGCGGATCAGCCCGCGCAGAACATCCGGGCGATCATCGCGGCCCAGCCGCTGCATCGCCTTGTCCAGCAGCTCGCGGCAGCCGGCGAGGTCGCCGTGGCGCAGGAGGAAGCCGAAGAGGGCCATCGTCGCGACCGTGTAGCCCTCGCGGGTGAGGCCGTCTTTCTCGATGATTTCGCGGTAGACCCTGGTCCACTTCTCGAGGTCGAAGGCTTCGCCGTCGCGGATCTGCCGGCTGATCCGATCGTTGATTTCCTGGAAGCCGCCGATCAGCGACTGGTGGCTGACCGGGACCTGGGCGCGGCGGCGCAGGGACCAGGCCCCGTTGAGGGCGATCTTGGCGAGCACGATGTGACGCGAGCCGCGCCGTTCGTAGCAGGCGAGGGCCAGGCGATAGCGCTTCTCCAGCGGGATCGTGTTCTGCGGGATGACGAAGGTCGCGCGATCGGGCGGTGGTTGCCCGGTCGCGCGCGCGATCTGCGTCGCCTGCTGGAAGGCGTGGTTCCAGTCGATCTCGCGCTCGGAGTTGAACTCGCGCCGCACCCAGTCCAGGAACTCCGGCGTCAGGTCGCCGAGGAAGCGGCCGCTGCGGCTGTCCCACTCCGCCGCCAAGGCAGCGAAATATGTGTGGGGATCGACGACGACGGTGTAGTCATACTCGCTCGGCCCCGAGCTGTGGCGGCAGCCGTCGTCGTCCTCGCCCATGTCGGCGGGACCGGGAGCGGCATGCGGCGAGGAGACCGCGATGACCGCCGGGAAGCGCTTGGTGGTGCCCGGGGACTGCAGTTCGACATCCTGCAGCTGCAAGGCCGGCAAAAGGACGGCCAACGCCCAGAGCAACAGGATGCGCACGCGCATGGCGGCTTCCTTCAGAGATGAGGCAGGGGGCCGGCCGGCGCAGCAGCGCGCTCAGCCGTGGATGGCGAGGACTTCGACCAGCGTCGAGCGCGCGCGAAACCCCTTGCGCCGATTGGTCATGTGCTTGCGGCGCTTGAACTTGCCGATGATGATCTTGTCGCCCTTGTGCTCGCCAAGAACCTTGATCCGCGCGGTCGCGCCGGCGACGAAGGGCGAGCCGATGCGCACGGAGCCGCCGTCGGCGATCAGCAGAACGGGGAGTTCGAGCTCGCTGCCCGGCGGCGCGGCGAGGTGATCGACGAGGAGGCGGGCCCCCGGCGTCACGCGGTACTGGCGTTGACGATCGCTGATCACGGCGTACTGCACAGCTTCCTCCACTAGCGGCGATGCCGCCGGCCCCCGCGCGGCGGCGAAGCAGCGCTTATATGGGCTGAGGGCGGTCGAGCAAGGGAGGCAGCATCGGCCGCCGGGACCACGAGCACCGGTCGCGGCGGGGAGAAGAGCAGCCGGCGCAGCGCGGCGGCCTCCTCCCACAGTTCGGGAACGCGCGCCGGGGCCGACGGCGGGGCTGCGGGCGCGGCAGCGTTCGCCGCCTGCGCGACGGGCCGGGCGGTCTCGGTCGCGGCCGCCGGGTCATCCGCCGCCTCGCGCGCGCTCGCCGGCTGCAGCTCGCTGGCCAGCTCGCGTTCGATGTCCTCCGGCTTCATCGCCGCGAGCTCTTGCGCCATCCGGATGGCCTTGGCCTGCTCGACCATCAGCGGTGCCAGCAGCGAGGGTCGCACCGGCGGCGGGCGATCGTCACGGCGACCCCCCTTGCGCGCGGTGGGAATCAGCCGGAACTCCCGCGCCTTCATCAAGGCATCGGGGTTGAAGACGATGCGGCACTCCGTCCGTTCTTCGAGCTCCGTCAGCTCCTTGCGGCGGTTGTTGAGGATGCCGGCGACGAGGTCGGCCGGCACGACGACCTCCAGGCGCTGCAGGTTTCGGCTGTGCAGCATCTGGCGGATCTCGCGCATCAGGTCGATCTCGAAGGTTTCCGCGGTCTTGATCGAGCCCGTGCCGCCGCAGTAGGGACACTCGCTGGAGGCGACCAGCTTGTGGCTCGGGCGCTGGCGCTGGCGGGTCAGCTCGACCAGGCCGAAGCGCGACATCGGCCCGACTTGGATCTTGGCGCGGTCGGCGGCGAGGGCGCGACGCAGCGCGACCTGGACGAGGCGCTGGTTCTCCCGCTTCTCCATGTCGATGAAATCGATGACGATCAGGCCGCCGAGGTCGCGCAGCACGAGCTGCTCGGCGATCGCCTGCGCGGCCTCGAGGTTGGTCATCAGCGCCGTCGTTTCGACATCGCTCGATTCGCGGTTCTTGGCGGAGTTGACATCGATAGACACCAGGGCCTCGGTCTGCTCGATGACGATGGCGCCCCCGCTCGGCAGCTCGACCTTGCGGTCGTAGATCGCGGCCAGCCGTTCCTCGAGACCATAGTAGGAGAACAGCGGCAGCTCTTCGCGGTGCAGCGCGATCTTGTCGGCGAGCTCGGGCATGAAGACCTGGGCGAAAGCGCGCGCCTCGTCGTAGAGCCGCTCGTGATCGATGATGATCCGCTCGGTGTCGGGACCGGCGATGTCGCGCAGGGTGCGGACGATCACGTCGGCTTCCTGGTACAGGCAGGCCGGGGCCTTGACCTGCTTGGCCAACGCCTCGACCTCCGCCCAGAGGCGCTTCAAGTACTCGTAGTCCAGACGGATGTCGGCCTCGCTGGCATGCGCGGCATGAGTGCGGACGATGAAGCCGAAGCCAGGCGGCGGCTCCAGGGTGTCGAGCAGCTTCTTCAAGCGCCGGCGCACCAGCGGATCCTCGATGCGCTTGGAGACCCCGCGCGCCTGCTCGTTGTGCATCAGCACGAGGTCGCGCCCCGGCAGCGACAGGTACATGCTCATGCAGGGGCCCTTGTCCTTGATCGCCTCCTTGATCACCTGGACGATCACTTCATCGCCGGGCTTGAGGACGGATTCGATGCGCGCTTCGCGCCCCTGCTGGTGGATCACTTCCGAGATGTGGATGAAGCCGTTCTTCGGGCCTCCGAGATCGAGGAAGGCAGCGTCGAGCGAGGGCTCGACATTGGCGACCCGAGCCTTGTAGATGTTGCCGAGGTTCTGGCCGTCGCCGAGCCGTTCGTGGACGAGCGACTCGAGGCGGCCGTCGCGGATGACCGCGACGCGCAGCTCGTGCTCGTCGTACGCATTCATCAGGATGTGCGTGGGCATGTGCGTTCAGAGGGCGGGATGATCGCCGGCGCCGCCAGGCGCGGCGGCGCGCAGGACTGCGCCGCAAGCCTGCGCCGGCGCAGGGCGGTGCTAAATGCTGGGGCGCGACCCAGCGCAGCAAGCGCTCAGCCGCCGCCGGCGTTCAGCTGCTCGATGATCGAGATCAGCGGCAGGAACAGGGCGATAACGATGAAGCCGACGGCGACGCCCATGAAGATGATCAAGGCCGGCTCGAGCAGCGACATCATCGCGGCGACCGCGGCGTCGACCTCTTCGTCGTAGGTGTCGGCGATCTTGATCAGCATCTTGTCGAGCTCGCCGGTCTCCTCGCCGACCTTGATCATGTTGACGACGATGTCATCGAAGATCCCGGAACGGCGCAGCGGCTCGTTGATCGTCTCGCCCTCCTTGACCGAATCGCGCACCGCCTGGATCGCATTGCGGACGACGATGTTCGGCGTCGCGTTCTTGGTGATGTCGAGGGCGTCGAGGAAGCCGACGCCGGAGGTGACGAGGGTGCCGAGCGTGCGCGCGAAGCGCGCGATCGAGCTCTTCTTGACGACCATGCCGAGCACCGGGATGCGCAGCTGCACGCGATCGACGATCGCGCCTCCGGCCTCCGTCTTGCGGATGATCTTCAGGGCGAAGAACACGAAGACGATGGCGAGCAGCACGATCCACCACCACTCGCCGATGAACCGCGACATGTCGATCAGCAGCACGGTGAGCGCCGGCAGCCGGATGTTCAGGTCCCGGAAGATCTGCTCGAACTTCGGGACGATGAATACCATGATGAAGGTGAGGATGGCGATCGCGATCGTCATCACCGCCACCGGGTAGACCAGGGCCCCGATCACCTTCTTCTTGAGCTTCTGCGCCTTCTCGCGGAACTCGGCGAGCCGGCGCAGGATGACATCGAGGGCGCCGGCGGTCTCGCCGGCCTTGATCAGGTTGGTGTAGAGCTTGTCCCAGACCTCGGGATGGCGCGCCATCGCCTCCGACAGCATGGTGCCGCTCTGCACATCCTCGGTCACCTGCTGCAGGACGGCGCGGAAGGTGCCGGGGCGCTGCATGTCGGTGAGGATCTGCAGCGACTGCACGATCGGCAGGCCGGCATCCTGCAAGGTGGAGAGCTGGCGGGTGAACAGCGTGACCTGGGCGGCGTTGACACCGCCGCCGAAGATCTTGAGCACCGTCGCCAAGAACGGATTCCCGTCGCCCTTCGCTCCGGGCGCCGCCGCCTTGGCGAGCTTGCTGCGGCTCTCCTTGATTTCGAGCGGCTGCAGGCCCTGCTTCTTGAGCGCGGCGATCGCTTCCGCCTGCGAGGCGGCCTCGATCGAGCCAGAGACATCTTTGCCACTGCGACGGTCGTGGGCTTTATAGGCGAAGCTCGGCATGCCATCCTCGATGGAAGGGGGTCACTCTTCGATGGCCAGGGTCTCGCGCACCACCTCCTCGATGGTCGTAAGCCCCGCGAAAATCTTCTGGATGCCGGCGTCGCGCAAGGGGCGCATGCCGGCGCGCTGCGCCGCCAGCCGCAGCTGTGTGGCACTGGCCTTGGCGAGGATCAGCTCGCGAATCGCATCGTTGATGTCCATCAGCTCGAAGATCGCGGTGCGGCCCTTGTAGCCGGTGCCCTTGCAGTGGTCGCAGCCCTTGCCGTAATAGAAGCGCTGCCCCTGGACATCGCGGCGCTTGAGACCGAGCTGCATCAGCTCTTCGTCGCTCGGCTCGTAGGGCGCCTTGCACTTGATGCAGATCGTGCGCACCAGGCGCTGCGCGCACACGGTCTCGAGCGTCGCGGCGATCAGGAAGGGCTCCACGCCCATATCGATCAAGCGGGTGACGGCGGTCGGCGCATCGTTGGTGTGCAGGGTCGTAAACACGAGGTGGCCGGTCAGCGAGGCCTGGATCGCGATCTGCGCCGTCTCCTTGTCGCGCGCCTCGCCGACCAGGACGATGTCGGGGTCCTGGCGGAGGATGGCGCGCAGGCAGTTGGCGAAGGTGCGACCGACTTCCTCGTCGACCGGCACCTGGACCAGGCCCTTGATCTCGTATTCGACCGGATCTTCGGTGGTGATGATCTTGACATCCTCGGTATTCACCGCCGACAGCGCCGAGTACAGCGTCGTCGTCTTGCCGGAGCCGGTCGGTCCGGTGACGATGACGATGCCGTTGGGCCGTTCGATCACCTGCTTGAAGTACGCGAGCTGATCGTCGGGGAAACCGATCTTGTCGAGGTCGAGGCTGACGACATGGCGGTCGAGAACGCGGATCACGACGCTCTCGCCGAACATCGTCGGCAGGGTCGAGACACGCAAGTCGACCTCTCGGTCGCCGATGCGGACCGGGATCTTGCCGTCCTGCGGCAGGCGCCGTTCCGCGATGTCCAGGTGGCTCATCACCTTGATGCGGGCGACCAGCGGCGCCGCCAGCTGCTTGGGAACCGGCAGCATCTCGTAGAGGACGCCGTCGATCCGGTTGCGGACTCGGAACTTGTCCTCGAAAGGTTCGAAGTGGATGTCGGCGGCCTGGGCCTTCACCGCGGTCAGCAGGATGAGGTTGAGCAGGTTGCGCACGGCCGCGCTTTCGGCCTGGGCCGAGAGGTCGCTGCCGAGCGCTTCGAGGTTCTGCAGGGCGGAGGGGTCGATGATCTCGGCATCGCTGATGCTCGCCGCCGTTTCCTCGCGCCCTTCAAGCAGCTGATCGAGCATCGCCTGCGCTTCGTCTTTTTTGGCTTGCGGATAATACCGTTCGAGGGCGGAAGCGATCGCTTCCTCGGTCGTCAGCTCGGCCTTGACCTGCGCGACGCCGAGCGCGAACTTCAAGTCGTCGAGCGCGGCCAGGTTGTCGGGGTCGGCGGTGGCGACGATCAGCGCATTGTTCTCCATCCGCGTCGGAATGATCCGGTAGCTGTGGGCGTACTCCGCCGGCACCTTGGCGATCAGCGCTTGCGGGATGGTCAGACCCTCGAGCTCGGCCTTCCCCATGCCGAGCAGCTGGGCCGCGGCGCCGAGGACGACGCTCTCCGGGATGCCGTGGTCGAGGCAGGCTTGGACGAGGTTTTTGCCGCCCTTCTTGTGGTCGGCGTAGATCTTCTGAGCGGTCGCCTTGTCGACTTCTTCCCACTGGTAGAGCAGGCGCAGCAGGGCCTGGGCGTCGATGTTGCCGGTCTTGAACATCTCAGGCTCCCTTGCCGCCACTGGGCGGCGCGATGCCGGCTTCCTGCACGCGCCGCTGCAAGTAGCCGGGGTCCTTGCAGAACTCCATCATCGTATCGTAGGTGATGGTGCCGGCCTGGAACAGCTTGAAGAAGAACTCGTCGAGGAGGATCATGCCCTCTTTGGCGCTGGTCTGGATCGTCGAGTCGATGCGGTAGGTCTTGTTCTCGCGAATCAGGTTGGAGATCGCCGGCGTCATGATCATGATCTCGAAGGCGGCGACGCGGCCCTTCCCCGACGCGCGCGGCACCAGGGCCTGCGAGATGACGGCGAGCAGGTTGCCCGCCATCTGCGTGCGCACCATCTCTTGCTGGTTGGTCGGGAAGGCGTCGATGATGCGGTCGATGGTGCGCGCGGCGCCGGTCGTGTGCAGGGTGCCGAACACCAGGTGCCCGGTCTCGGCAGCGGTGATCGCAGCGCTGATCGTTTCGAGATCGCGCATCTCGCCGACGAGGATGACGTCGGGGTCCTCGCGCAGGGCGCGGCGCAGGCCCTCGTGGAAGCTCGGGACGTCGACGTGGACCTCGCGCTGGTTGACGACGCACTTCTTGTGCGGGTGGTAATACTCGATCGGATCCTCGATCGTGATGATGTGGCCGGCCTCCTCCTGATTGATGAAGTCGATCATCGTCGCCAGCGTCGTCGACTTGCCGGAGCCGGTCGGGCCGGTGACGAGGATCAGCCCGCGCGGACGCGTGACCAGGTCTTTAATGTGGTGCGGGAGCCCGATGTCATCGAACGATAGGAGCTTCGAGGGGATCAGGCGCAGCACCATGCTGATGCGCCCCTTCTGCTTGAAGGCCGAGACGCGGAAGCGCGCCCGCTCCTGATAGCCGATCGCGAAGTCGGTGGAACCGTCTTTCGCCAGCTCTTGCTGCCCGCGTTCGCTGGTGATCTGCTTCATCAGCGACACGCAGTCATCGACTGTCAGAGGTGGGCCGTTGAGGCTTTTGATCGAGCCGTGGATGCGGAACGAAGGGGGGCGACCGCAGGAAATGTGAATGTCCGACGCATTCTGCTGCAAACAGATCTCGAGCAGCTGATTCATGTCGTAGGGCATGCGATGCAGTGTCCGGGCGCTCGCCGCCGGGCTATGTCAGGCACGCCCTCCGTTCTGCGGGGTGTGTCAAAGAGGATGAAGGACCTCGCACGGATTGGCACTACGTTCGCGTTCTCTGCATCGACGCGATCCTGCGTCGCATTCTCCGACAGCGAGTCCCCATGCCGAAGGGCATCTACGCCGCAGCCAGCGCGATGGTCACGGAGAGCCGCCTCCTCGAGGCGACGGCGCGCAACCTCGCGCATGTACAGACCCCCGGCTATCGCCGGGAGGGGCTCACCCGCATCGGTTTTGCGGCGGTTTTGGCTGCCGAAGGACGCCGCGGGGGCTTGGCCGGCGACGGCGGTGCCGGCGTGCTGCCCGGTGCCAGCTATCGCTCGTTCCGCGATGGCGTGCGCGAGCCGACGCAGCGCGAGCTCGATGTCGCGCTCCACGGTCCGGGCTTCTTCGCGCTGCAAGATCCGCAGGGCAAGACCTGGCTGACGCGCGCTGGCGCGTTCCAGCTCGACGCGCAGGGGCGCCTGATCGATCCGCGGGGCTGGCAGGTCCTCGGCGACAATGGGCCCATCGTCGTCCCAGCCGAGGCCGCGGGCTCGATCGTCATCGCCGAAGATGGCCAGATCAGCGTCGAGACCCGGGTTCCGGGCGGGATCCAGCGCACGGAACTCGGCCGCCTCCGCATTGTCGGTGTCGACGATCCAGCGCGGATGTCGAGCGGCGATGGCATCGTGTTCGATCCTGGCTCACAGACCCTGCGGCCGGCAACGGCGAGAGTCTTGCAGGGGCACCTGGAGCGCGCGAACGCCGAACCTCTCGAGGAGCTGGTGCAGCTAATCGCGCTGCAGCGCCGCTACGACACCGCGCAGCGCGCGCTGACGCAGCAGGTGCGCACCGGCGAAGGCTACAGCGAGATCTTGCGTACTTGAAGGATGAGGAGGAGATATGCCACGCGCCCTGTGGACTGCTGCCGCCGGCATGAACGCCCAGCAGCTGCATGTCGACCTGATCGCCAACAACATCGCGAATGTCAACACCACCGGCTTCAAGCGGCAGCGCGCCGATTTCCAGGATCTGTACTACGACATCCAGCAGCAGCCGGGGGCGCGGATCGGCCAGCAGGGCCGCCAGCCGACCGGCACGCAGATCGGCACCGGCGTGGCAGTCAGCGGGACGACGCGGGTGTTCACCGCTGGCAACATCGAGCCGACAGGTCGTCCGCTCGATGTCGCGATCGAGGGCGATGGCTTCTTCCAGGTGCAGCGACCGGATGGCAGCGTCGCTTACACGCGCGCCGGCGACTTCCGCATCGACGCCGAGGGGCGCTTGGTGACGGCCGACGGCTATTTCATTCAGCCAGCGATCACCGTTCCCGATGGCGCCAGCGAGAACGCGGTGTTCATCGCACCCGACGGCACGGTGACGGTGACCATCGATGGCGCCGAGACCGTGCTCGGCCAGATCTCCCTGGCGCGCTTCCGCAACCCCGGCGGCCTGCTGGCCGTCGGGCGCAACCTCTTCGAAGCGACCGAAGCGAGCGGGGCGGCGGTCGTCGGCAATCCGACCGAGCCTGGCTTCGGCAGCCTGCGGCACGCCGCGCTCGAGAAAGCGAATGTCGAGGCGGTGACCGAGCTCGTCAACCTGATCATGGCGCAGCGCGCCTACGATCTCAACTCCAAGAGCATCACGACGGCCGATCAGATGCTGCGCACCGCCAACGATCTGGTGCGTTGAGGTGGAGATGAGACTCGGCCTTTTTCGGCTGGCGGCAGCGCTCGTCCTCGCGTGGGCTGCGGCGTCGGCGGCCGGGGTCGAGATCCGTTTGGCGGGCGAGCGCACGGTCAACGGCCCGCAGGTGCGGCTCGGCGAGATCGCCGAGATCGATGGCGCCGATCCCGCGCTGCGCGAACGCCTCAGCCGTCTGGTGGTCGGCAGCGTGCCGACC
>JANWWU010000101.1 GCA_025055595.1 Planctomycetota bacterium | reverse complement strand
GCGAACAGGCCGGCGACATCGAGTTCCTGCCGCGCGCCGTCGTCGAGTGCGCGATCCCGCGCAGCGAGCGCGAGGCCTTCGTCCAGCTCGTCCTCGCCGCCTGCCGCTCCGGCCGCATCGGCGACGGCAAGCTGCTCTTCGTCCCGATTGAAGGCGCAGTGCCCGACGCCGCTGGGTGAGCGTTCCGCAACCGGCCGCTGCCGTCGTGCGGTTTCCGGCAACGTGCGCGGCTCGCCACGGTCCGCCATCAAGCCCCTTGGGCGGGCGCGGTCCGGTGTCGATGGCGCATCAGGCGCGCCGCCTCCACCATGCGAGGCAGGGCTGCTTCAACTTCCTGCCAGCGACGGGTCTTCAAGCCGCAGTCCGGGTTCACCCACAGGCGCTCGGGGTCGAGCACCTGACTGGCGCGCTCCAGCATCGCCACCATCTCCGCTGTCTCCGGAACGCTCGGCGAATGGATGTCATAGACTCCGGGGCCGATGTCGGCGGGATAGCGGAAGCGTTCGAAGGCCGCAAGCAGCTCCATCCGCGAGCGCGCGGTCTCGATCGAGATGACATCGGCGTCGAGCTCGGCGATGCTGTCGATGATGTCGTTGAACTCGCTGTAGCACATGTGGGTGTGGATCTGGGTGGCATCGGCGACTCCGGCAGTGCAGAGGCGGAACGCCGCGATCGCCCAGTGGAGATATGCCGGCCAGTCGCGACGGCGCAGTGGCAGGCCCTCGCGGAATGCCGGTTCGTCGACCTGGATGACGCGCACGCCCGCCTGCTCGAGGTCGCGGACCTCATCCCGCAACGCGAGCGCGATCTGCTCCGCCACCTGTGCGCGCGGCAGGTCGTCGCGAACGAACGACCACTGCAGGATGGTGACGGGCCCGGTTAGCATCCCCTTCATTGGCTTAGCGGTCAACGATTGCGCGTAACTCGTCCACGACACGGTCATCGGCCCGCGGCGGGCTACGTCGCCGACGATGATCGGGGGCTTCACGCAGCGCGAGCCGTAGCTCTGCACCCAGCCATGCTCGGTGACGAGGAAGCCATCCAGCTGCTCCCCGAAGTATTCGACCATATCGTTGCGTTCGAACTCGCCGTGCACCAGGACATCGAGGCCGATCCGCTCCTGGAAACGCACGCAGCGCTCGATCTCCGCGCGCAGGAACGCGGTGTATCCCGCATCGTCCAGCACCCCGGCACGATGATCGGCGCGCGCCTTGCGCACCGCGGCCGTCTGCGGGAACGAGCCGATGGTCGTCGTCGGGAACAATGGCAGCCCCAAGGCCACGCGCTGCGCGGCCAAGCGGGCGGCGCGCGGTGTCGTCCGCAGGCGATCGCCGGCCGTCAGCCGCGCCTGCCGCTCCCGCACCTCCGCGCGCCGGGTGAGGGGAGAGGCGCGGCGCGCCGCCAGCGCCGCCTCGCAGGCTGCGAGCGCCTCGGCAATCGCCGCTCGCCCATCCGCCAGACCGCGAGCGATGAGCGCCAACTCCTCGCACTTCTGCACCGCGAACGCCAGCCACGCGGCAAGCGCCGGGTCGAGCGCGGTCTCGGCGGCGAGATCGATCGGCACATGCAGCAGCGAACAGCTCGGGGCGATCTGCAGGTTGTCGATCCCCCGGCGCGCCGCCGCATGCTCGGCCAGCGAGAGCGCGGCTGCGAGATCGCAGCGCCACACATTCCGGCCATCGACCAGGCCAAGCGAGAGCGTGCGTTCGCGCGGCCACGATTCGAGAATCGCCGGCAACTGCTCGGGTGCCCGCACGAGATCGAGATGCAGGCCGTGCACCGGCAAGGCGCAGACGATGTCGCGATACTCGTCGATCGCCCCAAAGTAGGTGGCGAGCAGCAGGCGCTGCCCGGGGGCGGCGTCAGCCAGCGCCCGATACGCCGCTGGGAAAGCGGCACGTTCCGCCTGCGCGAGGTCCGTGGCGAGGATCGGCTCATCGATCTGGATGTCGTCGGCTCCAGCTTCTGCCAAGCTGCGCAGAATGTCGCGATATGCCGGCAGCAGCTGCGGCAGCAGTTCGATCGCCGGCCCGCCATCGACGCGCTTGGAAAGCCGCAGGAAGGTGAGCGGGCCGATCAGCACCGGGCGGGTGCGGATGCCGAGCTCGAGCGCCGCGCGAAACTCCTCGACCGCCTTGCTGGGTTCGGCCCGGAAGCGCATGCCGGCCGCCAGCTCTGGAACCAGATAGTGGTAGTTCGTGTCGAACCACTTGGTCATCTCCAGCGGCGGCGCGCCCTCTCCGCCACGCGCCATGCGGAACAGCTCGTGGAGGCCGAGCGGCCTGCTGCCGAAGCCGAAACGTTCGGGGACGGCCCCTAGCATGCAGCAGTGATCGAGCACGTGATCGTAGAGCGCGAAGTCGTTGCTCGGCACGATGTCGATGCCGTGGGCGCGCTGTTGCTGCCAGCGCTGGCAGCGGAGGTCGGCGAGCGACCGCCCGAACGCCTGGTCATCGCACGCGCCAGACCAGAAGCGCTCGAGCGCCCATTTCAGCTCTCGGCGCGGGCCGATACGGGGGAAGCCCAGCGAAGCGGTGCGAATCATCAGTGGCTCCTGCGCAATGTGTGATGCGCGATCTTGCAGGCCGAACTATGCATGAGAGCAATCTCTGTTCATTGTACTATGCATCGAGTTCATGATCGACCTGCGCCACCTGCGCGCCATCCGGGAGCTCGCGCGTGCTCCGTCGCTGACGGCGGCGGCGCAGGCCTTGCACTGCACGCAGTCGGCGCTGTCGCATTTGCTGGCAGATCTCGAGGCGCGACTGGGGCTCGCGGTCGTCGAACGGCGCCGGCGCCCGCTGCGCCTGACTGCCGCCGGTCGACGCCTGCTCGTGCTGTCCGAGACCGTGCTGCCGGCGGTGACGATGGCGGAGCAGGAGTTGCGCCTGCTCGCCAGCGGCAAGAGCGGCCGCCTGCTGATCAGCGTCGAATGCCACTCCTGCCTGGAGTGGCTCGCTCCGATCTTCGATGCCTATCGCTCCGCCCATCCGGACATCGAGCTGGATCTACGGACGGGAGTCGCATTCGATCCCTTGCCGGCACTGCGCGACGCGCTGATCGACGCCGTGATCACCGCTGAGAACCACTGCGCCCCGTGGCTGCACGCCGACTGGCTCTTCCGCTACGAGATCGTCGGCGTGCTGCCGTCGCGCAGCCCGCTCGCTCGGCGCCCCTATCTCGAGCCGTCGGATTTTGCCGGTCAGACGGTGATCACCTATCCCGTGGCGGAGTGCCGCCTCGACCTCTACACGCGCTTCCTCGACCCCGCTGGCGTCGTGCCGGCCCAGCGGCGCACCGCCGAGCTGACGCCGATGATCGTGCAGCTGGTGGCCAGCGGCGCCGGCATCGCGGCGCTGCCGCGCTGGGTCATCGGCCGCCATCCCGGCGTCGTCCTGCGCCGCCTGGGAAGCGGCGGGCTGCACACCGACCTGCGCCTGCTGCGGCGCAGCAACGACCGCGGCGCCGCCCACATCGACGACTTCGTCGATCTATTGCGAGCCCATGGGCAGCAGTCGGGCAACCAGCGCCGTGCCAATCGCCGAACGCAGCGCGAGCAGGAGCGCCGCGCGCCACGGCGCGCCCGACTAGGCGGCGACGCCGACCGCGGGCAGACGGCCGCGCGGCGCTCGCCGGGGGCGTGCCGCTCAGATCTTGCCGGCGAGCTCGAGCCTGGGCATCAGCGTCGCCGCCGGCAGCGCCGGAGCCACGGCGAGGAGGACGATCGCTCGCTGTTTCGGGCGGGGGCGTCGTCTGCCGCGCATGAACAAAAGCGATATTGAAGCGTGATCACCGCGGGACGGAAGCGCTGGTCGCGCGATGTCCCGGGGATCGCCGAGGCTTGCTGCGCCCACGCCGCCATGCGCTGTTGATCCTGACGCAGCGGCAGACCGCATAGCGTCGCCACCGTGCCGGGTGCGGCGCAAGCGCTGCACTAGGTCGAACAGCTCGCACAGCAGCTCGCTGGCGACGCTGCAGCGATCATCGTCGACCAGCGGCCATGCACGCCGCTGGCCGCGCCATGCGCCGATGAAAGCGAATCGATCACCACGTTTTCGTATGCGCGCTCGGTGCAGATCGTCCTGGGCCATCCTCGCTGCCGCCATCGCGCCCACCGGCTGGCTGGTGCACCGCCAGCCTCAGCCCGCGCTCGACCGCGCGCCTGCCGCCAGCGCCTGACGGTGCTCAAGGCCATCGTCATCATCCGCGCGTCGCGCGCCGAAGCGCTGTGCCTGCGGCTCCTCGCCGTCCCCTGGGTCGAGGCCCTCAGCGTGCGCGAAGCCCGCGGCTACGGCCGACA
>JANWWU010000066.1 GCA_025055595.1 Planctomycetota bacterium | reverse complement strand
CAGCAAGCAGCGCCACCCAGCCGGCGCCCGAGCCTTCGGCTCCGGCCGCCGGTCCGCTCGTCATCTCGCTCGATCCCGCGATGTGGCTGTGCCCCCAGCCCTGGGAGACCGAGGTCAAGCTGGAGGAGGGCGGCAAGGTCCTGCGGCTGTGGACCCAGCAGAGCGGCTGGCACTTCATGCTGCGCCAGTCCTTCGCGATCGCCGGCGCTGCCAAGCTCCGGCTCAGCGGCGAGTGGAAGATCCAGGATGTCGTCAAGGGCAAGGACCCGATCGACTGCGCGCGCGTCCAGCTGATGTGGATGGACGACAACGGCGATCAGGTCGGCGACTGGCCGCGCAGCGAGCTGGCGCACGGCACCCGCGACTGGTCTCCCTTCGTCCAAGAGGTGCCGGTGCCGCCGCAGGCGACGCATGTCATGCTGTGGATCGGCATGTACCTCTCGACCGGCACGGCCTGGTACCGCAACCTGCAGCTCGCGGCCTGGGACAAGAACGGCAAGCCGCTCGCCGTCCGCTCGGTGTCCGGCGACGCGCGGACCGACACCAAGGGCTGGTGGGAGTGGAAGCCGATCGCCGACGATCCCAGCAAGCCGCTCGGCCTCGATCTGTCGAAGACCCTCGATGCCCCGGCCGGCAAGCGCGGCTGGCTGCAGATCAAGGGCGAGCAGTATGTGTTCGCCGACGGCACGCCGATCCGCTTCTGGGGCAGCGGGCACAGCGACTGGTTCGTTCCGCACAGCACGGCGCGGCGCTACGCCGAGCGGATGGCGCGGCTCGGCATGAACATGACGCGTCTGCACAGCGTCGACGACCGCGAGCCGAAGAACGCGATCTTCTCCGAGCAGCACGACACCTCGCAGCTCGACCCGCGCCGCCTCGACCTGCTCGACAAGTTCGTCGCCGAGTGCAAGCAGCGCGGGATCTACATCTTCTTCGACGCGCTGGCCAAGCGGCGCTTCCGCGCCAAGGACGGCGTCGTCGACTGGGACAAGGTCGACGAGGGCGGCAAGCCGGCGAGCATGTGGAACCGCCGGATGATCGAGCTGCAGAAGCAGTACCTCACCGACCTCCTTGGGCATGTCAATCCCTACACCGGCGTGCGCTGGGCCGACGACCCGATGATCGCGCTGATCGAGACGATCAACGAGTGCACGCTGCTCGATCCCGGCGCCTACCGCAACGCGACGCCCTACTACCTCGACGAGATCGATCGGCTGTTCAGCGAGTGGTGCCAGCGCCAGGGCATCGCCCGGCCCCAGGGGCGCTTCCACGAGCTGGTGCGCGAGAAGAACCAGCATGCCCTGAAGTTCGCGTTCGAGACCGAGAACGCCTACCACCAGGAGATCGTCAACCACCTGCGCGGCCTCGGCATCAAGTGCCCGATCACCAACACCAACTGGCGCAACCACGCCCCGAACATCGCCTACGGTGCGCGCATGGGCTTCGTCGATCGCCACTACTACCACGACCTGCCGCAGGGCTGGGAGCCGACCTCGGGCTTCCAGAACCACCCGCTGATCAACGGCATGGGCATCGTCCACGAGATGATCGTGTCGCGCGTCCTCGGCGTGCCGTATGGGCTCTCCGAGTGGGCCTGCGTGTGGTCCAACGAGTGGATCACCGAGGGACCGGTGGTGATGGGCGCGGTCGCCGGCTACCAGAACTACGGACACATGCTGATCTTCGGGATCATCGGCAAGAACCCGCAGGAGAAGATGGAGAACTGCTGGATCTATGACGACAAGCCGCATGTCGTCGCGCAGTACGCGGCGATGGGCCTGGCCTTCCGCCGCGGCGACATCGCGCCGCCGCCCGAGGCAGTCGCGATCGCGCTCAATGAGGCGCTCGACGCCGAGGTCAGCTTGAAGGACATCCCCCTGCCGGTCGCGATCACGCGCCGCGCCGGCTACACGCTTGACCGCGCGCGGGCGACCCCGCTGCCGGCGGTCGCCGACGGCCCGGAGCTGAGCACGCCCGACGGCCAGCTGCGCTGGGCCAAGGGCAGGTACCTGGCGGTGGCCAGCCCGCGCACCTGCGCGATCACCGGGCGCCTCGGCAGCGAGCGGGTCGGCGCCGGAGCGCTCAGCGTCGAGACCCGCACTGGCTTCGTCGCGATCACCGCGGTCAGCCTCGAGGACGACAAGCCCCTGCCCGAGGCTCGGCGCATCCTGCTCGCCGCCAGCGCGCGCGCCGAGAACAGCGACAGCACCTATCGCCCCTTCCGCAAGGGCCTGGCGACCCTCGGACGGGCGCCGATCCTCGTCGAGCCCGTGCATGCCCAGGTGACGCTCAAGCGTCAACGGCCGGGCACGCCGACGGTCTACGCCCTCGACCAGCATGGGCGGCGCACGGGCGCGACGCTGCCGGTCAAGGCCGCTCCGGGCTCCATCACCATCGAGCTGGGTTCCGCTCCGGGACTCTGGTTCGAGATCACCGAATGACCACAGGAGGTCCTATGCGTCGGTTCCTTTCCCTCACCCTGTGCGCGGCCGCGGCCTGCGCCGGCGAGCCCGCCATTCCCAACGGTTCGATGACCGAGGGCGGCGACACGCCGACCGGCTGGAGCGAGACCTACACGATGAAGGGTCGCGTCGTCGTCGCGCGCGACACCGAGGTCTTCGCCAGCGCCCCGGCCAGCCTGCGCCTCGAGAGCCTGGCCGGCGAAGCGGTCGGCAATGTCAATGCCTTCATCTCCGATGCCAGCGGCACCTTCACGGTTTCGGGCAAGGTCCGCAGCCAGGGCCTGAAGCGCACGGTCGTCGCGATGATGGGCTTCGACCAGACCTGGCAGATGAAGCAGTGGGTCGACCTCTATGAGACCAAGGCCGATGTCGACTGGACGAGCTTCAGCAAGCCGGTCTCCATCGATCCCGCGGTCAAGCATGTCAAGCTCTGCCTGATGATCGAGGGCGACGGCAAGGCCTGGATCGATGATGTCGAAGTGAAGCGTTGAGGCGGAGGCGGCATGTACCATCCCACCGGCGCGCCCTACGGCTCCTTCGGCTCCGATGGCGTCTACACGCTGACCCGCGAGCCGCCGCGCAAGTGGCGGAATGTCCACACCTCCGGCATCGGGCCGCTCGAGTATGTCTGCGAGGTGTCGAACATCGGCGATGGGATCTCGTGGGTGCGCGACAACGACGGGGTCACCTGCGTGCTGGTCGGGTGGGATGCCAAGTACCTCTACATCCGGGATGAAGACAGCGGCACCGTGTTCTGTCCGGGCGGCGCGCCGGCCCCGCAGCGCCCGGACTACACGGTGTGCCGCTACCACGCGGCGTGGACCGAGCTGCACAGCGTCTGCCAGGGCCTCTCGGCGCGTCAGCGCGTCTTTGTCCCGCTGCACCATCCGCTCGAGATCTGGACGCTGTTCGTCGAGAACCTGACCGACCGCCCGCGGCGCCTCTCGGTCTTCGCCTACGCGCTGTTCCAGCTGACCGGCTGCGACCGCGAGGGCAAGGGGATCTGGAAGGACAACATCTGCGAGGTCCGCCCGGAGCTCGGCGGCGTGTTCTGCACCAACCGCAGCGCCTTCGCGCCGACGCCGCGCTTCAAGGCCTACCTGCTCGTCCAGCAGGGCTTCGTCAACGGCAACGGCTATCGCGACCACTTCACGCGCGAGGAGTACTCGGTCGGCACCCCGCGCATCCTCTGGGGCTGGAACTGCGACGGCCGCCCCGGGGCCGGCAGCGACTGCGCCGGCACGGTGCAGGCGGCGCTGCTCCTCCCCCCGCGCGGCAGCGCGCGCCTCGATGTCCTGCTCGGCTCGGCGGAGAGCGAGGCCGATGCCCAGGCGGCGCGCGCGCGCTGGACCCCGGAGGCGATCGAGGCCGCCTGCGCCGAGCAGGTGCGCGTGCATGGCGAGCGCGCGGCGCGCCTGCAGTTCGACACCGGTTCGGCGACGCGCGACGGCCTGCTCAACGGCTTCCTCGCCAAGCAGCTCAACTACTACCTGATCAACAAGAGCGGTTTTCGCGACAACCTGCAGAACGACCAGGCCTATGTGATGGTCGATGCCGAGGCCGCGGTCGCCAACGCGCTGCGCGCGCTGTCCTCGATGCATCCGGAGGGCTGGGCCCCGCACGGCTTCCGCCCGCTCAACCGCCAGCGCTACTCCGACATGCCGGCCTGGGTCCTGACGATCATCCCCGAGCTCGTCAAGGAGACCGGCGATCTCGGGCTGCTGGCGCGCGAGATCCCCTACAGCGACGGCAGCACGGGCAGCGTGTGGGACCACATCCTGCGCGCGATGCGCCTGCTGGCGCGCGACACCGGCCGTCACGGCCTGTGCAACCAGCACCACGCGGACTGGAACGACGGCCTAGAGGCGACGCGCGAGGCCGGCGAGCGCGAGAGCGTGATGGTCACCCAGCAGTTCTGCGCCGGCCTGCGCGAGGTCGAGGAGCTGGCGCGGCGCCTCGGCGAGCACGCGGTCGCCGAGGAGGCGCGCGGCCTGTACCAGGAGTTCGCGCGGCGCATCAACGAGGTCGCGTGGGACGGCGAGTGGTACCAGCGCACGCTGTGCGGCGACGGCTACCGCATCGGCTCGCGGCACAACGACCAGGGCCGCATCTTCATGAACACCCAGAGCTGGGCGGTAATCTCCGGCATCGCGCCACCCGAGCGCGCGCGCCTGTGCATGGACAGCGTCGAACGCCTGCTGCGCGAGCCGGTCGGCTACCGGCTCTGCGGCCCGCCCTTCTTCCGCTACGACCCGCGGGTCGGCCGGATGTCGAACTCGATCCCCGGGGCGGTCGAGAACGGCGGCTGCTACAACCACGCCTGCGGCTTCAAGGCGGTCGCCGACTGCATGCTCGGCCGCGCCGCCGAGGCGTGGAACACCCTGCTGCACATCTTCCCCGATCACCCGGAGAACCCGGTGTCGCGCTCGGGCCAGGAGCCCTTCGCGCTCGTCAACTCGTTCTCCTGCACGATCTACGACTACGGCAAGGCCGGCCAGCCGTGGCAGACCGGCACCGCCGGCTGGACGACGGTGGCGCTCGTGCAGTGGGTGCTCGGCGTGCGCCGCACCTATGACGGGCTGCTGATCGATCCCTGCACGGTGCTGCCGCGCGCCCGCCTGCTGCGCCACTTCCGCGGCGCCGTCTACGAGGTGCACATCGACAACCGCGAGGGCCGCAACCGCGGGGCGCGGCGCATCGTCGTCGACGGCACGGAGCTCCAGGGCAACCTCGTGCCGAGCTTCGGCAGCGGCTATCACCGCGTCGAAGTGCTGGTCTAGGACGGCCGCGGAGCGCGCATGCTGCCGATCGCCGATGCCGTCGCCGCCCTCGGTGCCCGCCACGGCCTGCTGCTCGAGCCGGGGCTCGGGCGCGTCCGCGTCCTGCGCTTCGACCGCTTCGAGCAGATGCCGGTCGCCCACCTGCGCGTCGGTCTGCGCCTCTGGGGGCGCACGGTCGAGCTGCCGCTCGCGCCGCTCACTCCCGGCCGCGAGCGCTTCGCTTTCGTCGATCAACGCCTCGGCGTGGCGACGAGCACGCTGATCGGCATCGATCCGGAGAGCGGGCTGCGCCTGCGCCTGACCCTCGCCTCGCCCTTCCTGCCGCGCGACCGCGAGGCCTCGACCTTCCCCGGCATCGCGCTCGAGGCGCAGGTCGACCGCCTGCCCGGGGCCTTCCGCTGGCAGCGGCCGACGCAGGCGGTCGAGGAGGTCGAGCTGTTCGTCGCCGTCGAGGGCCTGGCGGCGCACGCCGAGGACGGGGTCGTCTACCTGTCCTTCGAGAGCATCCGCCGCCACGGCCACTGGACGGTGCCAGAGCGCCCCGAGCGCCTGCCGCAGACCGACGCCCTGGTCGCCGAGGGCGCCGAGCTCGTCGGCACCGCCTTCGTCCGCCGCCTGCGCCCCGCCGTCGGGCAGCGCCAGGGCTTCGTCGTCCACTGGCTGACCTGGTCGCCGCCGGTGCTCGAGGTCGAGGGCGAGCGCTGGCCCTTCGCCTACGCCGAGCGCTATCCCGATCTCGCCGCGGTGATCGCCGCGGTGCGCGCCGATCCCTCGGGCCTGCTCGCGCGCGCGCGCCGCGTCGACGCCGTTCTCGCCGGCTGGCAGATCGACCAGCCGATCCGCGACCTGCTCTGCTACACCCTGCACAGCTGGCTGATCTGCACCTGGTGGGCGCGCCGCGCCGGCCGCGACTGGTTCAGCGTCTGGGAGGGCAACTGCTTCTTCCACTCGACGGTCGATGTCGAGTTCACCCAGGCGCCGTTCTACCTCGCGCTGTGGCCGGAGCTGCTCGCCCTGCAGCTCGAGCAGTGGACGCAGTTCACCAAGCCGACCAGCGCGGTGACCGGGCGGGCCGCGGATCCCGGCCGCTTCTTCCAGCACGACATCGGCTCGATGGCGGCGATCACCGGCGGCGTCTATCCGCACGACATGCCGGTCGAGGAGACGGCGAACTGGCTGGTCCTGATGCATGCTTACCACCGCCGCAGCGGCGATGACCGCCTGCTGCGCCGCCATCGCGCGCTGATCCATGAGACGCTCGCCTTCCTCGCCGCGGTCAGCGACGGCGAGGGCGTGCCGGTGCAGGGGGTCAGCAACACCGTCGATGACGGCTCGCCGGCGATCCAATACGGCGAAGCCCAGGTCTACCTGGCGGTGAAGACGCTCGGGGCCCTGGTCGCGGCCGCGGCGATGCTCGAGCACCTCGGGGACCCCGAGGCCGCGGCCTGCCGCCAGCGCGCCGAGCGGCTGCGGGCAGCGATCGAGCGCGACGGCTGGGCCGGCGATCACTACCGGGTCCTGCTGCGCCGCAGCGGGACCCTGCGCGATCCATGGACCGGGCGCACGACGCAGTGCGCCGACATTCCCGGCTGGGATCGCTGCCACATCTACACCGCCAACGTGCTGCCGCCGCTCGACCAGGTCGGCACCGACATCGGCCTCGACAGCGAGCGCCTGCGCACGGACCTGCGGACGGCGACGCGCGCCTGCCTGCGCGAATACGGCTGTTTGCATACCGACTACGACGCGGTGCCCGATGCCCAGGCCCAGGACGCCGAGCTCGCCCGTCTGGGGCTCGCTGGCTCCAGCGGCAGCTCGGGCTGGATCGCGATGAATCTCGCGCGCGACCTGGCGGCAGCGCGCCGCGGCCTCGACCTGCGGCACCTCGCAGCGCGCTACTGGGCGTGGCAGGTGCTGACCAACGCCGGCGAGGGGCGCCTGTTCTTCGAGACCTTCGGCGGCAACAACCTCTCGTGGTACCCGCGCGGCGTCGTCGTCTGGGGCTACGCCGAGGCGCTGGCCGATGTCGTCATCGACCGCGTCGCCGGCGTGCGGCGCTGGCGCGCCAGCCTCAGCGGCGCGCCGGTGCCGCTGTTCTGCGAGGCCGACTGGCGGGCGGGCACCGTGCCGCTGATCGGAGGCTGAATGGCGCGACGCTGTTTCACCGCCTACTCGACCTGGGCCCTGCACGACGAGCTCGGCGACCGCGTCCACCTCTCGGAGGCGCTGGTGCTCGCCGCGCTCGACGAGCTCGAGCGGCGCTGGCGCCCCGCCGGCTACATGCCGGAGTTCTTCAACATCGACTACGGCTGGACCGATCCCGAGCTCGGCTACCGCCACTTCCACCGCCAGGCCTGGCCGCAGGGGCCGACGCGGGTCTTCGAGCGGATCCGCGCCGCCGGCATGCTTCCCGGCCTGTGGTACGCGGTCAACGGCGGGCATCTCAAGGTGCCGGGCTGGGAGCCGAGCCGCTCCAGCGCCTGGTGGCACTTCTCGCTGGTCAGCGGCCCCTACGCCGATGACCTGGCCGACGGCCTGCTGTTCGCCGCCGAGGTGTGGGGCGTCCGCTTCTTCAAGTTCGACTTCGCCGACTTCGCCGCCGGCATCAAGGGCGATCCGCGCAGCGCCGAGGAACGCTATGCGCTCGGCGCCGAGCGCTTCGTCGCGATCGTCGAGCGCCTGCGCCGCTCGGTGCCCGACTGCATCACGATCGCGCACTGCGGCTTCGCGCGCCACGACCCCGAGGGCCGCCTCGGCCCCGGCGTGCCGCCGCTCGCTGCCGATCCCGGCATGCTCGAGGTGATCGACGGCTTCTTCAGCGGCGACCCGCAGCTGACCGACCTGCCGATGACCGCCGCCTGGCGCAGCTGCGACCTCTACCAGGATGTGCAGGTCCGCGCGCTGCATGCCGCCGGCTTCCCGCTGCACCGCATCGAGGACCACGGCGCGCTGTGCGGCGACACCAACACCGCGCTGCGCCGCGGCCGGCGCGGGCTGCGCCGCAGCCAACTGGCGAGTTTGGCGCGCGGCGGCCGGCGCGACCTGTTCTACGGCGATCCGCGCCTGCCGCGCGACGAGGACCTGCGCGCCCTGGCGGCGGCGCGCCGCCTCTTCCAGGATGCCTGGGCGCGCGGCCTCGAGTGCAGCCCGCTCGGCGGCCCGCCGGGGCTGAGCGAGTGGCACGGCTGGCTGACCGGCGGCGGGCGGCGCGGCCTGGCCTGGATCGTCAATCCCCACCTCGTGGCGACCGTCGCCCGCGTCCCGCTGCTCAACCTCGAGCGGGCGCGCGTGCTGTGGCACGACGGCGCCGCGCCGACCCTGCAGAGCCAGCCCGATGCGCTGCTGCTGGCGCTCGGGCCCGAGCAGGCCGTGCTGATCGGCCTCGGGCAGTACGCCGACCCGGCTTGGCAGCTGCCGGCCGACGACGAGCCGCTGCCGCGCTGCTCCCGCCTGCTGCCGCTGGCCTGGCGCAGCACGGCGCAGGGTCTGGAGGCGGCGGTGCCGCCGCTCGCCAGCGATGAGGAGCTCGTCGTCGCCGTGCGCGCCCTCGATGGGCCGCCGCAGCACCCCGGGCCGCTGCCGCCCTGCCGCTTCGCCAAGCAGCACGACAAGGACGGCGTGCAGCCCCCGGAGAGCCAGCGCCTGCTCGCGATCGAGGGCGAGGGCTGCGAGCTCCTCGCCGAGGTGCCGGCGGTCAGCGCCTGGAACGGCACGAGCTGGGTGCTGCGCCGCTTCCGCCCCGGACCCGCGGCGGCGATCCGCATCGTCTCGCGCCTCGATCCGCCGCGCCGGCTGCGCGCCGAGGCCTGGGCCCTGCGCTGGTAACGCCTACGAGCGGCCGAGCACGGCGTCGACGCTGGCGATCAGGATGTCGAGCATCCGTTCGAGCTCGTCCCAGGGCGCATTGAGCGGGGGGAAGAGGTAGAGCGTGTCGGCCAGCGGGCGCAGCAGGGCGCCGCGGGCGACGGCGGCGCGGTACACCTGCCACCCCGTGCGTGCCTGAGGAGCGCAGCCGAGCAGGTCGACCGCCGCGACCATGCCGAGGCCGCGCACCGCCGAGAGCCGGGGGTGGGCGCGCGCGGCGAGCTTGGCGCGCAGCCGGGCGCCGACCGTGCGCGCGCGCTCGCACAGGCCTTCCTCGGCGATCGCGCGCAGGGCGGCGTCGGCGGCGGCGAGCGCCAGCGCGTTGCCGCAGTAGGTGTGCGAGTGGAGGAAGGCGCGGCGGCTCTCCCAGGAGCCGAGGAAGGCTTCGTAGATGCGTTCGGTCGTCAGCACCACGGTCAGCGGCAGGCTGCCGCCCGTCAGCCCCTTGGAGAGGACCGCGATGTCCGGCAGGGCGTCGGCGGCGAGCTGGGAGGCGAGCCAGGCCCCGCAGCGGCCGATCCCGCTGGCGATCTCGTCGGCGACGCACAGCACCCCGTGGGCGCGCGCCCAGCGGCACAGGCGGGTCAGCAGGTCCGGGCTGTAGACGCGCATGCCGCCGGCGGCCTGCAGCAGCGGCTCGTAGACCAGCGCGGCGAGGGTTTCGGCCTGCGCTGCGAGCTGGGCCGCGAGCGCCGGCCACTCGGCCTCGGCGCTCGCCCACCGCGGGTCCTCGGGGCCCTGGCGGTAGGGCAGGCCGTCGAGCACCAGGCTCGGAAACAGCAGGGGCCGGTAGGGATCGGCGTAGAGCCCGAGGTCGCTGATCGACAGCGCGCCGACGGTCTCGCCGTGGTAGCCGTTGGCCAGCACCGCGTAGCGCGTGCGCTGGCCTTGCCCCTGCAGCCGCTGCCAGTGCAGGGCGAGCTTGACGGCGATCTCCATGCCGGAGGAGCCGTCGCCGGCGAAGAGCACCTTGGTGAAGTGGCGCTGGCCGGGGGGATTGGCGAGCGCGAGCAGGCGCTCGCAGAAGCCGACGAGCAGCTCGTTGGTCGTGTTGGCGAGGATCACGTGCTCGAAGCGCGCCGCCTGCTCCTGGATCGCGCGGACGATGGCAGGGTGGCCGTGGCCGAGGCTCTTGCACCACCAGCTGCT
The DNA here is from genome assembly GCA_025055595.1 of Planctomycetota bacterium. GTDB lineage: Bacteria > Planctomycetota > UBA11346 > UBA11346 > UBA11346 > UBA11346. The sequence goes on along the minus strand of JANWWU010000066.1, from coordinate 75,058 downwards.
GATCGCATCGAGCACCTCCCGGCCGTCGGCGAGCTGCAGCCGGCAGCCGCGGGCGCCGACCACCGGCAGGGGCGGGAAGGTCTCGTAGTCGCGCATCTGACTGCAAGGATGCCAGACGCAGGCGAGGTCGCGGGCGATGAGCTCTTCGGCGTTCCGCATGGCAGGATTCTGCGCCTGCCGGCCGAGGATCCAGCCGATTCGACCTCGTCATGCGTCGATTGCGTTGCTCTCGTGCAGGGATCTCGTCGATGTTTCCGCTTCTGAGCGCATGATCTCACGACTGTCCGGAAGCAGACAGTTGACTTCGCTGTTCAACCCGCAAGATTCCCTTCCCAAGGACAGACGGCCATGCTGCAGCCAGCCCAAAACCCCGCTTCAGCCGCTGAAAGCGCTGCTCCGCCAGCGGCGCCGAAGAAGATCCCGACCGGCGGCGAGATGATCGTGAAGTGCCTGGAGCGCGAGGGCGTCGAATGCGTCTTCGCCTACAGCGGCGGCGCCGCGATGCCGATCTTCGACGCCCTCTATGACTCGAAAATCCGCCTGATCCAGGTGCGGCACGAGCAGGGCGCCACCCACATGGCCGACGGCTACGCCCGTGCGAGCGGCCGTCCCGGCGTCGTCCTCGTCACCTCCGGTCCCGGCGCGACCAACACCGTCACCGGCTGCCTGACCGCGCTGATGGACTCCTCGCCGATCATCGTCCTGTGCGGGCAGACGATCACCGCGATGCTCGGCAAGGACGCCTTCCAAGAAGCCGATGTCACCGGCATCACCTACCCGGTGGTCAAGCACAGCTACTTGGTCAAGAAGACCAACGACATCCCGCGGGTGATGAAGGAAGCCTTCCACCTCGCGACGACCGGCCGGCCGGGCCCGGTGCTGCTCGACCTGCCCAAGGATGTCACCCAGGCCCCGTGCACGGCGCCGATGGTCGACGAGGTGTTCCTGCCCGGCTATCGGGTGCCGACGCGCGCCGATCCCGCGGCGCTCGACCGCGCCGCGGCCTACTTCGCCAAGGCCAAGCGGCCGCTGCTGCTGGTCGGGCACGGGGCGGTGTGGAGCGGGGCCGGGCCGGCGATCGCCAAGCTCGCCGAGAAGACCGGGGCCGCGGTCGTCAACACCCTGCTCGGCAAGGGCGCGGTGCCCGAGGACCGGCCCTATCACCTCGGCATGCTCGGGATGCACGGCACGGCCTACGCCAACCTCGCGGTCAAGACCTGCGACCTGATCATGGCGATCGGCGCGCGCTGGGACGACCGCATCACCGGCAAGCTCTCGGCCTTCTGCCCCGAGGCGATCAAGATCCACATCGACATCGACTACGCCGAGTTCGGCAAGGTCGTCAAGCCGCATGTCGCGCTGCCCGGCGACGCCCGCCTGGTCGTCGAGGACCTGATCCCGCGCGTCGGCAAGTGCGACACCGAGCAGTGGTGGAAGGACATCCAGGGCTGGCGCAAGGCCTATCCGCTCAAGTACCCGAAGAAGGGCGGGCTGCGCGCGCAGTATGTGCTCGACCGCCTCGACAAGCTCGGCGCCCGCGACTGCATCGTCACCACCGATGTCGGCCAGCACCAGATGTGGGCGGCGCAGTTCATGCTGACGGTGAAGAACCGGCACTGGATCAGCTCGGGCGGCGCCGGCACGATGGGCTTCGGCTTCCCGGCGGCGATCGGCGCCAGCCTGGCGCTGGGGAAGATTCCGGTGTGGGCGGTGGTCGGCGACGGCGGCTTCCAGATGACGCTGTGCGAGCTGGCGACCGCGGCGGTCGAGAAGGTGCCGGTCAAGGTCCTGATCATCAACAACCACTACCTCGGGATGATCCGCCAGTGGCAGGAGCTGTTCTTCGACAACCGCCTCTCCGGCGCCGACCTGCCCGGCAACCCCGATTTCTGCAAGCTCGCCGAGGCCTACGGCGTCAAGGCCTTCCGCATCAAGCGCGCCGCCGATGTCGACAAGGTGCTCAAGAAGGCGATGGAGTACAATGAGGGGCCCTGCGTCATCGATGCCGAGGTGGTGAAGGAAGACAACGTGTTCCCGATGATCCCGGCCGGCGCGAGCTACGACCAGATGCTGATCGAGCGCCCGAAGGTCAGGATGGAGAAGCCCGCCGGCTCGACCTGAATACGAGGACCGCCATGACGACCGCTGCCGCCCCTCCGCTCCACACCATCTCGCTGCTCGTCCGCAACAAGCCCGGCGTGCTCGTCCGCGTCGCGCTCGTCTTCAGCCGCCGCGGCTACAACATCGAGTCGCTCGTCGTCTCGCCGGCCTTCGACGCCGAGATCGAGGGCTACCGCTGCGCGCCCGGCGAGTTCTCGCGGATGACGATCACCTGCTCCGGCGACCCCGAGGTCCTCGAGCAGATCGTCAAGCAGCTCGAGAAGCTGATCGATGTCGTCCATGCGATCGACCACAGCGGCCAGCCGGTGATCGAGAGCGAGCTCGCGCTGGTCAAGGTCAAGGTGCCGCTCGCCGACCGCACGGCGATCCTGCAGATCGCCGAGCACTACAAGGCCAAGGTCGTCGACTACGGCGCCGAGTCGCTGATCCTGCGCATCGAGGGCGAGAGCGAGAAGCTCGACGCCTTCCTCGCCCTGCTCAAGGCCTATCACATCGTCGAGCTCGTCCGCTCGGGCAAGATCATCATGGCGCGCGGCCTGGCGACGACCTAGCCGAGGGCGCGCGCGCGCACGCTGCCCGACTGCTCGTCGTCCTCGTCGTCGCCGAGGGGGATCGCCGGACCGACATAGAGCTCGTCGTCGCTCGTCATCGCCGGCAGGCGCTCCGGCTCGCGGGCGCGCGGCGCCGCCGGCGCCGCGGGCGGCGGCTCGCTCGCCGGCGGGCGGGCGGGCTGTGCCTGCCCCGGCGGCCGCACGGTCAGCCGATGCACCGAGAGGTTGACCTGGACATCGCTGCGCTCGGGCATCAGCTCGGCGAAGCGGCGGCGCAGCAGGCGCTGGCAGAACAGATTGCGTTCGGTGACGTTCGGCACCTCCCACAGCGTGACGACGGCGTCGATGACGATGCTGCGCTTGACGCGGTCCTCGTAGACCGAGACCCGGGCCTTGCGGATCTCGGGCTCGCCCTCGATCGCGCGCGTCAGCGCCTCCTCGATCGCCAGCAGATTGACCGAGATCCGGCCGTTGTCGGTCGTGTAGCTGATCTCGCGGCTGCGCCGCTGCGCCTGCACCCAGCGCAGCAGCCAGACCAGCGGGCTGGTCAGCAGGACGATCGCCATCGCGGCGCCGGTCCAGCGGCCCTCCGGCTGATCGCGCAGCCAACGCATCACCGGCTCGACGGTCTCGGGCCAGATGCTGAAGACGGCGAGCAAAGCGCCGAGCGCGAGACTGATCAGGAAGGCCAGCCAGCGCAGGAAGGCGCGCATGAGCGCAGGATGCGGCGCGGCGGCTGCGTACAATCGCGGCACACGGCCCGGGTTGCAGGATCCGACGCGGCTGCAGCATCGCTCCATGCCCGAGTCACAGCCAGCCGACCGCTACGCCGCGCGCGGCGTGTCGGCGAGCAAGCAGGAGGTGCACGCGGCGACCCAGGCCCTGGAGGCCGGCCTGTTCCCCGGCGCCTTCTGCCGCATCCTGCCCGACCTGCTCGGCGGCAGCGAGGCCCACTGCCTGGTCATGCACAGCGACGGCGCCGGCTCGAAGAGCGCGGCCTACTATCTCGCCTGGCGCGAGGGCGCGCCGGCGGCGCTGTGGCGCGGGCTGGCCCAGGATGCGCTGGCGATGAACCTCGACGACTGCGCCTGCGTCGGCGCCCTCGGGCCCTTCCTCGTCACCAACAGCATCGCGCGCAATGCTCACCGCATCCCCGGCACGGTGATCGCCGAGATCATCGCCGGCTATCAGGACTGCTGCGAGCGCCTGCGCGCCTGGGGCATCGCCTGCGCGCTGGCCGGCGGCGAGACCGCCGACCTCGGCGACCTCGTGCGGACGCTGGTCGTCGATGCGACGGTGATCGCCCGGCTGCGCCGCGAGGAGGTGATCGATGCCAGCCGCATCGCGCCGGGCGATGTACTGGTCGGCTTCAGCAGCACGGGGCAGGCGGCCTGGGAGGACCGGCCGCACAGCGGCATCGGCGCCAACGGCCTGACCTCGGCGCGGCACGACCTGCTGGCGGAGGTGTATCGCTACTACGGCGAGACCTTCGCGCCGGAGACCGATCCGCTCCTGATCTACGCCGGCACGCACCGCCTCGCCGATCCCCTGCCCGGCGACCCGCGCTTCACGATCGCCAGCGCCCTGACCTCGCCGACGCGCCTCTACACGCCGCTGATCGCGGCGCTGCTCGCCGAGCTGCCGCGCGGGGCCGTGCACGGCCTGATCCACTGCACCGGCGGCGGCCAGGACAAGATCCGCCGCTTCGGGCGGCCGGGCAACCGCTACATCAAGGATGCGCCCTTCCCGGTGCCGCCGGTGTTCGCCGCGATCCGCGCTCTGAGCTGCGCTCCCTGGGACGAGATGTACCGCACCTTCAACATGGGCTGGCGCCTCGAGGCCGCGGTCGAGCCGGCGCAGGTCGAGACCTGCCTGCGCGTCGCCGCGCGCTGCGGCATCGAGGCGCGCGTCGTCGGCCGCGTCGAGGGCGGGGGGCCGCCGCAGCGCGAGGTGATCATCCACACCCCGGACGGGCCGATCAGCCTGCGATGAAGCTCGCGGTGCTGTGCTGCGTCGGTCTGACGCCCGCGCACCTCGGCGCCGACACCCCGGCGCTGCGCGAGCTGGCGCAGCGCGGCTTCGCCGCGCCGCTGGCCAGCGCCCTGCCGGCGGTGACGACGACCGCTCAGGCGACGATGCTGACCGGCGAGCTGCCCTCGCGCCACGGCATCGTCGCCAACGGCTGGTTCTTCCGCGAGCTCGGCGAGGTCTGGCTGTGGCGGCAGTCGGAGCGCCTGATCGAGGCCCCGCTGCCCTGGCAGCGGCCGGGCGGGCCGCGCACGCTGAAACACTTCTGGTGGTACGCGATGCAGACGAGGGCGGCGGCGACCGTCACCCCGCGCCCGGTCTACCACCACGACGGCCGCAAGGCCCCGGACTTCTACGCCTGGCCCTACGAGCTGAAGCAGGCGATCCGCGAGCGGCACGGCGAGTTCCCGCTGTTCCGCTTCTGGGGCCCGGGCGCCGACATCGCCGCCACCCGCTGGATCGCCGAGAGCTTCCGCACCGCGATCGAGCGCACGGACCCCGAGCTGGCGCTGTGCTACCTGCCGCACCTCGACTACGACCTGCAGCGCTTCGGCCCCTCCGGCCCGCATCTGGCGCGTGCCCTGCGCGAGCTCGATGCGGTCGTCGGACCGCTGCTGGCGTGGCTCGCCGAGCGCGGCTACGCGGTGCTCGTCGTCAGCGAGTACGGCATCGAGCCCGTGTCGCAGGCCGCCTTCCCCAACCGCGCCCTGCGCCAGGCCGGCCTGCTGCAGGCGGTGCGCAATGCTGCCGGCGAGCTGCTCGACACCGGGGCGAGCCGCGCCTTCGCGGTCTGCGATCACCAGATCGCCCATGTCTACTGCGCCGATCCCGCGGCCGAGGCGGCGGCGCGCGCCGTCCTCGAGCGCCTGCCCGGCATCGAGCGCGTCTACGGCGGCGCCGAACGCAGCGAACTCGGGCTCGATCATCCGCGCAGCGGGGAGCTGATCGCGCTCGCCGCCCCCGGCTGGTGGTTCGCCTACGACTACTGGCTCGACGACGGCGCGCGCCCCGACTTCGCGCGCTGCGTCGAGATCCACAAGAAGCCGGGCTACGACCCGCGCGAGCTGTTCCTCGATCCGCGGGGCGGTCGCTGGCGCCTGGCGCGGGCGCTGCTGCGCAAGGCCCTCGGCCTGCGCTATGTGATGGATGTCTGCCCGCTCGACAGCGCGCTGGTGCGCGGCAGCCATGGCCGGCCGGCAGCCAGTCCAGAAGCCGGCCCGCTGCTGATCGCCAGCGCGCGCCGCTGGCAGCGCGCGTCCTGGCATCAGCGCGATGTCGCAGGATTGATCGCCGAGATCCTCGCCAGCTGATCAGGCGCCGGCGGCGACCAGCGCGCGGACATCCTCGGCGGTGTCGAGGTTGCGGCACTGCACGCCCTCGACGGTGCGCGCGATCATCCCGCAGAGCGTCTTGCCCGGGCCGAGCTCGAGGAACTCGCTGATCCCGGCGGCGTGCAGCGCGCGCACGCTGTCGGCCCAGCGGACGGGGGAGGTCAGCTGGCGGACCAGCAGCTCGGGGATCTCGCTGGCGCGCGTCAGCGGGGCGGCGGTGACATTGCTGTACACCGGGCGCTGCGGGTCGCGCCAGGACAGGGCGGCGACGGCCTCGGCCAGACGCTCGGCCGCCGGCTGCATCAGCGGGCTGTGGAAGGCGCCGGCGACGGCCAGGCTGGTCGCGCGGCGGATCCCGTGCTTCTTGGCGAGCTCGAGGGCGCGGACGCAGGCCCCGCGCGCGCCCGAGATCACGACCTGCCCCGGGCTGTTGAGGTTGGCGACGGTCAGCACCTCGCCGGCAGCAGCTTCGGCGCACAGCGCCCGCGCCTGCGCCTCGTCGGCCCCGATCAGCGCGACCATCCCGCCCGGCGTCGCTTCGGCCGCCGCCTGCATCGCCTGCCCGCGCAGGCGGACGAGGCGCAGGGCCTCGGCGAAGCCGATCGCGCCGGCGGCGTAGAGCGCCGTGTACTCGCCGAGGCTGAGGCCGGCGCAGGCGGCGCGGGTCAGCGGCTGCAGCGCCTCCTCGGCCACCGCCAGGCTCATCGCGCTGGCGACGAAGATCGCCGGCTGGCTGACATCGGTGCGCGTCAGGTCGCTCTCCGGGCCGTTAGCCATGATGTCGGAGAGCGCGAAGCCGAGCACGCGGTCGGCCTCGCTGAGCAGGGCGCGGGCGGCGGGGAAGCGCTGCGCCAGCTCGACGCCCATGCCGACATACTGGGCGCCCTGGCCGGGGAAGACGAGGGCTCGCGACATGCTCGCTCCACTGTCAGCCTAGGGGCTGGCGGGCGGCACGCCAGGGGGCGCTGCGGGCGGCGCTGGCTGCTTCCAGACCGCGGTCGTCGTCTCGCTGCTGGCCGCATCGCTGGTGATCGGCGGCGACAGCGGGAGATCCTGGTGGCGCGCATAGGCGAGGCGGGCGCGCAGGGCGCGGCGCGCCCCGCTGTCGCCGCGCGTCGGCTCGAGCGCGCGCAGGCGGTCGATCTCCGCCAACAGGGGATCGGGCGGCGCCTGGTCGCTCGCCGGCTCGGGCTCGTACTCGCGCTGACGCCGCTGCCCCTCGTCGCGCTGCTTCTGCGCGAAGCGACCGGTGCCGCCGTTGTGCTGGCGCGGCGTTCCGCCCTGGTAGGCGGTCGTTTCCCCGATGCGCAGCCAGGAGTCCATCGCAGACATAGCATCGGAGGCGCGGTCTCCCGCTTGATGCCGAGCCGTTCAGCGGACGGCTTCGACAGCCAGGGTCTGGACCGCGGCCTGAGCGCGCAGCGCCACCGCGCCGAGGCGGGGACGCAGGCCCTGATTGGCGGACCAGCGCTCGGCCCAGCTCCCCTGAGCGCTGGCCGGCAGCCAGTGCAGGCGCAGCTCGCAGCCGGCGCCGCCGGCGCGCTGCCGCGCGTGTCCGAAGCCGAAGGTGTGCTTGCCCTCGGCCAGCAGCTCCTCGGGCATGGCGCCCCAGTCCGAGAGCTCGAGGCCGCTGCCGCCGGGCACCAGCAGGCGGGCCGCGAGCGCCTCGGCGCCGCCGAGGCTCAGCACCTCGACCTCGGCCTGAAGCGGGCGCAGGCCGTAGCACTGCAGCCCGTAGGCGAACCAGCCGTAGAGCCGGCAGCGCAGCTGGGCGTGGCGGTCGCGGTCGGCGAGGCCGAGGTCGGCGAGCGGCGCCGGCCGGCTCGGCCACCAGCCGATGACCAGCGGGTTGAGCCGACCGCTGCCGAGCGGCGGCGGCTGCCAGTCGGGCAGCGGATCGCGCCAGGAACGGCGGCGCGCCAGGCCGAAGGCCCCTTGCCAGGCCTGCGGCGCGGTGCCGTAGAGGCCGCGCAGCCAGGGCGCGGTGAGCACCTGCTCGAGGTCGGGGTGGCGGAGGAAGCGCAGGACCTCGGCGCTGCCGTCGTGCGGGTGGTGGAGCAGCTGCACCGGCGCGCGCAGCGGGCTCGGCTCGTAGGGCGAGCGCTGCGCGGGGTTGGCGGGCAGCGCCGCGCTGCGGTGCTCGTCGTAGGGCCGGTCGCACAGCTCGAGGTCCTCGCCGAGCGCCCCGCGGGTCCCGAGCGCAGTCGCGCTCGCCGTCGCCGGCAGCAGCAGGCCCTCGCCCATCAGCTCGCCGACCGGACCGAAGGGCAGGGGGATGAGCGGCAGGCCGTGGAAGGGGCTGTCGGGCGAGGCGACACCGCGCCCGCGCTCGGCGAGGCTCGGCAGGCCCTGGGCGCGCGCCGCGCTGCCGAGCAGGGCGCGGCCGATCAGGTCGGCGTGCCGGGCATCGAAGCGGCGATAGGCGAAAACCTCGCCGCCGATGTCGATGATGCCGTAGGGCCTGGTGAAGACCTCGGCGTTGCTCTGCACGCGCAGCGGGAAGCCGCGCGCGCCTTCGCCGGCGATCTCGACCGGCTGATCGCGGTCGCCGGAGAGCGCGACGACCCGGCAGCCGTTCTCGCTTGCCGCGTCGCCGAGCAGGCCGGACAGCAGCGGGCCGCTGGCGATGTCGTCGACGAGCAGGCCCGGGCCGCCGATCGCGAGCGTCGCCTGCGCGCCCCAGGCGCTGGCGCGCGGTCCCTGGCCGCGCCGCGTCTGCACGGGATGGACCGGGCTGAGGTCGGCGCCGCGCCAGCCGCGGCCGACCAGGATGGTGGCGGCGCCGGCCGGCTGCGGGAGGAGGCGGTTGCTCTGATCGCGCAGCGTCGCGTCGGGGATGCCATCGGGGACGGCCTCGGTCAACGCGAAGAAGGAGGCCGGCGCTTCGAAGCCGGTCTCGCTGCTCGTCCACGGCAGGCCGTCGCTGGCGGCATGGCGGACGATCAGCTGCAGCGGCGGCCAGGGCAGCGGCGCGCGGTCGGCGACGACGGTGCAGACATCGCCGGACTCGAGGCCGCGGACATCGGGCAGCAGGGTCTGCACCGGCAGCACGCGGGTTCCCGCCGGCCAGGGGCTGTCGCGGCGCCAGGGCGTGCGCCAGGCCCCGCGCGGCTGAGCCGCAGGCTGCGGCGTCGCGAAGGGCGCCATGTCCCAGCCCTGCTCATGGATGAAGAAGCGACCAGTGACCTGGCACGGCGGCTCGCGCACCGCGAGGTCGTCATAGCGCACCCACTCGCAGCGGCCGCTCTGCGGGTCGAGCAGCTGCAGCCAGCCGCTGCGGGCGAAGCGCAGGCGCTCGGTGGTCGGCGTGTGCGTCAGGTCGGCGTCGTCGGCGACGCGCAGGCTGATCAGGCGGATGGTGACGCTGGCGCGGCTCGTGAAGGCCGGCGGCATCAGGGGAGCCGCGCCCTCGGGCGTTCCCGAGGCGATCGGCGGCCGCCAGTCGAGGCGCAGGCGCTCGCCCTCGCGGACGAAGGCCGCCTTGTTCTCGCTGACATTGACCTCGAAGCGCAGGATGCCGCGCTCCGGCCAGGGGCCGCGGACCGGGATCTCGCTCGGATAGAGGCGCTGGCCATTGACCACCGGCCAGGAGCGGATGTCGATCTCCTCGGTCACGGCCTCGGCCTGCAGGGGGTCGGCGAGCGTCGTCGCGCCGCGCAGCCAGCGGCGGTCGGCGTCGACGCCGGCCTCGATGCGCGTCAGCCAGTCGCCGGGCAGCACCAGGGCGCCGGCGCGGTGGGCCTGGGTCGCCGGCCAGCGCTTGGCGTGGTCGGGATCGTCGCGGTACTCCGCCGGCGGGCCGGGGCGGACCAGGGTGCGGATCACCGCGGTCGGGTTGCAGTTCTGGCGCCGCCCGCGGCGGACGCCGCGCAGCGCGTCGCCGTCGATGCCCTCGTAGCTGAAGTACTCGTCGTCGATGCGGATCAGGCCGCGCGCCGGCAGCAGCTCGGCGAGGCGCAGGCCCGGCGGGGCGAGCAGACGGATGCGCTCGGGCCGGCTCAGCGCGGCCCCGCCTTCGCGGAGGGGGTCGCTGGCCGGGATGTCCTCGGCCAGGCGCAAGGCGGGGAAGGGATAGTGATCGCCGAAACGCGCGAAGTCCCGGCCGCTGATCGCGTCGCGGCCGACGATGCCGTCGACCGCCAGCCCATACTGCCCGGGCTGCGGCCCGGCGTACCACAGCTGCAGGTGGTGGATCGTGCCGCGGGCGAGCTCCGCCCGGTAGCGGAACTCCTCGTGCGGCGGCCCGGGGCGGCGCGGGGCGAGGGAGAGCGGGCCGGGCAGGCAGCGCTCGTCGATGTCGGCGGTGCGCGGGTCGTCGGCAGCCATCGTCCAGGGGTGGTCCCGCTCCCAGGGCAGGGCGAGGCCAGCGACCTCGAGGACCAGCTGCCCCTGCCAGCGCTCCGCCTCGGCGCCCGCGCCTTCCCAACGCAGCCGCCAGCGGCCGCGCGGCGCGCTGCCGTCGCCGGTTCGCGCCGCGAACAGGACGGCGGCGGCGCTGGCCTCGCCGTCGAGGGCGAAGCGGAGGCTCAGCTGTTGGGGGGCGAACTCGTCGCTGCCGCTGCGCAGCAGGCAGAGGCTGGCCAGCGGCGCGGAGAAGGCGCGCTGGTAGCCGGCCGGCACCAGCCCCTCGTCGGCGGGCAGGTTGGCGCGCTGCGGCAGCGACAGCGCGGGGTTGTCGGCGAAGGACGCGAGCGGCGCGGGCTCCAGCCAACCGTCGCCCGCCAGCAGCTCGCCGGGCACGCTGCGCCGCAGCAGCGGCTGGGGGCCGCTGACGCTGCCCGAGGGCAGGCCGAGGCGGCACAGCGCCTCGAGCTCGGCCTGGCTGCGCCAGCGCCGTTCGACGCTCGCCGGCAGGGCCTGCCACACGCTGCGGCGCTGGCGCTGGGCGGTGATCTGCCCCGCCGCCATCACCGTCGTCGCCGCCTCGATGCGGATCGCGCCGAGGCTGAGGACGGCGAGCGGCGGCCGCCAGGTCGAGGGCTGGCCGGTGTTCGCAAGCGCGAAGGGCCACCAGCTGTCGGGCGGCAGGGCGGCGAGCGCCGCCAGCGGCTGCTTTGGCAGCTGGGCGTTGAGCGCTGCCGCGACGGGCTCGGTCATCGTGTTGGCGTTGACCCAGGCCGGCAGCTCGACGGCCAGCGGCAGCCCGGGATCGGCGAGCGGGGAGGCGACAGACTCGACCGTCAGCCCATCGAGGTGGCGGCGGCCGCGGTACAGGCGGCCGTCGCGGCGCGCGCCGACCAGCCAGGCGAAGGCGGGGACCAGACGGTTGAGGGCCGCGGGAGCGGCGACGAGATCGCTGATCATGCTGTGGTCGTTGTGGTTCGGCACCTGGCTCAGCGCGATGACCGTGCCGAGGTCGGCGCAGCCCGCCCGCCCCTGGCCGAGGGCGTGCACGGTCAGGTGCGGCAGCAGGCGCTCCCACTCGACGCGGGTCAGCGGGTGAGCGCGGTAGGGTCCCTGGCGGTCGAGCAGGCCGCCGGCGCCGAAGAGCTGCTGCTCCCAGTCGGGGATCAGGCGGCTGATCAGCGGCTCGAAGCTCTCCTGGTCGCGCGCGCCAGAGCCGTATTCGACGGCGCCGAAGGGCGCCTGCGCCGGCTGCGCGCGGCGGGGGTCGGCGGCGAGCAGTTCGGCGAGGTCGTGGTAGCGGCCGCTGGGCAGGCGCAGGCGGTGGCGGGCGAGGGCGATCGCCAGCCGGCCGTAGGGCAGCGGCTGCCAGCTGCCGTGCTGCAGCAGCGCCGGCTGCGCGTTGGGCTGGCCCCCGCTCCACACCCAGCGCCAAGTCGTCGGATCGGGGATGTCGAGGTCCGCCAACAGGCGCCCCCAGGCCTCGGGGCCGAGGCTGTTGACATCGAGCTTGCCGTATTCGTCCTCGATCGCGAGCCCGCGCTGCGTCGACCCCGAGGCCGGCAGGTTGCTGAGGACGGCGCGCCCCGGGTGCTCGACGACGACGCTGTAGCCGGCGCGCTCCGCGAGGTCGTGCGGCAGGGAGTTCGTCGCTTCGCCCGCGGCGAGGGCGGCGAGCGCGCTGATGCTCGCCGCCACCGCCTCGTGCTCGCTCGCCGCGAGGATGCGCCGCGCCTCGTGGTCCCAGGCCGCGCTGCGCGCCCCGCCGACGCTCGCCGTCTGGCTGAAGACGAAGGGCAGGGCGAGGAACAGCAGGCTGGCGAGGATCGCCAGGGCGAGGACGAGGGCGGCGCCGCGCCTCATCGGTCCTCCGCACGCAGGCGGGTGGCGCTCGTCACCAGCCCGCTGCCCGAGACCGTGACGATCGCGCTCTCCCCGCTGTCGCTGCGCAGCGCGAGCTCGCCCTCGCACTCGACGCGGCCATCGGGATGGCAGCGGATGCGCGCCGGCGCGGCGACCTGCACGCCCGCAGGCAGCAGCGCCGCCGGCGCCGTGCCGAGGCGCTCGAGGCGCACGCTGTCGATCAGCCAGACGACGCCGGCCGGCGGGGCGAAGCGCGCCGCATCCCAGCCCGGGATGCGGATGCGGCCGACGACGACGCGTTCGCGCGCGCCGGGCGCCGAGCGCAGGCTGGTTACGCTCAGCGCGCGCTGCGCGATCTCCCGGCCATCGCGGTACAGCGTCAGGCGCCCGGGCTCGACGAGCAGGCCGAGCTCGAGCCAGCGCTCGCCGGCGATCGCCCCGTCGTGGTCGTAGCCGCTGATCGCGCCCGCGGTGCCGTCGCTGTGCACCAGGGTCAGCGTCCGCCCGCGGCTTTCGGTGGCGTGAGCGAGCGAGGAGATCTCGTGCCGCTCGCCGCTGCCGTCGACGATCCAGCCGAGGACCTCCCAGGCCGGCAGCACGGTGCGCGGCGCGGCGCCGCTCTGCGCGTCGGCGTCGCTGCGCAGCAGCAGCAGCCCGAGCTGGCTGCGCGCGAGGTCGCTGCTTTCCTCGCCGTATTCGCTCTCCTCGCCGACCAGGACCAGCGGCAGCGCGAGAGGGCCGCGGTCGGCGCGCGGCGGGCGCACGGCGACGCTCAGCAGCAGGCGCGGCAGCTCGCGCTGGGCCTCGGGCGGCAGCCCGCGCGCCAGGCGGTCGGGACCCTCGAGCAGGCCATCGCTGCTGGCTGCGGCCGCCGGATCCTCGGCGAAGGCGTCGGGCAACAGCAGGCCGCTGCCGCTGCGTCCCGGCCAGAAGGCGTCGTGGGCCGGCGGCCAGCCCTCCTCGCGGGTCCACAGCAGCCGGCGGATCAGGCCGCTGATCGCGCCGTCCTCGGGGCTGAGCACGAGCAGCACCGGCTGCCCGCTGCTGCGCGCCTGGTGGCGGGCCTGGCGGATGCAGTCGGCGAGCAGCTGCTCGGCGGCGAGCATCCGGTGGAGCGAGGGTCCGCGGACCACGCTGGCGACCGAGAGGCCCATCAGCAGCAGGGCGATGCCGATGACGACCAGCAGTTCGGTGAGGGTGAAGCCGCGGCGCATGCCGGCATCAGCGCCTGTTCCAGTTCGGGATGTCGTCGCCGCCCTCGCCGGGGTCCTCGGCGTCGCGGCGGTCGGGACCGGCCGACCACAGCTGGTAGCTGTCGGGCTGCGGCGGCTGGTCGCTGTCGATGCGCGCGCGCGCCCCGCTCTGCCAGGGGTACCAGCGCGCCGGGCGGTAGCGCAGCGGCTCCTCCCAGGCGTCGAGGAAGAGGCCGCGCCGCTGGTGCTCGCGCGCCAGGTCGGCGAGCTGCCAGGCGAGGGCGGCATTGACCGCCCGCCAGTCTTCGGGCGGGATCTCGCTGGCCGGCCGCAGCTGCCCGCCGGGCGCGAAGACCCGCTGATAGACCTGGTCGTAGCGGCGCGCGCGCAGCTCCTCCGGCGCCTGGGGATGGTTGGCGACGGCATCGCTGACGGTGAAGTGCTCCGGCCAGCAGTTGTTGAGGTTGCGGTACTGGTCGATGGCGGCGGCGACGGCGGCGATCGCGCCGACCGTGCGCGCGCGCTGCGCGCTGCGGCGCGCCAGCGACACGCCGCCGAGCGCCAGGCCCATCAGGATGACGATGATGCCGATGACCGCGAGCAGCTCGACGAGGGTGAAGGCGCGCTGCGGCATGGGTCCCCGAAGATCATACGCGCCGCGGCCGCCGCCGTTGCCGTTCACTCGTCGCCTTCCTCGAAGCAGACGAGCTGGCCGGCGCGGGTCGGGATGTAGAGGGCGCCGTCGCTGGCCAGCACCCCGCCGACCGGGGTGCCGCCGAGGTCCGCCGACCAGCGCAGCGCGCCGTCGACGAGCGCGAAGGCGTGCAGCATCCCAGCGCTGTCGACGGCATAGGCGCCGAGCTGGCCGATCGCCGGCGCGCCGACGATGCCGGCGCTCAGCGGGCGCGCCGGGGCCCGCCAGCGCAGGCTGCCGGGGCGGGCGAGGTCGAGGCAGGCGAGGCGCCCCTCGGGCAGGGCGAGCACCGCCACCGTGCGGTCGCCGGCGAGGATCGGCTCGCTGGTCGGCGCGCTCTCCAGGGTCCATGAGCCGAGCGTGCGCAGCAGGCCGCCGGCCGCCGGCCGGGCATCGATCGCCGAGACGACGCCGCGGCTGTCGGCAACGAGGATCGCCGGGACCTGCTCGACGAGCGCCGGCACCGGGGAGGTCAGCAGCTCGCCGCTCAGGGTCAGCGAGGCGAGCAGCCGCGGCGGGTTCCGTTCGGTCACCGTGCTGCAGTCGATGACGAGCAGCGCCGCGCCGAGCGGCAGCCAGACCAGGGGGCGCAGCGGGTCGCGGGCATCGACCAGCGGCGCGGCGCTGACTTCGCCGCTCAAGCGCAGGCCGGGATAGCGGACGACGCGCTCGCCGTCGACCGCGAGGACGAGCAGCTCGCCGGGAGCCGGCGCCAGCACCAGGCGCACGCTGGGGATCAGCGGATGCTCGAGGGCCGCCAGGCGGCCGAGCAGGCGCGGGCCGCTCTCGTGCGGCGGCGGCCAGGCCCAGGCCCGGGCGCGCACCGCGAGGTCGACGGCGTGCACGCGCTGCTCGACGACGAGGAAGCCGTGCTGGCCGAGGATCGCGAGGCTGTCGATCAGCTCGGCGACGGCGTCGCCGAACGACAGCGTGCGCAGGGTGCCCTGGGCGGGATCGACGAACTCCAGCGTCGTGCGGTTGGTGCCGACGAGCACCGCCCCCGGCACCAGCCGCGGCGCCGACACCGGCCGCGCGCTGAGCTCGCAGCGCCACTTCGGACCGCGCACCAGCGTGAAGTCGGCGGAGACGCGCCGCGCCTCCGCCGACACCGACAGCGACTGCGACAGGAAGCCGCGCCGCGCCGCGGTCAGCGTCCAACGCTCGCTCAGCCGCCAGGCGAGCACCTGGCGCCAGGGGCCCTGATGGCCGGGGGGCGCGCGCAGCTGCTCGGCGGCGCCATCGCGGCGCGCGATCTGCAGCGTCGTGTGGTGGCTGTCGAGGAACACGGTGAAGGGCAGGGTCAGCGCCTGCAGGACCTCGCCGGGCCCCGGACCGCGGGCCTGGCCGGCGAGCGCCTGCAGCTCGTCGATCGCGGCGAAGCAGGCGACGGGGTCGCCGCGCGCCGCCGCGCCCTGGGCCTGGCGCGCCCGGCCCTCGGCGATGTCGCGTTCGAGCACGGTCAGCCGGCTGAGCGCGGCGGCGCGGTCGCTCTCGCCCTCGGCGGCGGGATCGGCGGCGCGCCGCCAGGCCTCGAGCGCGGTCCGGCGGTCGCCCTGGGCCTGGATCGCGGCGGCGCGCTCGGAGAGCCGGCGCGCGCTGCGCAGCGCCGCCTGCCACTCGACCTGGAGTTCGGTCAGCTCCTGACGCAGGGCCGCCGGCAGGTCGCTGCGCGCGAGGACCGGCGTCAGCTCGGCGAGGGCCCCGTCCCAGTCGAGCGCGGTCCAGCGCTGCTTGGCGCTCTCGACGCGCGCGTAGACCTGGGTCGCGATCTCTTCCGCGCGCACGCGGGTGCGCGCCTCCGGGACGGCGGCGGCGGCGCGGGTCGCGGTGAAGGTCCGCTCCAGGTCGTCGAGCGCGCGCAGCGCCTCCTGGTACTTGCCGGCGGCGCGCAGGGCCTCGCAGCGCTTGAGCTCTTCGCTGGCGCGCAGTTCGAAGTCTTCGGCCACCTGGGCTTCGAGGGCGCTGGCGCGCAGCTCGACCTCCGGCACCCGCACCCCGTAGTGCCCGCGGATCTCGGCCAGCTGCTGGCGCAGCGCGATGTGCCGCAGCTCCTGCAGCTGGTGCGGCAGCGCCGCCTCGAGCTCGGTCAGGCGGCGCAGGCCTTCCTCGCGCAGCAGGTGGCGCTCGTAGAACCACCAGCCGGCGACCAGGCCGCAGCCGAGGACGACGCCGATCGCGGCGTAGACGAGCAGGCGGATCGCGCGGCTGGTGCGCACCGCCTCGGAGTTGCGTGCGTAGGCCAGCACCTGCTCCTTGACCGCGGCGTACTTGCAGTCGCTATCGAGGATCCGCGTCAGCGCCTCGAGCGCCTTGCGCGGCGACTGCTCGGTCAGCAGCGCGTGCCACAGCGCCTTGTACTCGACGACCGCGGTCTCGGTGTTGCCATCGAGCAGGTAGGCGCGCGCCAGGTAGCGGTGCGGATCGGGCTGGCGCGGCAGCAGGTTCTTCGCGCGATGGCAGGCATCGATCGCCTTGGCGACCGCCTTGAGCGCGAGGAAGCCCTGGGCCGCGGTGCAGAAGCCCTGGGTCGCGAGCTCGGGGTTGCCGAGCTCGGCGAGGATCTGCGCGCGCTCGAAGTGCAGGTCGGGGTCGTCGGGCGAGAGCCGGACGAGGAGGTCGAGGTAGTCGCGGGCCTGCGCGAGGTCGCCGGCGTCCTGGGCCTGCTGCAGCAGCGCGAGGTACAGCTCGACGGCGCGCGGGATCTGCCCGAGCTTCTCGTAGATCTCGGCCAGCGGCCGTTGCACATCGGCGGTCGGCGCGGCGCGCAGCGCGATCTCGAGCAGGGCCTGCGCCGCCGGCAGCTCGCCGCGCTGCTTGAGCTGCAGGGCGTCGTCGACGATCTCGGCGAGGCTGCGCGCGCGCGCGACGCCGGCGATGACGAGCTGGGCGGCGATCGCGTGGACATCGAAGCGCGACAAGCCGGTCGCCTGGGCGATGCCGTCGAGCAGGTGCCGGCCGTCGAGGTAGCGCAGGACCTTGAGCAGCTCGGGGTCGGTCTGCACGTTGCGCAGGTTCTGGCGGCCCTCGTTGTCGACGATGTACAGCGCGTTGGCGTCGGGGATCACGGCGCGGATGCGCTGCCACTCGTCCAGGCGCCGCGTCGCCTCCATGACCAGCGAGGTCGTCGGCAGGCCGGCGGGGATCGCGATCGCCTCCGGACCGCTGAGCTCGGGCGGCGGGTCGCCCTCGGCGAAGCTGAACTGCCCGGCCTGCCACTCGAAGATCGGGCAGACGATCTCCTCGACGCACCACACCGCCAGCTCGTCGAGCGCCGGTTCGGCGATCAGGCCGGTGTTGAGCAGGACATCGCGCAGCGCCTGCCCGGTCTGCCGCTGGCGGCGCAGCGCCTCGTCGAGCGCCTCGGCCGGCGCCAGCCCGCGGCGCAGCAGGATATGGAGCAGGAAGGGCCGGCCCTCGACGGTCGGCGCCGAGCAGAGCACGATCATCCCCTCGGCGAACCATAGCCGCACCGTCTCCTGGCTCGGGCTGCTGACGGTCATCGTCCCGGTCTGGCGGTTGACCTGCAGGGTCTGGAAGATGTCCGCGAGATTGACGGACCCGAGCTGGCCAGTGAAGCCCATGCACGAACCCTACGCTGCTGCCTGGGCCAGCAATCGCCGCGCTGGCTGCAGGCGGCCTCGTCGTAGGCTGCGCGCATGCGTCTGCTCGCTCGCTGCAGCGCGCTCGCGGCCCTGCTCGCCGCCGTCCACGCCGGCGAGCCGGCGGGCTGGCAGCAGGCGATCGACCGAGGCCTGGCGGCGCTGGCGCGCCTGCAGCAGCCCGATGGCGCGATCGGCGAGGGCCCGGGGATCACCGCCCTCGCCGGCATGGCCTTCCTCGCCGGCGGCCACACGCCGACGCGCGGCCAGTACGCCGAGCAGTGCCGGCGCGCCCTGCGCTACGTCCTGCAGAGCCAGGACCGCGCTCGCGGCTACCTCGGCGGCGGTTACGGCAACATGTACGCGCACGGCTTCGCGACGCTGTTCCTCGCCGAGTGCTATGGAATGGCGCCGGCCGAGCCAATCCGCGCCGCGCTCGAAGCCGCGGTCGACCTCATCCACCGCAGCCAGAACCAGGAGGGCGGCTGGCGCTACCAGCCGCTGCCGATCGATGCCGATGTCAGCGTCACGATCTGCCAGGTGATGGCGCTGCGCGCGGCGTGGAACGTCGGCATCGGCGGCCAGGCCAGCGTCGAGGCGACGGCGCGCGCGATCGCCTATGTGCGGCGCTGCGCGACCGGGACCGGCAGCTTCACCTACACCGCGGCCGGCGGCGGCTGGGGCACCGAGGGCCCGGAGGGCGTGCCGCGCGCCGCCGCCGGCGCGATGACCCTGATCGGCGCCGGAGTGCCGATCGCCGGCGACCCGCACCTCGGTCCGGCGCTGCGCTTCCTGCGCCGCCACCTCGCCGGCCATCTGCAGGGCGGCCACTACTTCTGGTACGGGCAGTACTACGCGGCGCAGGCGATGTTCCACAGCCCGGACCGCGAGGACTGGGAGCGCTACTGGGCGCTGGCGGCGCCGGCGATCCTCGCTCGCCAGCAGCCCGATGGCAGCTGGCCGGGCCTGGAGGGGCCGGGTCCGGCCTACGGCACGGCGATGGCGCTGATCATCCTGCAGATTCCGCTGCAGTACCTGCCGATCGTCCAGCGCTGAGCCGCGCCACGGCGTCGCTCGGGAACCACTGCCCGGCGATCAGCACGGCGCCGAGGCGCTGGTCGTGGGCGGCCTGCGGCAGCGCGGGCAGCAGCTGGCAGGAGAAGCCGACGCCGACGCTGCGCAGGTCGGGCCGTGCGGCGAGCAGGCGGTCATAGTAGCCGCCGCCCTGGCCGAGGCGTGCGCCGTCGGCGGTGAAGCCGAGGCCCGGCACGAGGACCAGGCAGTTCGGCGGCAGGGCGCACAGCGGCAGGTCGGGATCGGGCTCCGGGATCCCGCGGTAGCCCGGTCGCAGCTCGGCCGCATCGCGCACCGCGTGCCAGACCAGCTCGCGGGCGACGACCCGCGGCAGGTACACCGCCAGCCCGCGCTGCCAGCGCGCGGCATGCAGCGGCGCGAGGTCGAGCTCCTCGGGCAGCGCGGCGTAGCTGGCGAGGGCCTCGACAGCGCTCAGCGGGGCGCAGGCCGCGACGGCGGCCGCGGCCTCGCGCGCGCGCTGCGCCAGCGGCAGCGCGCGCCGCGCCGCGCGCAGCGCGGCGCGCAGGGCGCGCTTGTCGTCTACCATGCGATCGTCTGCCAGCCCCAGGGCGGCAGCTCGAGGTAGACGCGGTGCCCCGGGCTCGGGCCGTAGCAGAAGCCGAGCAGCGGCTGCGGGCGCAGCGAGAGCACGAGCGCGCGCTCCGGCCACAGCCACAGCCGCACCCCCGGCGCCATCTGCAGGCGGAAGCCGAGCCGTTCGGCGATGAAGCGCCGCAGCGGCTGCAGCGCGACCGCGCTGAGCTGGGACAGCTGCTCGGCGGCGGGCAGCTCGAGCCGCCGGCCGCGGCGGCGCGGGGCGGCGAGCGCGGGGGCGACGCGGAGATCGACGCCCCAGCGCAGCGGACCGCGAGCGAGCGGCACCCCGCACCAGGCGAGCGCCGCGCGCCACGGCTCCGGGACCTCGGCGACGCCGCGCGCCGTGCCCGGCGGCACGACCTCGGTCAGCCACGCCGCGCAGTCGGCGGCCGGCGGCGGCGCGCCGAGGCAGAGCGCGTCGAGGCAGGCGGCGCGCAGGCGAGCGAGCTGTTCCGGCGCTTCTGCCATGACGCGAGTGTCGTCGCCGGCGGAAGCGGCAAAGCCCGGCTCTGGCGCCGCTGGCCGCCGACGCAGCATCCCGGCATGGGCGCACTGCTGCCGGTGCTCGCCGCGCTGCTCGTGCTCCAGGTGTTCGCCGCGCGTCCGGTGGCGGACGCGCAGAGCACTGTGCTCGCCGCCTTGCTGCTGGTGGCGGGCTGGGCGCTCGGGGTGATCGGCGTCGGCAACTGGCTGGCGCGCCACGGCGACCGGCGCGCCCTGCGCGCGGTCGAGCGCGGCGGGCAGCTCGGCGGCCTCGCCGTCTTCGCGCTCCTGTGCTGGCGCTGGGGCTGGGCGGCCTGGGCCCCGGGCTGGACGCTCGCGCTGCTGCCCTGGGTGCTGATGCACGCCAGCCTGTGGTGGGGCCTGGCGCCGGCGATCAGCCGCATCAGCGGCGTGCCGTGGACGCGCCGCGCCCTGGTCCTGCATCATCTGCGCTTCGAGCTGGCACCGGTGCTGCTCGTGCTGCCGATCATCGACCTCTGCGAGTGGTTCGGGCGCGAGTTCGGCACCCTGGCGTGGTTCAGCGGCTGGCAGGGCCTGCTGCTCTCCCTGCTCGGCGGCTGGCTTCTCGTCCTCGGCCTGCTCGCCTTCCTGCCGCTCGCCCTGCTGCCGCTATGGGGCGCGCAGCCGCTGCCTCCTGGCGAGCTGCGCCGGCTGCTCGAGCGCGACTGCGCCGGGATCGCGCGGCTGTGCCTGTGGCGCTCCGCCGGCGGCGCCGTGCACAACGCGCTGGCGATCGGCATCCTGCCGCGGCTGCGCTGGGTCCTGGTCAGCGACGACCTGCTCGCCGACCTGCCCGCCGAGCAGGTGCGGGCGGTGATCGGCCACGAGCTCGGTCACCATCGCCACGGGCATCTCTGGCTCTACCTCGCCTTCGCGCTGTGCGCGATGCTCGCCAACTGGCTGCTGCTCGAGTGGCTGGCGGCGCTGGGCGAGTCGCTGCTCGCCCGGTGGCCGGAGCTGGCGGCGCTGCCCGAGGACTGGCTGGCGATCGCCGTCCTCGGCGTCCTGCTGCTGGGCTGGATCCGCGGGCCCTTCGCCGCGCTCAGCCGCGCCTGCGAGCGGCAGGCCGACCTCGCCGGCGCGCAGCTCGCCGGCACGACGGCGATGACCTCGGCCCTGCAGGCGGTCGCCCGGCTCTCCGGGACCCCGGAGGACGAGCCGAGCTGGCGGCACCGCTCGATCCGCGAGCGCGTCCGCTTCCTGCGCGCCTGCGCGCGCAATGCTGAGCTCGCCGCCGCTCACCATCGCCTGGTCGCCCGCATGCGCCTCGCCATCGTCGCCTTCCTCGCTGTCTGCGCGCTCTTCGTCGCCAGCCTGCTGCTCGATCCGGTGCGCGCCGCGCGCCAGGTCGCGGATCCGGTGCAGGAGCTGGCGGCCTGGTCGAGCGAGGAGCCGGCGCTGGCGCGGGGCCTCGCCGCCGCCGATCACGGCGACAGCGGCCCGCTGATCGCCTGGCTCGGCGCGGTCGATGCCGGCGAGCGCCAGCGCCTGGCCTGGCTGCAGCTCGGCGCGATCGAGCGGCTGGGCGGCGACGACGAGCTGTGGCCACTGCGCCACCGCCTGGCGGCGCTGGCGGTGATGCGGCTCGGCGACGCCAGCCTGGAGCTGATGGTCGACAACGCCTGGGCCTACGCGCTGGTCGCCGGCAGCGCCGAGCCGACGGCCCAGGACCTCGCGCAGGCCCGCCGCCTCCTGCCGCGGCTGGAGCAGGCCGCCGAGCGCCTGCCGCCGGCCGCCGCCCACGGCCTGTGGGATACGATCGCCTGCATCCGCTTCCTCGAGCGCGACTGGACGCGCGCCGCGCAGGCCTGGGAGCGGGCGCTCGCCGGCCTCGCCGCCGATCGCCGCCAGGACGGGCGAGGACGCGAGGAGCACGCCGCGCTCTACGAGCGGCGCCTCGGCGCGGCGCGCACCAACGCCGCGCGCCAACCCGGCGAGGCGCTGCTGCCCCTGCCGCGCTTGCTGAGGAATCCCCCATGAGCGATGCCCTGTTCGCCAGCCTCGCCGAGGTCGCCAGGCGGCTGCGCGCCGCCTACCAGCGCCAGCCCGGGGTCAACGAGGCCAGCCTGCCCGACCGCGAGAGCGTCGCCCTGCTCGCCCGCCAGCTGCTGACCCTGCTCTTCCCCGGCTACTTCGTCGCCGAGCCGGTCGGCGGCGCGCGCCTCGACGACTTCCTCTGCGCGCGCCTCGCCGCCTTCGAAGGCACGCTGCTCGAGCAGGTGGCGCGCGCCTGCCGCTACCAGGCGCGCCGCGAAGGCGGCAGCGAGCCGG
Source organism: Planctomycetota bacterium (assembly GCA_025055595.1). GTDB lineage: Bacteria > Planctomycetota > UBA11346 > UBA11346 > UBA11346 > UBA11346. The sequence goes on along the minus strand of JANWWU010000066.1, from coordinate 52,888 downwards.
AGCCGGCGGCGCTGCGCGGCCTGGTCGCCGAATTGCTCGCCGACCTCGTCGCCGTCCGCGAGCTGGTCATCACCGATGTCGAGTGGGCCTACGCCAATGATCCGGCGGCCAGCGAGCGCGAGGTCGTCGTCCTCGCCTATCCCTCGATCGTCGCCGTCAGCATCCAGCGCTTCGCCCACCGCCTGTATCGCCGCGGGATCCCGCTGCTGCCGCGGATGCTGACCGAGCACGCGCACGGCCGCACCGGCATCGACATCCATCCCGGGGCGGCGATCGACGAGAGCTTCTTCATCGATCACGGCACCGGCGTGGTGATCGGCGAGACCAGCCGCATCGGCAAGCGCTGCCTGCTCTACCAGGGCGTCGGCCTCGTCGCCTGGAACCCGCTGGCGCGCGGCGCCGACGGCGAGCTGGTGCGCGGGGCCGCCAACAAGCGCCACCCCGACCTCGAGGACCATGTGACGATCTACGCCGGCGCGACGATCCTCGGCGGCGACACCGTCGTCGGCGCGCACAGCGTGATCGGCGGCAATGTCTGGCTGACGCGCTCGGTGCCGCCGTGGTCGGTCGTCCGCCTCGCCGATCCCGAGCTCGTCATCCGCCAGCGTCGCAGCGTGTGAGGCCGAGCAGCGGCGCGAGGTAGCGCCCGGTGTGCGACTCTGGACAGCGCGCGATGTCCTCCGGCGCGCCGGCGGCGACCAGGCGGCCGCCGCGCGCCCCGCCCTCGGGGCCGAGGTCGATGACCCAGTCGGCGGTCTTGACGATGTCGAGGTTGTGCTCGATGACGACGACGGTGTTGCCGGCGTCGACCAGGCGGTGGAGGACCGAGAGCAGCTTGCGGACATCCTCGAAGTGCAGGCCGGTCGACGGCTCGTCGAGGATGTAGAGCGTGCGCCCGGTGTCGCGGCGCGCCAGCTCGCGCGACAGCTTGATCCGCTGCGCCTCGCCGCCCGACAGGGTGGTCGCGTTCTGGCCGAGCGCGAGGTAGTCGAGACCGACCGCGATCAGCGTGTCGAGGATGCGGACGATCGGCGGATGGGCGGCGAACAGCTCGCGCGCTTCGGCGACGGAAAGATCGAGGACTTCGGCGATGCTCCTGCCGCGGTAGCGGACGCGCAGCGTCGCTTCGTTGAAGCGGCGGCCCTGGCAGACCTCGCAGGGCACGAAGACATCGGCGAGGAAGTGCATCTCGACGAGCTTGAGCCCGGCGCCCTCGCAGGCCTCGCAGCGCCCGCCCTTGCGGTTGAAGCTGAAGCGCGAGGCGCTGTAGCCGTAGAGCTTGGCCTCGCGCTGGGCGGCGAAGAGCTCGCGGATGTGGTCCCAGACCTTGGTGTAGGTCGCGGGATTGCTGCGCGGGGTGCGCCCGATCGGCTGCTGGTCGATGCGGATCACCTTGTCGATGTGCTCGAGGCCGCGGATCTCGCCGTGCGCGCCGACCGGCTGGCGCGCGCCGTGGAAGTGGTTGGCCAGCGCCGGGTAGAGGATGCCGTTGAGGAAGCTCGACTTGCCGGCGCCGCTGACGCCGGTGAGGCAGACGAAGCAGCCGAGCGGGATCGCGACCTCGATCCCCTGCAGGTTGTTGGCGCGGCAGTCGGTGACGACGAGGCGCGGGCCCTGCGCCGGGCGGCGCTGCGCGGGCACCGCGATGCGGCGCCGCCCGGCGAGGTAGTCGCCGGTCAGCGAGCCTTCGGCGGCGAGCAGGCCGGCGACCGGCCCGGCATAGACGATGCGCCCGCCCTGCCGCCCGGCGCCGGGGCCGAAGTCGACGACCCAGTCGGCGCGGCGGATCGTCTCCTCGTCGTGCTCGACGACGAGGACGGTGTTGCCGAGGTCGCGCAGCCGCTCGAGGGTGGCGATCAGGCGGCGATTGTCGCGCGGGTGCAGCCCGATCGACGGCTCGTCGAGCACATAGAGCACGCCGGTCAGCTCGCTGCCGACCTGGCTCGCCAGGCGGATGCGCTGGGCCTCGCCGCCGGAGAGGCTGGGGCCGCTGCGCTCGAGCGTCAGGTACTCGAGCCCGACATCGATCAGGAAGCCGAGGCGCGCGCGGACCTCCTTGAGCACGCCGCTGGCGATCTGGGCCGCCGCGCCAGCCAGCGGCAGGGCGCCGAAGAAGGCGTGGGCCTCGGCGATCGTCAGGCGGCAGACCTCGGGCAGGGTGCGGCCGCCGACGCGCACCGCCGCGCTCTCCGGCTTGAGGCGCCCGCCGTCGCAGGCCGGGCAGGGCCGCGACAGCAGGAAGGCCTGCGCCTGCTCGCGGCGCTCCTCGCGCTCCTCGTCGTGCACCGCGCGCAGCAGCCAGGGCACGACGCCGTCGAAGCGCGCTTGATACGAGCCGCCGGTCGTCGCCGTCCGCCAGTCGATCTGCAGGCGCTCCGGGCTTCCGTAGAGGACGAGGTTGCGCTCGCGCTCGGCAAGCTGCTGCCACGGCACATCGAGCGGGACGCCGAGGCGGGAGAGGGCGCTGCGCCGGTAGCTCGCCGCGAAGCTGTCGTCCTCGTCGAGCGGTCCCCAGCAGCGCACGGCGCCGGCGGCGATCGACAGCCGGGGATCGATCAACCGCTCGAGGTCGACGCTGAGCGCGACGCCGAGGCCGTTGCACGCCGGACAGGCGCCGAGCGGCGAGTTGAACGAGAACAGATTCGGCTCGAGGTCGGGGAACGACAGGTCGCAGCGGTGGCAGTAGTTGCGTTCGCTGAAGAACTCCTCGGGCTGCGCGCCGTCGGCGTCGGCGACGAGCAGCGCGCCCTCGCCGAGGCGCAGCGCGGTCTCCACCGAGTCGGCGAGCCGCGCGCGCACCGTCGGCTGGATGACCAGGCGATCGACGACGATCTCGATGCGGTGCTTGACCTTCTTGTCGAGCTTGGGCAGCGCCTCGAGCTGGTGCTCGCGGCCGTCGATGCGGACCCGGGTGAAGCCTTCGCGGCGCGCCTGCTCGAGGATCTCGGCGTGCTCGCCCTTGCGCTCGCGGACCTTCGGCGCCAGCAGCAGGATCCGGCTGCCGGCGGGGCGGGCGAGCAGGGCCTGGACGATCTCGTCGGCGCTGCGCCGGCCGACGGCGCGCCCGCACTGGTGGCAGTGCTGGACGCCGATGCGCGCCCACAGCACGCGCAGGTAGTCGTGGATCTCGGTGATCGTGCCGACCGTCGAGCGCGGGTTGCGCGCCGCCGACTTCTGTTCGATCGCGATCGTCGGCGACAGGCCGCTGATCCGCTCGTACTTCGGCTTCTCGAGCTGGCCGAGGAACTGGCGGGCGTACGCCGAGAGCGACTCGACATAGCGCCGCTGGCCCTCGGCGTAGATCGTGTCGAAGGCCAGGCTGCTCTTGCCCGAGCCGCTGACCCCGGTGAAGACGACGAGGCGGCGCTTCGGGATGTCGAGGTCGACCTGCTGCAGGTTGTGCTCGGCGGCGCCGCGGATCACCAGGTGCTCGTCGGCAGCGGCGGCGACGCTCATCCGTTCGGCTTATGGTCGTCGCGCGCGCGGCAACCGCGGCGCGCGACGCTCTCCGCGCGCTTGGCGCGGCGCGCAGCGCCGCTAAGGTGGCGGCATGAGCGAGTCCCCGCATCCGAGTCCGGAAGTCCCGGAGACCCGCGAGGGCTGGTTCGTCCTCCACGACTGCTATGTCGTCGACTGGCCGCGCTGGCGCGCCTGCTCCGCCGGCATCGAGATGATCGCCGAGGCCCAGGCCTGGCTCGAGCGCATGCAGGGCGCGGCGCGCGGCGACAGCGCGATGTACAGCGTCGTCGGCCAGAAGGCCGATCTCCTGTTCCTGCACTATCGCGACAGCGTCGAGGCCCTCGACGAGGTCGAGCTCAGCTTCCGCCGCCTGCGCCTGCACGAGTTCCTCAAGCCGAGCTTCTCCTTCCTCTCGGTGATCGAGCTCGGGCTCTACGAGGCGAGCGCCGCGGCGCGCCGCGCCCTCGCGGCGCGCGGCCGGCGGCCCGAGGATCCCGGCTACGAGGAGGCCTACCGCGAGGAGCTGGCGCGCCTGACCGCCGAGCTCGATGCCCGGCTGTTCCGGCGCATCCCCGCGCAGCGCCACCTCTGCTTCTACCCGATGAGCAAGCGGCGCGGCGAGCAGCGCAACTGGTATGCGCTCTCCAGCGAGGAGCGGCGACAGCTGATGCGCGGCCACGGCCAGGTCGGCGCGCGCTACCGCGAGCGCGTCGTGCAGGTGATCAGCGGCGCGATCGGCCTCGACAGCTGGGAGTGGGGCGTCGACCTGCACGCCGACGATCCGCTGGTCTTCAAGAAGCTGGTCACCGAGATGCGCTACGATCCGGCGAGCGCCTGGTACGCCGAGTTCGGCCCCTTCTTCATCGGCATCCGCCATCCGCCGGAGGATCTGACCGAGCTGCTCGCCTGACGGCTTGCCGCGCGCCGGCGCGCCGCAGCATCGCGGCATGAGCCTGCTCGTCCTGCGGCAGGTCAGCAAGCGCTTCGGCAGCCTGGTCGCGGTCGACGACCTGTCGCTCGCGGTGCCGCCGGGCGAGGTCCACGCCTTCCTCGGTCCCAACGGCGCCGGCAAGACGACGACGATGCGGATGATCGTCGGCCTGCTGCAGCCCGATGCCGGCGAGATCCTCGTCGACGGCTGCGACGCCGTCCGCGACGGCCAGGCGGCGCGCCGCGTCCTCGCCTATGTGCCGGACGAGCCCTACCTCTTCGAGCGGCTGACCGGCCGCGAGTTCCTCGATTTCACCGCCCGCGTCTACGGCCTCGATCGCGCGACCTTCGCCGAGCGCCTGCGGGAGTGCGACGACCTCTTCCACCTCTCCGGCTTCTGGGACCGCCTGGCCGAGGGCTACAGCCACGGCCAGCGCCAGCGCGTCGTGCTCGCCGCCGCCTGGCTGCATCGCCCGCGCCTGCTGATCGTCGACGAGCCGCTGGTCGGCCTCGACCCCAGGCACATCCGCATCACGCTCGACCTGTTCCGCGCGCTGGCGCGGGATGGCGGCGCGGTGCTGATGAGCACGCACACGCTGTCGACGGTCGAGGCCTCCTGCGACCGCGTGTCGGTGATCAACCACGGCCGGATCATCGCCCAGGGCACGGTCGCCGAGCTCAGCGCCGGCGGCGACCTCGAGGCGCGCTTCCTCGAGATGACCGAGGGCGCACCGCCGCTCAGCGCAGCCGCGCCGCCACCCGCTTGAAGGCGGGATGCGCGGCGTCGCCGAGCCAGGCGAAGATCACCGTCTCGGCCGGCAACGCCAGGGCGCCGAGGTCGCGCGCCGCCTGCAGCGCCCAGGCGGCGTGGCGAGCGTCGCGGCTGGCGACGGCGTCGGCGGCGATGACGACGCGTCGGCCCTGCGCGAGGAGATCGGCGGCGGTGGCGAGCACGCAGACATGAGCCTCGATGCCGGCGAGCACCCACCAGGAGCGATGCAGGGCGGCGATCGCGCGCGCCAGGCCGGCGTCGCGGCAGCAGCTGAAGGCGGTCTTCGGATGGCGCGGCGCGCCGGCCAGCGCCTCCTGCAGGTGCGCGAGCGTCGGTCCCAGGCCCTGCGGGTACTGCTCGCTGACGAGGATCGGCACCGCGAGGTCGCGCGCGCTCTCGAGCAGCAGCCGGCAGCAGCGTCCGACCGGGCGCTCGCCGGCGATCTCGGGGATCGCGGGCAGGAAGCGCTCCTGGACATCGATCAGCAGCAGGGCGCTGTTGTCGGCGGCGAGATCGAAGGGGGCCATGCTCACTCCGCGAGCGCGCGCACGAGGGCGACGGTGACATTGTCGTGCCCGCCGCGATGCAGGGCGAGCTCGACGAGCTCGACGCAGGCGCGCTCGAGCGTGCTCGCGCCCTGGACGATGCGCAGCATCTCGGCCTCGCGGACGAGGTCGTGCAGGCCGTCGGTGCACAGCAGGTAGGTGTCGCCGGGCGCGAGGTCCTCGACCGCCATGTCGACGGTGATCTGCTCCATGCCGAGCGCGCGGGTGACGATGTTGGAGAGCAGGCGGGCCTCCTCGCTGTCGGGATCGAGCAGGCCGGCGCGGATGCGCTCGGCGACCAGGCTGTGGTCCTCGGAGACCTGGGCGATCTCGCGGCCGCTGATCCGATAGATCCGGCTGTCGCCGACGTAGGCCGTGACCACGCGGTCGGGCATGAAGGCGCCGAGGACGATCGTCGTCCCCATGTCGGACAGCGTCGCATCGACCCGCGCGCGGGCGAGGATGCGGTCGTTGGCCGCGAACACCGCCTCCTGCACGGCCTTGACCACGCGCTCCTCGTCGGCCCAGGCCGCGCCGCGCAGCGACGAGAGGCTGGCGACGATCGTCTCGACCGCGAGCTGGGAAGCGATGTGTCCGCCAGCGTGCCCGCCCATCCCGTCGCAGACCACCGCCAGCCGGTCCCAGGCATCGGCGTAGGCGGCGTCTTCGTTGTGGTTGCGGATGCGTCCGCGATGGGTGAGGGCGGCGGCCTGCAGTCTCATGGCACAGCGAGCGCGAGCAGCGTGAGATCGTCGGCGACCGGTCGCGAGCCGCGGAAATGCCGCACGCGATCGATGATCTGCGTCAGCAGGGACTCGACCCCGGCGCTGGCATGGCGGACGAAGATCTCGGCGAGCCGCCCCTCGCCGAACTCCTCGCCCTGGGGGTTGGTGGTCTCGGTGATGCCGTCGGTATAGAGCAGGAAGGTGTCGCCGGGCACGACATCGATCTCGTATTCCTCCAGGCTGTCGAAAAACAGCGCCCCGGTCTTCATCCCGAGCACCATGCCTGCGGGCTTGATCTCGCCCTGCGTGCCGAGGCGATGGTTGCACACCAGGGTCGGCGGGTGCCCGGCGCGCACCCAGCGGATCGTCCGCCGCGCCGGCGACAGGACGGCGTAGGTGACGGTGACGAACATCGTGCCGCCGAGGTCGCTGGCGAGCGCGTCGTTGACCTGGGCGAGGACCTGGCGCGGTCCGCCGCCCTGCGCGGCGTAGATCTCCAGCGTCTTCTTGGCCATCGACATGACGAGCGCGGCCTGCATGCCGTGGCCGCTGACATCGCCGATCGCGAAGCCGATGTCGCCGTGCGGCAGGCGGACGAAGCAGAAGAAGTCGCCGCTGACATGGTCGCAAGGCTCGTAGCGCGTCGCGAAGGCGAAGCCGGGGATCTCCGGAGCCTCGGCGAGCAGGCGCTGCTGCAGATCGCGGGCGCGGCGCAGTTCCTCGGGGGGCGGGGGAGCGCTGGCCTCGCTGCGCGCGCTCTGGCGATCGGCCTCGTCCATCCAGGCGAGCTCCGGCGCCAGCGGCGCTGGCAGCGGACTCGGCGCGGGCGGCAGCGGCGGCAGGGCGCGGGTGCCGAGCGGGGTGGCGACCGGCGGCTCGCTGGCCGCGGGCGGCAGCACGATGCGCACGCCGCCGAGCGGGGTGGCCGCGGTCGGCTCCACGGCGGGGCCGGCCGCGGGCAGGACGCGGGCGCCGCCGAGCGGCGTGGCGGCGCCGCCGGCTGCCGGCGGCGGGAGGCTGCGGGCGCCGGTGGCGGGGGTGACCGGCGGCGGGGCCGGGGGCGCGATCACCGCGCGCACCGCCGCGACGGGATGCAGGGTGCCGCGCGCGTAGGCGGCGCAGCGCTGCAGGTGCTGGACCATCTCGCGGTAGGTCAGCAGCGAGGGGCTGCCGCCGATCGCCCGCACCTGCGGGATGCGCTGCAAACAGGCCGGGCAGATCCACACGCCGTCCGCGTAGACCTGCCATGCCGGGTCGCTCTTGGCGCGGTGCACGAGGTTCTCGAAGGCGATCTGCGCTTGCACGACGGCGGCCGCCAGCGGCGGCCGGCTGCCGCCGGCATAGTGCCGGCACACCTCGAGGTGCGCGGCGATCGAGTCCTCCCAGCTGCGCTGCGGTCGGCGGCCGATCACCGACAGGCACCACGGGCAGACCCAGCGCTGATCGACGGTGAACGATCTCCACGCCGGATCCTGCTGCAGGCGCTCGCGGACCAGCGCCGCCAGCTGCCGGCCGGAGAGCGGCGGCAGCGCACGGGTTCCGCGCGGCGTGTCGGAGGGCGCCATGCTCGTGACGGTACTGGCGCGGAAGAGCAGGACAACGGCGCCCGAAGCCTGCTAAGCGATGCCGAAGGCGGCCAGCGGGATGTCGTCCTCCTGGCGCGCGCCGCCGAGGCGGCGCCGCTTGCAGACGCCGCGCGCGACCTCGTCGCTGCCGAGGATGTAGAGCGCCTGCGCGCCGTCGCTCTCGGCGCGCTGGACGACGTGCTTGAAGCGCCGCAGCGTGTAGTCGACGGCGACGCTCTGCCCCTGGGCGCGCAGGCGCGCCGCCAGGCGGTTGGCGAGCGGGATCAGCGCGCCGTCCATCGGATAGACGACGGCGTCGAGCGTGCGCGGCAGCGGCGGCAGGCGCCCGAGCTCGGCCAGCACCTCCTGGATCGGGATGTCGCCGAAGCCGAAGCCGGCCATCGGCACCGCCTCGCCGCCGAGCTGCGCGCACAGGCGGTCGTAGCGCCCGCCGCCGGCGATCGCGCGGCGGAAGGTGCCGGCGGCGGCGAACACCTCCCAGACGATGCCGGTGTAGTAGGAGAGCCCGCGGACCACCGAGAGGTCGATGCGGATGAGGTGGGCGATGCCGTGGCTCTCGGCCAGCGCCAGCAGCTCGCGCAGCGCGCGCAGCCCGGGATGCTCGGCCGGCAGCAGCGCGCCGAGCTGCTCGAGGCCGCGGACCTCGAGCAGCGCGAACAGCCGCCGCGACGCCTCGCGGTCGACGCCGAGCTCGCCGAGCGCGGCGAGCAGCTCCTCGTCGCCGATCTTGCCGCGCTTGTCGATCAGCACGCAGACCGCGGCGGCGCGCTCCTCGTCGAGCCCGAGCCCGGCGAGGGCGTCGGCGAGCAGGCGGCGGTCGGAGACCCGCCACAGCGCCTCGGGCTCGGGGCCGTCGAGGCGCAGGCCGACGCGGCGGCACAGCTCGGCTTGGGCCGCCATCAGCTCGGCCTCGGCGGCGACGCTCGCCAGCCCGATGACATCCATGTTCCACTGGAAGTGCTCGCGCTTGCGCCCGCGCTGCGTCTCTTCGTAGCGGAAGCACTGCGGAATGGCGAACCAGCGCAGCGGCAGGGCGAGCGCGGCGCCGCGCGCCATCACCATCCGCGCCAGCGACGGCGTCAGCTCCGGGCGCAGCGCGACATGGCGCCCGCCCTTGTCCATGAACTCGTAGAGCTGCCGCGTCACCTCGTCGCCGGCCTTGCGGATGTAGAGCGCTGCGTGCTCGAGGACGCAGGCGTCGTACTCCTCGTAGCCGAAGGCGGTGGCGACGGCGCGCATGTGCCCGAACAGCCAGCTGCGGAAGCGCAGGTCCTCGGGATAGAAGTCGCGCGTGCCCTTGACCGGCTCGAGGTCGATGCGGCTCATGGACTGCGGCAGGTTGGCGCGCCTGACCGAAAGGGAAGACCGCGTGCGCCGCACGCGAAAAGCCTTTGGCCCTGCGGCGGCAGCGATACGACGCCCGACGGAGGTCGTCATGCCCATCGCCCGCGTGTGGATCGAGGACGGCTGCATCGTCTGCAACGCCTGCGAGACCGCCTGCCCCGAGGTCTTCCATGTCACCGAGGACACCTGCCACATCCGCGCCGCGGTGCGGGCGGACGGCAAGGAGGACACCAATCGGGACGCGCGCGCGCCGCTCGCCGACGACTACGGCGCGACCCTCGAGGAGCAGATCATCGAGGCCGCCGAGGGCTGCCCGGTCGAGGTCATCAAGTACGAGCGCGCCTGAGGCGGACGGCGCTGGCGCCCGCCCGCGCCGCGCGATAGTCGCCGCATGGCCGAGGCAGCGGACGAGGCAGCGAGCGATGCCGCGATCATCGCCGAGGCGCGGCGGCCGATCGTGATCGCGCGCCATCGCGCGCTGATCGAGGAGGCGGAGGGCGGGATCGGCGACGGCCTGCTCGCCGAGCAGCCGGCTCAGGGCCGGCTGGCGGCGCTGCTTGCGGAGCTCGAGGACGAGGGCGCGCGCCGCCTGCAGCAGCGGCTGCTTGCGGCCTTGGCCGAGGACGAGCACTACCGCGAGGCCGCGGTGCGCGCCGCGCTGATCGACGAGCTGTGCCTGCTGCGGGACGAGAGCGGGCTCGGCGTCGCCGAGGCGCAGCTCCATGCGATCGCGGTGTACCGCACGCTGCGCCGCCAGCTGCAGGAGCGCCTCGGCGAAACGCTGGGCATCGACGCGCTGCGCGCCCTGCCCTGCCAGGCCGTGGCGCGGCTGGCGCGGCCGCTGCCGCCCTTCGGCGAGCCGCGGCTCGCCGAGAGCCTGGTGTGGACGGCGAGCTTCGCCGCGCGCTGCCAGGAGCTGCGCGAGCGCCTGCGCCAGCGGCAGGCCGATGCGACCTGGCACGATGCCGTCGCCATCCCGCGCCTCGGCGCGGAGGCCGAGCGCTCGCTGGCGGCGCTGCCGGAGAGCGAGCGCGCGGCCGCGCTCGCGGCGCTGCTCGCCGAGCGCGTCCGCGCGCGCTTCTACAAGCAGGTGTTCCTCGTCTACATGGCGGTCGACGAGTTCGATCCGCGGGAGGGCCAAGCCTACCCGACGCTCTACCACTGGCTGGCGGCGATGGAGGAGACCCCGCAGCTCTTTCTCTTCCTGCAGGGCCAGACCCCGGAGCAGAAGCGCTTTCGCATCGCCCGCCTGTGGCAGAAGCTGATCCAGCTGCACGAGATCTACGCCCGCGTCGCGGTCGCGGCGCAGCAGGCGCCCTACCGCGAGGCCTTCGCCGGCCTGCGCATGCGCGAGCGGCTGTCGCGGCTGGCGCGCGACCGCTTCCCGCCGCTGCCGGTGACCGAGGAGACGGCGATCGCCTGCCTCGCCTACCCCTTCGCGGCCTTCGTCTCCTGGGTGCAGGGCCTGCTCGCCGCCGATGACTTCGTCCTGCCCCCCGAGCCCAAGCGCTGAGCGGCAGCTCGGCGTCGACGAAGCCGGCTACGGTCCGCTGCTCGGTCCGCTGGTGGTCTGCGCGGTCGCGGTCGCGGCCGACGACGAGGCGGCGCTCGCCGCGCTCGCCGGCTGCGGGGTCGCCGACAGCAAGGCCGTGCATCGTCCCGGCGACCTCGCGCCGCTCGAGCGCGTCGCCCTGCCGGCGCTCGCCTGGCTCAGCGGCTTCCAGCCCGACACCGCGGCCGATGTGCTGGCGCTGTGCGGCGAGTCCGCCGACCAGCGCTCGGCGCCCTGGCAGCAGGGCGCCGAGCAGCTGCGCGTGCCGCTGGCGGCGCGCGCGCTGCCGTCCTGGCGGCTGCCGGGCCTGAGCCCGGCCGGCCTGCGCGCGCGCATCCTGCACCCGCGCGCGCTCAATGAGGCGCGGGCCGCCGGCCGCAACCGCGCGGCCTGCCTGCTCGCCGCCGTCGGCGCCGTGCTCGGCGAGCTCGCGCCCGATCCGCGACGACCGACACGCATCGTCATCGATCGTCTCGGCGGGCGCCTCGACTACGGCCCCTGGCTGTCCGGCATCTGGCCGGGAGCGGCGGTGCAGCTCGTCGACGCCGCGCGCGCCGCCCGCCGCTACCGCGTCGCGGCCAGCGAGGTGCTGATCGCGGTCGGCGCCGACCGCCGCTGGCCGCTGCCCGCGCTCGCTTCCTGCATCGCCAAGTACGCGCGCGAGCTGCACATGCACCTGTTCAACCGCTGGTGGTGCGCGCGCCACCGCTGGCTGGCGCCGACCGCCGGCTACGGCGCCGACGCCCGGCGCTGGCTCTATCAGATCGGCGAGGGCCAGGCCGCGGCCTGGCGCGACGAACTCGTCCGGCTCGGCCCGCGCCGCGGCCCGTGATCAGTACTGGAAGGGATCGAGGCGCACCGCCGGCAGCAGGCTCGGCTCGCCGGTCAGCCACTCGTCGACGGCGCGCGCGATCTCGCGGCCCTCGCTGATCGCCCAGACGACGAGCGACTGCCCGCGCCGGGCGTCGCCGGCGGCGAACACGCCTTCGACCGAGGTCATGCGGGTCTGCGGATCGGTGCGGACGTTGCCGCGCTCGTCGAGCGCGACCCCGGCCTGCTCGAGCAGCCCGGGGCGCCGCGGCCCGAGGAAGCCGAGCGCGAGCAGGACGAGGTCGCAGTCCCAGCGCCGCTCGCTGCCCGGCTTCTCGACCGGCTTGCCGCTCGACCAGTCGAGGTCGACGGTGGTCAGCCCGCAGACCCGGCCGTCCTGGCCGTGGAAGGCCTTGGTCGAGATGCTGTAGTAGACATCGCCGCCGCGCGCGAGCATCTCCTCGACGCTCGAGGAGATGCGGCGGATGCGCGCCCACTGCGGCCAGGGGTTGTTCGGCGCCCGCCGCTCGGGCGGGGCCGGCAGCAGCTCGAAGTTGACGACGCTGACCGCGCCCTGGCGCAGCGCGGTGCCGATGCAGTCGCTGCCGGTGTCGCCGCCGCCGATGACGATGACGCGCTTGCCCTCGGCCCAGATGCGCTGCCGCTTCGGGTGCAGGGCGGCGATGTCGGCATCGCCCCAGTTGGCGCGGTTGGACTGCGGCAGGTACTCCATCGCGAAGTGGATGCCGTCGAGCTCGCGGCCCGGGATCTGCAGGTCGCGCGGCTGCTCGGCGCCGGTGCAGATGACGATCGCGTCGAAGGCCCGGCGCAGCTCCTGGAAGCTGACATCGACGCCGACATGGCAGCGCAGGCGGAAGGCGATGCCCTCGGCGGCGAGCAGATCGATGCGGCGCTGCACCTTCTCCTTGCGCAGCTTGTAGTGCGGGATGCCGTACATCAGCAGGCCGCCGGCGCGGTCGTGCTTCTCGAACACCGTCACCGTGTGGCCGGCGCGGTTGAGCTGCTGGGCGCAGGCCAGGCCGGCGGGGCCGCTGCCGACGATCGCGACGCGCTTGCCGCTGCGCTTCGGCGGCGGCTCGGGGCGGATCCACCCCATCTCGAAGCCCTTGTCGACGATCGACACCTCGTGCAGCTTGATCGTCACCGGCGGCTCGTTGATGCCGAGGACGCAGGAGTTCTCGCAGGGCGCGGGGCAGACGCGGCCGGTGAACTCGGGGAAGTTGTTGGTCGCGTGCAGGACCTCCAGCGCCTCCTTCCAGCGCCCGCGGTAGACGAGGTCGTTCCACTCCGGGATCAGGTTGCCGAGCGGGCAGCCGCTCATGCAGAACGGCACCCCGCAGTCCATGCAGCGGCTGGCCTGGGTGCGGACCGTCTCTTCCGGCAGGATCTCGACATGCTCGTCGTGATTGCGCAGCCGTTCCTCGACGGGCAGGTACTTGGGAGCCCGCCGGGTGTGGATCATGAAACCTTTGGGGTCGCCCATGGCGCTTCCTTGGCAGAGGGTTCAGGGGACGGCGGCGACCGCGCGGCGCGCGCGCTCGGTCAGCACGCGGCGGTACTCGCGCGGGAAGACGAGGACGAAGCGCTTGAGGACGATCGGCCACTGCGCGAGCAGGGTCGCGGCCTTCGGCGAGCCGGTGAGGCGCGCATGCAGCTCGAGCAGGCGCTTGAGCTCGTCGACGCTCTCGGTCTCGAGCGTCACCTGCTCGAGGTCGACCATCCCGGTGTTGCAGCGCGTCGCGAAGCTGCGGTCGTCGTCGAGGACGAAGGCCAGGCCGCCGCTCATCCCGGCGGCGAAGTTGCGGCCGGTGCGCCCGATGCAGACGACGATGCCGCCGGTCATGTACTCGCAGCCGTGGTCGCCGACGCCTTCGACGACCGCCTTGCAGCCGGAGTTGCGGACCGCGAAGCGCTCGCCGGCCATGCCGCCGAAGAAGGCCTCGCCGCCGGTCGCGCCGTAGAGCACGGTGTTGCCGACGATCGCGTTCTCATCCCAGCGGTAGCCGACGCGCGGGTCGGGGCGGATGACGATGCGCCCGCCGGCCATCCCCTTGCCGACGTAGTCGTTGGCGTCGCCGGTCAGCTCGAGGTGCACGCCGGGAGCGAGGAAGGCGCCGAAGCTCTGGCCGCTGGTGCCGCGCAGGCGGATGGTGATCGTGCCTTCGGGCAGGCCCTCGCGGCCGTAGCGGCGCGCGATCTGTCCGGAGAGCATCGCGCCGATCGTCCGATCGCTGTTCTTCACCGTCATCTCGATCGTCACCGGCTGGCGCTGCTCGAGCGCCGGGCGCGCCAGCTCGATCAGGCGGCGGTCGAGCACGCGGTCGATGCCGTGGTCCTGGGAGATGCAGCAGTGGGTCTTGACGCCGGGACCGGGCTTCGCCGGCGCGAGCAGCTGGCTGTAGTCGAGGCCTTTCGCTTTCCAGTGCTTGAGCGCCTCGTCGACCTCGAGCAGCTCGACGCGGCCGATCAGGTCCTCGAGGCGGCGGACGCCGAGCTGCGCCATGTACTCGCGGACCTCCTCGGCGAGGAAAGTGAAGAAGTTGATCACGTGCTCGGGCTTGCCGGAGAACTTGCGGCGCAGCGTCTCGTCCTGGGTGGCGACGCCGACCGGGCAGGTGTTGAGGTGGCACTTGCGCATCATGATGCAGCCCATCGTCACCAGCGCGACGGTCGCGAAGCCGAACTCCTCGGCGCCGAGGATCGCGGCGATGACGACATCGCGGCCGGTGCGCAGCAGGCCGTCGGTCTGCACACGGATGCGGCTGCGCAGGTCGTTGAGCACCAGCGTCTGGTGGGTCTCGGCGACGCCGAGCTCCCAGGGGATGCCGGCGTACTTGATCGAGCTGATCGGGCTGGCGCCGGTGCCGCCCTCGCAGCCGCTGATCGTCACGATGTCGGCATGGCCCTTGGCGACGCCGGCGGCGATCGTGCCGACGCCGACCTCGGCGACCAGCTTGACCGAGATCTTGGCGTCGGGGTTGGCGTTCTTGAGGTCGAAGATCAGCTGCGCGAGGTCCTCGATCGAGTAGATGTCGTGGTGCGGCGGCGGGCTGATCAGCGTGACCCCCGGCACGCTGTAGCGCAGCCAGCCGATGTACTCGGTGACCTTGTGCCCGGGCAGCTGCCCGCCCTCGCCGGGCTTGGCGCCCTGGCAGATCTTGATCTGCAGCTCGTCGGCGTTGACCAGGTAGTGCGGGGTGACGCCGAAGCGCCCGGAAGCGACCTGCTTGATCGCGCTGCGCCGGCTGCGGCCGTCGGGGTCGGGGAGGTAGCGGCGCGGGTCCTCGCCGCCCTCGCCGGTGTTCGAGCGGCCGCCGATCGCGTTCATCGCCAGCGCCAGCGTCTCGTGCGCCTCGGTCGAGATCGAGCCGAGGCTCATCGCGCCGGTGCAGAAGCGCTTGAACAGGTTCTCGATCGGCTCGACCTCGGACAGCGGGATCGGGTTGGTCTTCTTGAACTTCAGCAGGCTGCGCAGCGCCGCGAGGTTCTTGTTCGCGTCGTCGATCAGCCGCGTGTAGCGGCGGAAGGTCGCGCGGTCGCCGCTGCGCACGCTGTGCTGCAGCAGGGCGATGACCTCGGGGTTCATCACATGGTGCTCGCCGTCGCGCCGCCAGTGGTAGAAGCCGCCGCGCTCGAGCTCGCGGTTCTTGTCGATCAGCGGCGCGAAGGCGAGGCGGTGGCGCTCGAGCGTCTCGCGCGCGATCTCGCGGATCCCGGCGCCGCCGACGCGCGACGGCGTGTGCGTGAAGTAGCGCTCGATGAAGTCCTGGGCCAGGCCGACGGCCTCGAAGATCTGCGCCCCGCAGTAGCCCTGCAGGGTCGAGATCCCCATCTTCGAGAAGATCTTGAGCAGGCCCTTGTCGACCGCTTTGATGAACTGCTTCTGGTAGTGGTAGACGGCGTCGTGCTCGTCGTCGGCGTGGGCGTTGCCGTCGAGCGGCGGCAGCGCGCCCTGGTCGTAGAGGTCGTGGATCGAGTCGAAGGCGAGGTAGGGGTTGACCGCGGTCGCGCCGTAGCCGACGAGCAGCGCGAAGTGGTGGACTTCGCGCGGCTCCCCGCTCTCGACGACGAGCGAGCAGCGCGTCCGCTTGCCGGCGCGGATCAGGTGGTGGTGGATCGCCGAGACCGCGAGCAAGGCCGGGATCGGCACGTGGCGCTCGTCGACGCCGCGGTCGGAGAGGACGAGGATCGTGCAGCCCTGATCGACGGCGCGCTCGGCCTCGATGAACAGCTCGGCCAGCCGCGTCTCCAGCCCTTCCGGCCCCTCGTCGGCGTGCCACAGGCACTCGAGCGTCGTCCCCTTGAAGCCGGGCAGGTCGGCCTGGCGCAGGCGCTCGAGCTGATCATTGGTCAGGATCGGCCGCTCGAGCTCGAGCATCCGCGCGTGCTCGGGGCCGGGCAGCAGGATGTTCTTGGCCTCGCCGACGTACTGGACGAGCGACATCACGATCTCTTCGCGGATCGGGTCGATCGGCGGGTTGGTCACCTGCGCGAAGAGCTGCTTGAAGTAGTTGTAGAGCGGCTTGGGGCGGCGCGAGAGGACGGCGAGCGGCGTGTCGTCGCCCATCGAGCCGACCGGCTCCTGGCCGTCGATGCACATCGGCGCGACGACGACGCGCAGGTCCTCGACGGTGTAGCCGAAGGCCTGCTGCTGCTGGCGCAGCCGCTCGTGGCGCGGGATCGGCGGCTGCACCGGCGCCGGCAGCTGCTCGAGCGTCAGCTTGTGCTGGGCGACCCAGCCGGCGTAGTCCTGCTGCGCCGCCAGTTCGCGCTTGATCTCGTCGTCGAACAGCAGGCGGCCGCGCAGCAGGTCGACCATCAGCATCTTGCCGGGGGCGAGGCGGTCCTTGCGCGCGATGCGCTCGGGCGGGAAGTCGAGGGTCCCGGTCTCCGAGGCGTAGAGGATCTCGTCGTCGCTGGTGACGAGGTAGCGCGCCGGGCGCAGGCCGTTGCGGTCGAGGGCGGCGACGATGCGCTCGCCGTCGCAGGCGACCATGTTCGCCGGCCCGTCCCAGGGCTCCATCATCGTCGCGTGGTACTCGTAGAAGCCCTTGAGCGCCGGCGGCAGGCCGGCCTTCGAGGTCCAGGCCTCGGGGATCATCATCGCCATCGCGTGCGGCAGCGAGCGCCCGGTGCGCACCAGGAACTCGAGGGCGTTGTCGAAGCAGGCGGTGTCCGAGCCGCCCTCGATGATCACCGGCTTGAGGTCGGCGATCGCGTCGCCGAGCTCGGGGTGGGCGAGCAGGGCCTCGCGCGCGCGCATCCGGTTGATGTTGCCGCGCAGCGTGTTGATCTCGCCGTTGTGCGCGACGAGACGGAAGGGGTGGGCGAGCGACCAGGTCGGGAAGGTGTTGGTCGAGTAGCGCGAGTGGACGAGGGCGAGCGCGCTGATGAGCCGCGGGTCGGCGAGGTCGGGGTAGTAGCGGTCGAGCGCGTCGGTGACGAACATCCCCTTGTAGACGATGCTCTTTGCGGAGAGCGAGCAGACATAGAAGCCGCGGCAGGACTCGTGCTCGGCGATCTGCTTCTCGGCGCGCTTGCGCGCGAGGTACAGCGCCAGCTCGAAGCGCTTGGCCGGTACCTGGCCGCGGCCGACGAAGACCTGGCGGATCAGCGGCTCGGTGGCGCGCGCCGCGCGGCCGAGGACGCTGGAGTCGACCGGCACCTCGCGCCAGCCGAGCAGCTGCAGGTCGTAGTGGCTGCAGGCGCTCTCCAGCGCGCCCATGCACAGCTCGCGGGCCCGCGCCTCGCGCGGCAGGAACACCGTGCCGGCGGCGTAGTCGCCGGCGATCGGCAGCGCGAAGCCGACGACCGCGCGGAAGAAGGCGTCCGGCATCTGCACCATGATGCCGGCGCCGTCGCCGTCGCGCGGATCGGCGCCGACCGCGCCGCGGTGATTGAGGTTGCGCAGCGCGCGGATCGCGCGCGCGACGAGCTCGTGCGACTTGCGGCCCTTGAGGTGGGCGAGGAAGGCGACGCCGCAGGCGTCGTGCTCGCGCGTCGGATCGTACAGGCCGGTCGGCGGGGGCAGGGCGGGATCGAGAGGCATCGTCATGGACTTCCTACAGGAAACGGGCGAGGCGGGCGCGCAGCTCGCGCACCGGGATCAGCGACTGCCACTCCGCCGGCCCGACCATCGGGCTGGCGGTGTCGGGATCGCTGGCGGAGACGAGGTGCCGCTCCCAGAGGCCGGCCAGCGGATTGAGGCCGGTGGCGAGCAGCAGGCCGACCCGGCCTTCGCCGAGCGGGGCGTTGAGCAGGGTCTGCCCGGGCTTGCCGACGGCGAGCACGCCGTGCAAACCGGCCTCGCGGCAGGCGGCGAGCGCCTCGTCGAGCCGCGGCAGGGCCGACATCGGCAGCTCGCGCAGGCTGGCGGTGATCCGGCCCTCGCCGCAGCGCGCGGCGTCGATCACGCTGGTCAGGCGAGCGCGGATGAACAGCTCGTTGGGCGAGAGCGAGCTGGCGTCGTAGCGGACGAGCTCGAGCAGATGCGCGGGGCGGCGCTCGACGATGCCGAGCAGGGCCCCGCCGACCAGCTGCGTCGGCACCCCGCCGGCGAGCAGGGTGGCGGCGATGGTCAGCGAGCAGACGGTGCCGATCCCGACGCAGGTCTCCGGGACCCGTCGCCCGAGCACCTCGCTGCCGGGCTCGGCGATCAGCACGCGGTCGCCGACCGCCAGCCCGCTCTCGTACACCGCCTCGAGGTCGGCGAGCAGGGTCGGCAGCAGCGAGCGGCGGACGACGCAGGCATTGATCGAGGCCAGGCCCTGCCGGCGGCGGGGATCGAAGGTCAGCTGGCAGACCATGCTCTCCATCCGCGCCGCGACCGTGCCGAGCCGGCGCTGGACGGCGAGCGCGCGCGCCGCCTCGAGGCCGGCGGGCGTCAGGCGGTAGCCGCGCTTGCCGACGCGCTCGATCAGGCCCGCGGCGCCGAGCTCCGCGCAGTGCAGGCGCAGCGTGCGCTCGCTGAGCTCCAGGCCCTGGGCGGCGAGCGCCTCGAGCAGCTCGCTGGCTGCAAGCAGCTCGCGCCAGGGCTGGTCGCGCAAGGCCGCAAGGATCGGCGCCCAGCGCGCGCGCCGCGCCGGGGAGCGGGGTCTGGCAAGTTGGGGCTGGGCAGCGCTGACCACGGGGAGCGGCAATGATTGCCGGATCGGGCGCGTACCTTGTCGATGATTTCGGGACTGTCAACGGCGAAGATCGGCAAACTTACCGGAGCATGCGTTCGACCGCGAGGGCGACGATGTGCCCGCCGAACCCGAGCGAGAGCTTCCACAGCCGCTGGCAGGGGGCCTGCAGGGCGGCCGCCAGCTCGACGCCGCCGCTGGCCCCCAGCGTGTGGCCGATCCAGGGCTTGGCGCAGAGCCGCGGCACCGCCGCCCAGGGCCCGCGCGCCAGGGCAGCGCCCTCGTAGGCATCGCCGTGGGCGGTGCCGGTGGCGTGGCAGACGATCAGCTCGGGGCGGGGAGCGAGGTCCCACAGCGCCTCCAGGGCGCAGCCGAGGCTGAGCGGATCGAGGCAGTGGGTCTCGTGCTCGGCGTCGCCGAGCCGCACCCCGGCGAGCAGGCGCCAGGGCCCGCGCTCGGCGAGCAGGAAGGCGGCGGCGCCCTCGGCCGGCGCGAAGCCGGTCGGGGCGGCGAAAGCCTGCGGCAAAGTCGCACCGCACAGGACGCCGGCGTTGCGGAAGCCGGCGAGGATCAGCGGCGTCAAGGAGGCCTCGGCGGCCCCGACCAGGGCCTGCGCCGCCTGCCCGCGCTCGAGCGCGTCGGCCCCGGCCAGCAGGGTCGCCAGGGCGGTCGAGCAGGCGGCGACGCAGCACACCGGCAGGTGGAGGCCGAGCTGCAGGCGGGCGGCGAGGCGCGCCGAGGCCGCCCCGGGCCAGGCGGCGAGCCAGGGGGGACCGGCGGCAGCGGCATGCTGCGCGAGCGTGCCTTTGCTCGTCGCCATGCCGAAGGCGAGCGGGGCTTGCGGGCGCGGCAGCCGACGGCACACCGCGAGCGCCAGCTCCTCCTGATCGCCGGCCGCGCAGCGCCCGACCCAGCCCCACTCCGGGTCGAGCGCGAGGCAGCGGCGCTGCTCGCAGATCGCCTGCCAGGTAGCGTGCGCGTCGCCGGCGGCGCTCAGCGCCGCCCAGGCGGCGATCGCCACCCGCCGGTAGGCGCAGGCATGGGCGGCGCCCATCTCAGCCCCGCAGGCGGCGCCGCCACAGCTCCGGCGAGCTGCCGGTCAGGCGGCGGAACCAGCGATGGAAGCTCGCCAGGCTGCCGAAGCCGTTGGCGAAGGCGATCGCCGCCACTTCCGCGTCGCTCTCGGCGAGCTCGCGGCAGCACAGGCCGATGCGCAGCCGCGCGACGTACTCGGAGGGCGTGATCCCGTACGCGGTGCGGAAGGCGCGCGACAGGGCCGGCGGCCGCATCGCGACGCGGGACGCCAGCTCGCCGAGGCGCAGCGGCTCGCGCGCGTGCTGGTCCAGCCAGGCGAGCGCGCGCTGCAGGCGCGGATCGCGGTGGTGGCGGCGCGCGACCGGACGCATCAGCGGCGTCCACTGCTCGGCTTCCGCCAGGACCTCGAGCAGGCGGGCGAGGCGGCGCAGCGGCGCGCGCGCCTCGTGGATGGCGCGGACCAGGGCGACCGCCGTCGGCGGCCCGCACAGTCCGAGGCACGCGCGCTCGGCGAGCTGGCGCAGCCGCGCGGCCTCCGCGGTCGCCGCCAGCAGCTCGGCCGGGAACTGGACGACGACCGCCTGCACGCCGCCGGGCAGGCCGGGCTCGCTGGCCCAGCTGTGCGGCACCGCGCTGCCGATCAGCACGACATCGCCGGCGGCGAAGGGGGCGATGCTGTCGCCGACCGCGCGCACGCCCTGCCCGCGCTCGACCGCGGTCAGCTCGAGCTCGGGGTGGTAGTGCCAGGTGAACGGCCAGTGATCGCCGCAGTTGACCAGCGAGCGCAGGCTGCTGCCGGGATCGGCGACGACCTGTTCGCGGATGCCCAGGCCCTGGCGCGCGAGCCGCAGCATCGCTCACCCGAAGAGGCGGACGCAGGTCTGGAGCCCGTCGTGCAGGCGGTCGATGTCGGCGCGCGTCGTGTACAGCGCGATCGAGGCGCGCGCCGTCGCGCTGACGCGGAAGCGCTCCATCACCGGCTGCGCGCAGTGGTGCCCGGCGCGGATCGCGATGTGCTGCGCGTCGAGGACGGCGGCGATGTCGGCGG
This sequence comes from Planctomycetota bacterium, assembly GCA_025055595.1. Lineage (GTDB taxonomy): Bacteria > Planctomycetota > UBA11346 > UBA11346 > UBA11346 > UBA11346. The sequence continues at coordinate 31,937 of JANWWU010000066.1, read as the reverse complement.
GGTGCGCGCAGGCGAGGACGAACGACAGCGCGCCGCCGCGCTCGGGCGCGGTGCCGATGCGCCGCAGGCCGGGGACCTCGGCGAGGCGGCGTTCGGCGTAGTCGTAGATCGCGCGCTCGTGGGCGAGGATCGCCGCGCGATCCTGGGCCATCAGCCACTCCAGCGCCGTCGCCAGCCCGATCGCCTCGACGAAGGGCGGGGTGCCGGCCTCGAAGCGCGCCGGCGGCGCGGCATAGGTCGTGCCGGCGAAGGACACGCGCTCGATCATCTCGCCGCCGCCGCGCCAGGGCGGCATCGCCTCGAGGAGCTCGCGGCGCGCCCACAGCACGCCGATCCCGGTCGGGCCATAGACCTTGTGGCCGGCGAAGGCGAGGAAGTCGCAGCCGAGCGCGCGCACCGACAGCGGCAGATGCGGCGCGCTCTGCGCGGCATCGAGGCAGAACAGCGCGCCGGCGGCGTGGGCGCGGCGCGCCAGCTCGGCGACGGGGTTGATCGTGCCGAGCGCGTTCGAGATGTGCACGCAGCCGACGAGCTTGACGCCGCCGGCGGCGAGCAGGCGGTCGTAGGCTTCGAGATCGAGGCTGCCATCGTCGCGCAGCGGGATCGGCTCGGGCTTGAAGCCGGCGGTGTGCCAGGAGACGAGCCCGGCGTGGTGCTCCATGCCGCTGACCAGGATGCGGTCGCCCGGCCTGAGGTGGGCGCGGCCCCAGCCGTGCGCGACGAGGTTGAGGGCGTCGGTGCAGCCGGCGGTGAAGACGATCTCGCCGGGGTCGGCGTCGAGGAAGCGCGCGACCGTCCGCCGCGCCTGCTCGTAGCGCTCGGTCATCTGCGCCGCGCGGCGGTAGAGGCCGCGGTGCACGGTGCCGTAGGCTGGGCCGAGCAGCTCCGCGACGCGCTCGATGACGCAGCGCGGCTTGTGGGCCGTCGCCGCGCTGTCGAGGTAGGTGTAGGGGCGGCCGTCGCGCAGCTCGGCCAGGCCCGGGAACTCGCTGCGGATCGCCTCGGGATCGAAGCTCACGGCAGGGCCTCCTCGGCCTCGGCGAGGAAGGCGGCGACGAGCAGACGCTCGGCTTCGGCGACCGGCAGCCCGCGCTGGCGCAGGTAGAGCTGCTCCTCGGCGTCGAGGCGGCCGATCGTCGCGCCGTGCGCCGCCTGCACCTCGTCGGCGCGGACATCGAGCTGCGGCCGGCTGTCGGCGCGGGCCTGCGGCGACAGCAGCAGGTGATGGTCGCGCTGCAGGGCGTCGCTGCCGTCGGCTCCGGGCAGCACGCGGATCAGGCCGTCGAAGCTCGAGCGCGCGGCGTCGGCGAGCACCGCCTTGGCGAGCTGGCGGCTGCGCGTCGGGCCGACGGCGTGGGTGACCCGCGCCAGCAGATGGGCTTGGCGCGCGCCATCGAGCGCGGCGAGGCGCACGACGCGCGCCTCCGCTCCCGGCGCGAGCAGCTGCGCGTCGAGGCGCTGGCGCTGCAGCAGCCCGCCGCGCTGCACGACGCCGAGCGCGCAGGTCGCATCGCTCGCGAGCTCGACGCTCCACGCCGCGAGGTGCACGCCGAGCGGCTGCTCGTGCTCGTCGCGGATCTCGAGGCAGGAGCCGGCGGCGAGCCGGCAGTGCAGCCAGCTGGCGCTGCGTCCGGCGGCGGGGTGGCGGCGGACGCAGAGGCGCAGGCGCTGGCGCGGCGCCAGCTCGACGAGCAGCGCCCAGCAGCCGCCGCGATCTTCGAGCAGCAGCTGCCCGCAGTCCGGCTGCACGGCGCGGCGCTCGCCGGCGAGGGCCCATCGGTGCGTCGCGTCGCTGGGCTCCGGGAAAGCGTCTGCGGCGCAGGGCCGGCCGGGGAGGACAGTGGCCTGGGAGGCCGGACTCGCAGCGAGCGGCCGGCAGTCGACATAGCGCCAGTCCTCGAGCGCGCTGCTCGGCAGCTCAAGCGCGGAACCGCTCATAGCCCTCGGCCTCCAGGCGCGCAGCGAGCGCGGCGTCGCCGCTGGCCACCAGCCTCCCGCCGACCAGCACATGGACGCGGTCGGGCTGCACCAGCTCGAGCAGGCGCGGGAAGTGCGTGATCAGGACGAGCGCGCGGTCGGCGCGGCGGTAGGCGTTGATCGCCCGCGCCACCGCCTTGATCGCATCGATGTCGAGGCCGGAGTCGGTCTCGTCGAGCACCGCGACGCTCGGCTCGAGGACGAACATCTGCAGGATCTCGTTGCGCTTCTTCTGGCCCCCGCTCATCCCCGCGTTGAGCTGGCGCTGCGCGAAGTCCTCCGGCGCCTCGCTCGCCTGCAGCGCCGCGGCCAGCAGCGGCGCGAACTCGCTCGGCGTGCGTTCCGGCAGACCGCGCGCGCGGCGCACGGCGTTCGCCGCCAGGCGCAGGAACTCGCCGTTGTTCACCCCCGGCACTTCGGTCGGGTACTGCATGCCGACGAAGAGGCCGGCGTGCACGCGTTCCTCGGGAGCGAGCGCGAGCAGGTCGCGGCCGGCGAGGCGCACGCTGCCGCCGGTCACGGCGTAGGCCGGATGCCCGGCCAGGGCCTTGGCCAGGCTGCTCTTGCCCGAGCCATTGGGCCCCATGACGGCGTGCAGCGAGCCGGCGGGCACGGCGAGCGACAGGCGCTCGATCACCGTGCGGCCGGCGACCGCGACGCTGAGGTCGGCGATCTCGAGCAGGCTCATCCGACGGAGTTCTCCAGCTTGAGCTGCAGCAGCTTGCGCGCTTCGGCGGCGAACTCGAGCGGCAGCTCGGCGAGGACCTCGCGCGCGAAGCCGTTGACGATCAGGCCGACCGCGTCCTCCTCGGCCAGCCCGCGCGCCTGCAGGTAGAACAGCTGCTCCTCGGAGAGCCGGCTGGTCGAGGCCTCGTGCTCGACGACGGCGTCGTCGCGCTGCACATCGATGTACGGATAGGTGCGGGCCTCGGCGCGCTTGCCGACGAGCATCGAGTCGCAGGTCGTGTGGTTGCGCGCGCCCTCGGCGCTCTTCTGCACCTGGACGAGGCCGCGGTAGACATTGCGGCTGCGGTCGGCGCTGATGCCCTTGGAGACGATCCGCGAGCGCGTGCGCTTGCCGATGTGGATCATCTTCGTCCCGGTGTCGGCCTGCATCCGGCCGTTGGTCAGGGCGACGCTGTAGAACTCGCCGACGCTGTCGTCGCCGCGCAGCACGCAGCTCGGATACTTCCAGGTGATCGCGCTGCCGGCCTCGACCTGGGTCCAGCTGATCTTCGAGCGCGCGCCCCTGCACAGCCCGCGCTTGGTGACGAAGTTGTAGACCCCGCCCTGGCCGCTCGCCGGGTCGCCGGCGTACCAGTTCTGCACCGTCGAGTACTTGATCTCGGCGTCGTCGAGCGCGATCAGCTCGACGACCGCGGCGTGCAGCTGGTGGGCCGAGGAGCGCGGCGCCGTGCAGCCCTCGAGGTAGCTGACATAGCTGCCGCGGTCGGCGATGATCAGCGTGCGCTCGAACTGCCCGCTCTCGGTGTTGTTGATGCGGAAGTAGGTCGAGAGCTCGAGCGGGCAGCGCGTGTAGGGCGGGACATAGACGAAGGAACCGTCCGAGAACACCGCGCTGTTGAGCGCCGCGAACCAGTTGTCGGTGACCGGCACGACGCTGCCGAGCCAGCGCTCGACGAGCGCCGGGAAGCGCTGCACGGCCTCGCCGAGCGAGCAGAAGATGACGCCGGCGTCGTACAGCTTCTCCTGGTGCGTGGTCGCGATCGACACCGAGTCGAACACCGCGTCGATGGCGACGCCGGCGAGGCGCTTGCGCTCGTCGAGCGGGATGCCGAGCTTCTCGAAGGTGCGCAGGATCTCGGGATCGACCTCGTCGAGCGAGCCATGGCGCGGCAGCTGCTTCGGCGCCGAGAAGTAGCTGATCGCCTGGTAGTCGATCGGCGGATATTCGACGGCGGCCCAGGTCGGCTCGCGCATCCGCTGCCAGGCGCGCAACGCGCGCAGGCGGAACTCGAGCAGGAAGGGCGGCTCGCGGCGCGCCGCGCTGATCTGCCGCACGGTCTCCTCGTTGAGCCCGGGCGCGAGGGTGACGCTCTCGACCGCGCTGCGGAACCCGTACTTGTAGGCATCGGCCTCGCTGCTGAGCGGGGGGGCGAGGGCGCTCATGGCGGCACCTCCACGGTGAGCTCGGGATGGATCTCGCGCAGGGCGCTGGCGATGAACAGCGCCAGCGTGTGGCGCTCGGCGTCGCCGACCCCCTCGAGCAGGCAGACGACGCGGAAGTCGTCGTGCAGGCCCTCGACGCGGTGCCGCGCCTGCGGCGCCTTGTCGGCGAGGACGCGGGCGATCGCGGCGTCGACCTTGGCGACCTTCTTGAGCAGCGACAGCGGCAGCCAGGCGCGGTCGTGCTCGTTCCAGTCCTGCGGGCGCTTGCGCTGGTACACCGGCTTCTCGGTCAGCGGCGGCGGCACCGCGAGCTGCGGGGCGGCGGCGCGCGCGCGCTGCTGGAGGTCGGCGAGGAAGGCGAGCTCGCTCTCGGCGCAGGCCGGGACCTCGGGGTCGTCGCGCAGCAGGGCCTCGACGCGCGCCAGCGGCAGCGCGCAGGCCTCGTCGAGGCTCCGTCCGCGGACGAGCTCGGTGAAGGCGTCGGCCAGCGGGTGGCTCCACAGCGAGCCGAAGGCGAGGAAGCGCGCGTCGGCGATGCGCTGCGCCGGCAGCTCGACCAGCCAGAAGATCGCCGCCTGCCCGGCGCCATCGCTGGCTTCGAGCAGGGCGAGGCGCCGGCGCGCGGCATCGCGCTGGCTGAACGCGCCGCGCGTGCGCGGCGCGCGCAGGCGCTGCTCGGCGGCGCGCGTCAGCGTGGCTTCCGCAGGCATCGGCGGAAACCCTAAAGCGGCGAGCGGTGTCGCAATCGCACGCGCGCGCAGCTTGCGCAGGGCGCGCCTCGGCCGCGGTGCGCCCTGCTGCCGCGGCCGGGGCGCATGCTAGGATCGCGGCATGACCCGCCGCTGGCTGCTCGATCCCGCGCGCGCCATCGCCGTCGGCCAGCCCGCCGGCCTGATGGGGATCATCAATGTCACGCCGGACTCCTTCAGCGACGGCGGACGCCATGCGACGCCGGCGGCGGCGGCCGAGGCGGCGCGCGCGCTGGTCGCTGCCGGCGCCGACTGGCTCGATGTCGGCGGCGAGAGCACGCGGCCGGGCGCCCAGCCGGTCGACGCCGAGACCGAGATCGCGCGGGTCGTGCCGGCGATCGCCGCGATCCGCGCCGCCGGCGTGCGCGTGCCGCTGAGCGTCGATACGAGCAAGGGGCGGGTGGCGGAGGCGGCGCTCGCCGCCGGCGCCGATGCGATCAACGACATCGGCGGCGGTCGCGATCCCGAGCTGCTTGCGGTCGCGGCGCGCGCGCGCTGCCCGCTGATCCTGATGCACATGCAGGGAACGCCGCAGACGATGCAGCTGGCGCCACGCTACCAGGATGTCGTCGGCGAGGTCGAGGAGGCCCTGCGCCAGGCGCTGGCGCGGGCCGTCGCCGCCGGCGTCGCCGAGCAGGCGATCGTCCTCGATCCCGGGATCGGCTTCGGCAAGACGCGCGCGCACAACCTCGCCCTGCTCGCCGCCCTGCCGCGCCTCGCCGCGCTCGGCCGGCCGCTGCTGGTCGGCGTCAGCCGCAAGTCGCTGATCGGCGCGCTGACCGGCATCGCCGAGCCGGCGCAGCGCGATGCGGCGAGCCATGTCGCGCACGCCCTGCTCGCCCCGCACTGCGCGCTGCTGCGCGTCCACGATGTCGCCGGCGCGCGCGCCGCGCTGCGCGTCGCTGCCGCCCTGCGCGAGGCCGCATGAGCTTCCTCCCGTGGGACTGGCTGCCGCCGCTCGCCGACTGGCCGTTCTTCGTCCGCGCCGGCGCCGAGCTCGCGATCCTCTGGGGCGCGGTCTACGCCCTGCTGCGCGCGCTCGAGCGGACGGCGGCCGGCGGCAAGATCGGCGGCATCAGCTTGCTGCTGCTCGGCGTCGTCGGCATCTGGCTGCTGTCGCGCTGGCTCGAGCTGCACGCGATCGCCTGGCTGCTGCAGACCCTGGTCGGCTTCAGCGCGATCATCCTGATCGTCGTCTTCCAGCCCGAGCTGCGCCGCCTGCTGTCGCGGCTCGGCGGCCTGCTGCCGCAGGGCGGCGGCGGGCACGGCATGCACCTCGTCGGCCCGCTCGTCGAGGCGCTGATGTTCATGGCCGAGCGGCGGATCGGCGCGCTGATCGTCATCGAGCGCAACGACCGCCTCGACGCCTACATCACGACCAGCCCGCTCGACTGCGAGCTGACCGCCAAGAGCCTGGTCAGCCTCTTCTGGAAGGACGCGCCGCTGCACGACGGGGCGGTGATCATCCGTGGCGGCCGCATCGCCGCCGCCGGCGTCATCCTGCCGCTGACCAACAACATCGCCTACAAGTCGCTGTCCGGGACCCGCCACCGCGCCGGCATCGGCATCTCCGAGGACACCGATGCGCTGGCGATCATCGTCTCCGAGGAGACCGGGCAGATCAGCATGGCCGACCGCGGGCAGTTCACCCGCGGCCTGACGCGCCAGGACCTCGAGCTGATCTTCGCGCGCGTCTTCCGCGCCGCCGAGATGGGGAGCAGGCGATGAGGTGGCTGCTCGCCGACTGGCGGCTGAAGCTCGTCAGCCTGGTCATCGCGATCGCGCTGTGGAGCTACACCAGCGGACAGGTGCGCGTCGAGCGCCAGGTGCAGGTCGAGCTGTCGCCGGCGCGCGTCGGCGGCCTGCCGCCGGGGCTCACCGTCGCCGCCATCGATCCGCCGGACTTCGTCGCCGTCATCTCGCTGCCGGCGAACAAGACCCAGGCCCTGCGCGAGGGCGTGCTGCGCCCGCACCTCGAGCTGCCGCGCGCGCGCGAGGCCGGCACCGTCGAGCTGACGCTGACCAGCCGCCTGCTCGGCCTCGACTCCGACATGCGGATCGTCCGCACCGATCCCGCCCTGCGCAGCATCGGCGTGCGCCTGGCGCGGCTGATCACCGCGACGCTGCCCGCCGAGCCGCCGCCGGTCCTCGGCCTGCCCTCCGGGCTGTCGGCGGAGGTCCGCCTCGATCGCACGCGCATCGAGGTCCGCGACAGCGCCGAGCGGCTGGCGATGTTCGAGGCCAGCGGCGAGCCGCTGCGCTTCGCGCCGATCCGCCTCGACGGCATCGATCCCGCGCTGTCGGCGCCGCTCGAGGAGCGCGTCGCCCTGCATGTCGTCGAGGGCCTGCCGCAGCCGCTCGACCCGGTGGTGGCGACGGTGATCGTCGCGCCGGCGCGCAGCGCCAGCGCCACGCTGCAGGTGCCGGTCGCCCTGCTGCTGCCGGCGCGCCACAGCGGGCGCTGGCGGGTCGAGCCGGCCGAGCCGCTGACGACGCTGCGCATCGAGGGCCTGGAGGCGGCGGTGCGCTCGGCGCAGCCGGGCGACTTCCTCGCCTGGGTCGACCTGCGCCGCGAGCCGCCGCCGGGCTCCCTGATCGTGCCGGTGCAGGTCCAGGGCCCGCCCGGCCTGCGCCTGCTGCCGAGCCCGATCACGCTGCAGATCCTGCCCGCCGGCGACGCGGTTGCGCCGGCGCCGACGCCCTGAGCATGCCCCCATGCCGCGCTGCGCCCTGCTCCTCGCGCTCGCCGCCAGCGTGCCGGCGGCCCAGGGCCTGCCGTTCTTCGTCCAGGCCGGCGGCGACTACCTCGGCCCCGAGCTGCGCAAGGCGCTCGAGACCGACTGGGGCTATCGGCTCGGCCTCGGCACGCTGCTCCTCGAGCGCGGGCTCGTCGGCTTGCCGACGATCGACCTCGACGGCCGCTACGCGCCCGACGGCGAGGGGACCTTCGCCGCCTTCGAAGTGACCTACGCCGAGCGCCGGCAGATCCGGCAGCGCTGGTGGCTCGGCCTCGGGCTCGGCAGCAACTTCGTGCGCCTCAAGCTCGCGGAGATCCCCGGCGTGCGCGCTGCCGCCGAGCAGCGGCGCTGGGACATCGGCGGCAAGCTGATGGCCGGCTACCTGCTCAGCGAGCGGCTCTTCTTCGAGATCACCTGGCACTACACGCGCCGCGCCCTCGACCTCGAGACGATGTCGTTCTCCGGCGGCCTGGGGTACTGGTTCTGATGGGCGGCGCGCCGCGCGAGTTCGTCGAGCGCGACGAGGCGAGCGACCGCGCGCTGCGGCCGAAGCGCTTCGCCGACTTCACCGGCCAGCGCGCGGTGACGCGCAACCTCGCGCTCGCCGTCGCCGCCGCCCGCCAGCGCGGCGAGCCGCTCGACCATGTGCTGCTCGCCGGTCCGCCGGGACTCGGCAAGACGACGCTCGCCCACATCCTCGCCGCCGAGATGGGCGCCGAGATCACCGAGACCGCCGGGCCCCTGCTCGAGAAGCCCGGCGACCTCGCCGCCCTGCTCTCCGCGCTGCGGCCCGGCTCGCTGCTGTTCATCGACGAGATCCACAGCCTGAAGCGCGTCGTCGAGGAGTACCTCTACGCGGCGATGGAGGACTTCCGCATCGCCGTCCACCTCGGCGAGGGGCCGGCGAGCCAGGTGCTGACGATCAACCTCCCGCCCTTCACCCTGGTCGGGGCGACGACCCGCGAGGGCAGCCTGACCGCGCCGCTGCGCAGCCGCTTCGCGATCCGCGAGCGCCTCGACCTCTACGGCGTCGACGAGCTGCTGCAGATCCTCGAGCGCAGCGCGCGCCTGCTCGGCGTCGCCGCCGATGCCGAGGGCCTGCGGCCGATCGCCCGCCGCAGCCGCGGCACGGCGCGCATCGCCAACAACCTGCTGCGGCGCATCCGCGATCTGGCGCAGGTGCACCACGGCAACCGCATCACCGCCGCCGTCGCCGAGGAGGGGCTGGCGATGCTCGGCATCGACGAGCACGGCCTGACCGAGCTCGACCGCCGCATCCTGCACTGCCTGTGCCGGCACCGCCGCCCGGTCGGCCTGAAGACGATCGCCCAGACCGTCGACGAGGAGGAGACGACGATCGAGGAGATGCACGAGCCCTACCTCGTCCAAGCCGGCTTCCTGCTCAAGACCGCGCAGGGGCGCCTGGCGACGCCGGCGGCCTACCGCCATCTCGGCCTGCCGCCGCCGAGCGAGCCGCCGCCCCTCGCCCAACAGGACCTCTTCGCATGAGACGATCCCTGCTCGGTACGCTGCTGCTGACCCTGGCCGCCGCGCTCGGCGCGCTAGAGGACCAGTCGCCGTTCAAGCCCGGCGTGCGCTATCACACCTACCGCGTCCCCGGACTCGCGATCCATGTGCCGAGCGCGCAGCGCGCGCAGCTCGAGGAGGCCGTCGCGCGCGCGATCGCGCTCTATCGGCGGATGATCGACGATGCCGGCTGGCAGCCGACGCGCACCCTGCACCTCGTGTTCACCGACGACGAGGACGCGCACAACGGCTTCTCGACCGTCGTCCCCTTCCCGCTGGTCCAGGTCCAGCTCGCGCCGAGCCGCCCCGAGAGCCAGCTGTTCGCCGGCGGCGACGACCTCGAGCGCACGCTGGTGCACGAGTTCGCCCATCACCTGGCCAACGACCGCAACCACGGCTGGCGCGCCGCGCTCGAGACGGTGTTCGGCCGCGTCCTGCCCCACGATCCGCTGTCGCTGCTCGTCTTCCTCGGCAGCGTGCCGAACCATGTGCTGTCGCCGGGCTTCTGGCACGAGGCGGTCGCGCAGTGGGCGGAGACCGCCTACGCCGATCCGGCCTCGCCGTGGGCCGGGCGCGGCCGCGATCCGCTGGTGCACGCGGCGTGGCGCCTCGATGCCGCCGCCGGCGGCATCCCCCCGCCCGACACCTGGCGCCTCTCCTACGAGCGCTGGCCCTTCGGCAACCGTGCCTACCTCTACGGCCTGGCCTACGCGCGCTGGCTGGCCGCGGCCTACGGCGATCGCCGCGGCCTGTGGCGGGTGGTCGAGGACCAGGGCCGGCTGCAGCTGCCCTTCGCCTTCCGCCGCGGCAGCGAGCCGAGCCTGGGCTGGGAGCATCCGTTCCTGATCGCCCAGGCGCGGCAGGACCTGCAGGCCGAGCAGCAGCGCATGCTCGCGCTGATCCGCAGCCAGCCCGTCACCCATGCGACGCGGCGCAGCCCGGCGCACTGGCGGATCGCGGCCCCGGCGTGGATGGGCGAGCGCCTGGTGCATGCCGCCGACAGTCCGACCGCGCGCCCCGCGCTGGCGATCACCAGCGCGCAGGGGCGCATCGAGAACGCGCTGCAGGAACCCTCGGCCTGGATGCTCGGCGCGCTGCGCCGGGTCGACGACCGGCACCAGATCTACGCCGAGGCCGCGGTCGGCGGCGACCGCTGGCGACCCAGCCGAGCGCGGCTCGTCGCCGACGGCGCGCGCGTCGTCCGCGAGTGGCCGCATCCGCGCGTCATCCAGCCCGATGCCCGCCGCCGCGGCGACAGCCTCGAGGTCGTCGCCGTGCAGTTCGTCGGCGCCGGGCGGCAGCGGCTGATCCGCTGGCGCGACGACGGCGAGCCGGAGGAGATCCCGAGCGAGGGCCGGCCCTGGGCCCCGGCCTGGCGACCGGGCAGCGACGAGCTGTGCTGGGTCGAGACCGACGCCCGCGGCTCGCGCCTGGTGCTGGCGCGGCCGGACGGCGGCGGGCGGCGCGTGCTCTGGGAGGTGCCGGCGCGGATCCTGCACCCGGCGTGGGACGCCGCGGGCGAGCGCGTGTTCTGCGCCAGCGATGTCTCCGGGGTCGCCAACGCCTGGTGCGTCGAGCTCGCCGGCGCCATCCGCCCCGTCACCAACACGATCGGCGCGGTGCTCGCCGCCGTGCCCTCGCCCGACGGCCGCCTGCTCGCCGTCCTCGATCACGATCAGCTGGGCCCCTTCCTCGCCGTCATGCCGCTCGACGAGCGGCGATGGCCGCCGGCCCTGCCCGAGGTGCCGCACGGCTGGCCGGCGCCGATCGAGCGGCAACCGCTCGGACCGTACGCCGTCGGCGCGGATCGCCCGGATCCCGCGCCGCGCCCGCTCGCGCCGGCGGCGCTGCCGGAGGCCGAGCCGTACCGCGCGCTCGACAGCCTGCGGCCACGCTACTGGACTCCGACCACCGTCGCCGTCCCGGACAGCCTCGGCGCCTTCGGCGCGGTCGCCGTCGCCCACGATGCCCTGCTCACCCACACGGTGATCGCCTCGCTCGGCGTCGGCTACCACGAGCACAGCGCGGTCGGCCTCCTCGCCTGGAGCTACCAGGGCTGGCAGCCGGGACCGGCCTTCGTCGCGCTGCGCCGCGAGCTCGGCTACAACGAGCAGCTGCTCGCCAGCGACGGCCGGGCCTACGACTATGTCGAGCTCGTCGACAGCGTGGAAGCCCGCCTCGGCTACGGGATGGGCGGCTACGGCCGGCGCTGGCAGGGCTGGCTGGCCGCGGGCTGGGAGCGCCGCGAGCCGGTGGACAGCGCGGCCGACGACTACCGCGGGCTGACGGTGATCGGGCGCCAGCCGTGGCGCGGCGAGGAGGGCTACGGCGCGCTGACGCTGGCCTACGACGACAGCATCCTCTATCCGACGAGCTACGCCGCCGAGGACGGCCTGAGCGCGACCGCCAGCTGGCGCGTCGGCAGCGCGACCAACAACCGCGCGCTGCTGCAGGCCTCGTACAGCCAGCCGGTGCTGCCGTCGTGGAACCACCAGCTGGTGCTCGGCGCGCAGCTCGGCTGGAGCGACGGCCCGCCGAGCTTGCAGGGGGTGTGGGGCATCGGCGGCGACGCCGCGCTCGGCGTCCCGCGCGGCTATCCGAAGACGATGGCGCGCGGGCGGGTGCTGCTGGCCGGCAGCGCCGGCTACCGCCTGCCGCTGTGGCAGGGTTTCGTCGGCGCCGGCACCACGCCGTGGGTCACGCGCCAGCTCGTCGCCGAGCTGTTCTACGACGGCGCGCGGGTCAGCGATGTCCTGCGCCGCCACCAGCCCGGCGCGCGCTGGTACCGCGCTGCCGGCGTCGAGTTGCACCTCGAGATCGAGTACTGGCTGGTGCGGGTCGCGCCCGGTCTCGGCCTCGCGCGCCAGATCGACGGCGAGGAGGACTACACGATCTACGCCGCGCTGGGCTTCCGCTGGTGAACCGCTGCGAGCGCTACCGCGTCGATCCGCCGAGCCTGGTCGCGGCGCTGACCGCGCCGCCGCTGCTGGCGCGCTACCGCGCGCTGGTCGAGCGCGAGCTGGTCTGGCTCGCCGAGCGCGGCCTCGCCGAGCACCTGCGCCGCTGCCTGCGCCTGGCCGGCGAGCTGGAGGCCGGCGATCTCGCCAGCGTCGCCCGCCGCGACCGCGCGGGCCTCGATGCCCTGCTCACCGATCTCTTCGCCGTCGCCACCTGGCAAGGCTGGCAGCTGCCGCTCGAGCGGCTGGACGACGCGGAGCTGGCGCTCGACGACCTGCCGCGCGGTCTGCTCGGCGCCGACGAGAGCCGCGAGGGCGCGGCGCTGTGGCTGCTCGACGGCGGGACCCTCGCCCTGGCGCGGCAGCGCCAGCCGGGGCCGGTGCAGCGCGCATGACCCTGCCGCCGGAGCTGTGGGCGGCGCTCGACGCCCTGCCCTCGGCCGCGGAGGCCGCCAGCGCCTGGCAGCGCCTGCAGGCGGCCTATCGCGCCCAGGGCCGGGCCGAGATCGACGAGGCGGCGAGCGCCTTGGCCTACGCCTGGGCGCGGATGCCGGCGACGGTGGCGGCGATCGCCGAGGCCCTGCGCCGCGCCGGCCCCCCGCCCTGGCGCAGTCTGCTCGACCTCGGCGCCGGCTGCGGCGCCGGCTGGTGGGCGGCGCGCTGGCGCTGCCCGCAGCTTGAACTCTGCACCGCCGTGGAGCGCTCGCCGGCGCTGCGCGCGCTCGGCGCGCGGCTGGCGCCGGAGGCGCGCTGGCTGGAGGCCGACCTGCGGCAGCCGCCGTCCGCGCTGCCGGTACACGATGGCGTGCTCTTCGCCTACAGCCTCGGCGAGCTGCCGAGCGCGGCGCGCGCCGCGGCGCTCGCCTGGGCTTGGGAGCGCGCGGGCGATGGCCTGCTGCTCGTCGAGCCCGGGACCCCGGCCGGGGCCGCCGTGGTGCAGGCCGCGCGCTGCCAGCTGCTCGCGCTCGGTGCGCGCCTGGTGGCGCCCTGCCCGCACGAGGGGCCCTGCCCGCTGCCGACCGCCGGTTGGGGCTGGTGCCACTTCGCGGTGCGCCTGCCGCGCCATCGTCGTCAGCGCCACCTCAAGGGCGGGGCGCTGCTCGGGTGGGAGGAAGAGCGATTCGCCTGGCTGCTGGCGCGCCGCCAGGGGGCGCCGCTCGCGGCCGGCCGCGTGCTCGCGCCGCCGGCGCGCCGCGGCGGCGGGATCAGCGTGCTGGTTTGCGATGGACAGGGCGCGCAGCAGCGCACCGTCTACCCCCGCGACCCCGCGTGGCCGGCGGCGCGCCGCTGCCGCTGGGGCGATCCCTGGCCCGCTCGATGAATCGCCTGGCGATCTTCGATCTCGACGGCACACTGGTCGACAGCCGGCGCGACCTCGCCGACGCCGGGAACGCGGCGCGCGCCGCGCTCGGCCTGCCGCCGCTGCCGCTCGAGCGCATCGTCGGCATGATCGGCGACGGGGCCGGCAAGCTGATCGAGCGCCTGACCCCGGGCTGCAGCGCCGAGCAGCGGGCGCGAGCGATGGCCGCCTTCCGCGCCGACTACGCGACGCGGCTGACTGCCCACACCCGCCCCTATCCCGGGATCCCCGAGGCGCTGCAGGCCCTGCGCGCGCGCGGCTGGCGCCTCGCCGTCGCCACCAACAAGCCGCTGGCCTTCGCGGCGCCGATCATCGAGCGGCTCGGCCTGCCCTGCGATGCGCTGCGCGGCGGCGACGCCACGAAGAAGCCGGATCCGGCGATGCTCGAGGAGCTGCTCGCGGCCTGCGCGGCGGAACGCGCGCAGAGCTGGATGATCGGCGATCACCACACCGACCTGTGGGCGGCGCAGGCCGCCGGCCTGCGCGCGGCGTTCTGCGCCTGGGGCTTCGGCCAGCGCGGGGAGGCCCCGGCGACCGCGGTCGTCGCCAGCCCCGCCGAGCTGCTCGCGGTCCTCGATGGCTGAGCCGGCCGACATCCGCGACCTCGACGGCTATCCGGTGACGCCGGACACCGTGCTCGCCGCCTATCGCCTGCGCTGCTTCCCGATGTGCGAGCACCGCGCGGCGCCGATCGCCTGGTACCGCCCGCTGCGGCGCGCGATCATCACCTGGGACCGTTACCGCGTCCCGCGCAGCCTGGCCAAGGTCCTGCGCAACCGCCGGCCCTTCCGCCTGACGGTCGACCGCGATTTCGCCGCGGTGATCGCGGCCTGCGCCGAGCGTCCCGACACCTGGATCGGCCGCGACATCGAGGCCCTCTACTGCGAGCTGCACCGGCGCGGGCACGCGCACTCGGTCGAAGCCTGGGACGGGGACGGGAAGCTGGTCGGCGGCCTCTACGGCCTGGCGGTCGGCGGCTGCTTCAGCGGCGAGAGCATGTTCCACCGCGTCGACGACGCCGCCAAGGCCTGCGTCGTGCACCTCGTCGCCCTGCTCCAGGACCTCGGCTACTCCGTGCTCGACTGCCAGCAGCAGAGCGCGCATATGGCGCGCTTCGGGGCCTACGAGGTCAGCGACGCGGAGTACGCGCGCTTGCTCGCCGAGGCGCCGCCGCCACGGCCTTGGCCGCGCGCCGGCTAGCCGCGCCTTGCGCGCCGGCGGCCCAGGCGATACTGCGCAAGAAGCGCGATGAAAACCGGCGGCATCCGTGCAGCAGCGCTGGCGGCCGCGCTCGCGGCGTTGGGCGGTGGCGAAGCGCCGCTTGCGCCGCCGGAGCCGGCGGTCGTCCAGCTCCTCGAGCCGCTGCCGATCGCCGAGGCCGCGAAGTGGGAGTGCTGCATCGAGGCCTTCCCGCTGAGCGCGGGGCGCATCGTCGACACCGCGAACCTCGCGCTGCGCTATTCGCCGACGCGCAACACGACGCGCGTCACGCCCTTCGTCATCCACTCCTGGCAGGTGGTGCAGATCGACGGCCGGCCCTTCGTCATCGTCGCCTACCTGTACCCGCGCCCCTAGTCGAGGCTGGCCGCGACCTCGACCGGCGCGCTGTAGTCGATGCCCGGGACGGCGAAGCCGAAGAGGCGGCGGAAGGCGGTCTTGAAGCCCTCGTAGTCGCTGAGCTGGCGGAGGTTCTCGCTGCTGACCAGCTGCCAGCGCCGCGCGACCTCCTCCTGCACCGCCGGATCCATCTCGCGGTCGTCGATGCGGATGCGCTGCTCGGCATCGAGCGCCGGCTGGCGGCCGGGCGCCAGGTGATCACGGAACAGGCGGACGATCTGCTCGCCGGTGTCCTCGTGCGTGCCGCGCTCCTTCATCACCGCGAACAGCAGGCTGATGTAGAGCGGGACGACCGGGATCGCGCTCGAGGCCTGGGTGACCAGGGCCTTGTTGACGCTGACCCAGGCGCCGCCGCCGCGCGCTGCCAGGCGCGCATGCAGGCGGCGCGCCGTCGCTTCGAGGTGCTCCTTGGCGGCGCCGATCGTGCCGGCGCGGTAGATTGGGTGGGTGATCGCCGGCCCGATGTAGCTGTAGGTGACGCTGCGGCAGCCCTGAGCGAGCAGCCCGGCCTGCTCGAGGGCGGCGATCCACAGCTCCCAGTCCTCGCCGCCCATCACCTTGATCGTCGCCTGCCGCTCGGCCTCGCTCGCCGGCGCGAGGGTGATCTCCTTGACCTGGTCGTTGTCGAGGTCGATCGTCTTCGCGGTGTAGGGCTGGCCGAGCGGCTTGAGGACGCTCGTCCACACGGCGTCGCCATCGGGGTCCTTGCGGCGCGGGCTGGCCAGCGAGTAGACGACGAGGTCGAGCGGGCGGCCGAGGCGGCGCAGGGCGGCGATCGCCTCGGCGCGCGTCGCATGGGCGAAGGCGTCGGCATTGATCACTGTCAGGCGCCGGCCGGCGGCGCGCGCCTGGCGCTGCACCTCGGCGAGGTTGTAGAAGCCGGCGCTGCCCGGCTTGTCGCCGCTGGCCGCGCGCTCCAGGCACACCGCGACGGCGTCGGCTCCGTAGCCGAACATCGCGGTGGCGAGCGAGGCCAGGCCGTAGCCCATGCTCGCGCCGACGACCAGCGCGCAGCCGAGGCCCCGACCCGGGCCGCTGCGGCGCGCCAGCTCGATCAGGGAGGCGGTCTCGGCGGCGCAGCCGGCGGGGTGGGCGGTGGTGCAGATGAAGCCGCGGATGCGGGGATTGATGACGACGGCGGGCATGGCCCTAGCGTAGCCAGTGACGGCCCATCGCCAGCCGCCGGCTAGGGCAGGCGCTGGCGGCGGCGGATCGTCCACTCGGCGGCGAGCAGGGCGAGAAGCAGCAGGAAGGCCCAGGCCGTGTCCCACAGCCCCTGCTGGCTGACGACGGCGCTGCTCTGCGCGAGATCGCGCGGCAAGGCGGCGAGCAGGGCCGCGGGATCGGTGAACACCTGGCCGCCGAGGGCGGCAGCGAAGGCGCGCAGGGCCTCGGGGTCGGCGCGCGGGTCGCGGCGCTCGTCGTCGCTGGCCAGCACGGTCAGCTCGCCGCTCTCGACGCGCGCGCTCGGCAGCCCGGAGGCGGGGGAGATCTTCCAGGTTCCCGGGGCGGGGGCGGCGAGGCGGGCGCTGTAGCCGCGGCCGCGCCGCTGCGCGGGCACGACCAGGCTCGCGTCGTCGGGCCCGCTGAGGCGCAGGGTCAGCTCCTCGGGCGCCTCCAGCTCGAGGCCCGGGGCGGGCTGGACATCGACGACCACCGGCTCCCCGACGGCGGCGCGGCGCGGGCTGACCGTGATCCGCCAGGGCTCGCTGCCGGGCCGCCGCGCGGCGGCGGCGAAGCGCAGCAGCTGGCTGTGGAAGCGGTGCAGGTAGCGGTCGCCGACGCCGCGCCGCCAGCGCCAGCAGTCGTCGACGCCGATCAGCACGACGCGGCCGGCGCCGGCGCTGCGTGCGACGACCAGCGCCGCGCCGTCCTGATCGGTGGCCAGCACCTCGCTGCCGGGCCGCGGCTGCAGGGCGGCGGCGCCGAGCAGGGGGGCGAGCTGCTCCCAGGGCTGGCCGCCGCTGTCGAGGACGCCGAGCGATGCGGCGAGCGCCGTCCGCTGCAGGCGGCGCGGGCGCTGCTCGCGGTAGCCGCGGGCCAGCTGCGCGCTGTCGCCGAGCTCGGCCGGCAGCAGCTCGGCGAGCGGGCTGTGGGCGAGGCTGGCGGCGGCCCCGCTCTCGCCGGGAATCAGAATCAGGCCGGCGCCGGTCGTCCGCACATGGGCAGCGAGCGCCGCCAGGTCGCTGCTGCGGAAGGCCTCGGCGCCGAGATCGCCGAGGATGATCGCATCGTAAGGGGCGAGCTCGCCCGCGGTCAGCGGCAGGCGCTCGGGACCCTCGCCGCCCCAGCGTCGCCAGCGGGGATCGGCGAGGTAGGCGTGCACCGTCGCCCCGCTGTCGCGCTTGAGCGCCTCGCGCAGGTAGCGCAGCTCGTAGCGCGGCTCGCGCTCGAGCAGCAGCGCCGTCAGCCGCCGTTCGCTGACCGTCACCTGCAGGCGCTGCTGGCGCTCGAGCTGACCGCAGCGCGCGCGGACCGCGAGCTGCGCCGGCCCGCGCCGGCGCAGGGTGGCGGCGAGGCGCGCGGTCAAGGCCTGCAGCTGCTCGCGCTCGGCCGGCGGTTCGAGGGCGACGCGGTCCACCGTCTCGTCGTCGACCGCGAGCTCGACGACCAGCGGCTCCGGCGGCAGGGCGCGCGCCGACAGCCGCACCGTCACCGGCTCGAGCTCGTCGAGCGCGGCCTCGCGGTTGACCAGCACTTCGTCGATGAACAGCTCGGGGTCGAGGCGCTGGCTGCCGAGGGCCAGCGCGAACACGCGCAGCTCGCGGCCGCGCAGGCGCTCGCCGGCGGCGGCGAGCGAGGAGCCGCTGGTGACCCGCCCGTCGCTGGCGATGATCAGGACCTCGGGCCGGCGCTGCTCGACGAGGGCGACGACGGCGTCGCCGAGCGGGCTCGATGGCTCGTGCGCGCGCGGCGGCTCGCTCAGCGGGCTGCCGGCGGCGTCGAGCGCGTGGACGGCGAGGCGCATGCGCCGCGCCTCGGCCTCGGCCAGCAGCTGCTGGCGCAGCTGCTCGGCGATCGCGATCCGCGTCGCACCGCCGGTCGCGTCGGCGCGCCCCATCGAGGCGCTGGTGTCGATCGCCAGCAGCACGCCGCCGGGGCTGCTGGCGATCGTCGTCCACTGCGCGCTCGGCTGGCCGAGCAGCAGGACGAGCAGGGCGCAGGCCAGGGCGCGGCAGCCGCGCGCCGCCGCGCCCCACGCCCCGGGCGGGGCTGGCCCGTACCAACGCCAGGCGGCGAGCGCGGCGGCGAGCGCGCCGGCGACGAGCAGGAGCCCCTGCCAGGGCTCGTCGAGCGCCGCGAACACCAGCGTCACTTCGGATTCAGCCACTGCTCGCTCCGTAGCGCTGCGCGGCCCAGCGTGCGAGGGCCAGCTCGCCGGCGAGGACCAGCGCCGCGGCCAGCAGCAGCGGCCAGCCGAGATCGCGGCCGGGGCGCTGCGGCAACGCCGTCGCCAGGTCGCGGCTGATCTCGGGCGAGGCCCGGACCTCGGTGCGCCCTTCTTCGGGATCGGGCAGCACCAGGGCCTGGCGCCCTTCGGCTTCCCAGGTGCCGGGCGCCAGCAGGACGGGTTCGCCGGCGCGCAGCGCGGCGTGGCGGCCTTCGCGGACGAGCTGCAGAGCGCGCGGCGCCGGCGCGCCGGCTGTCAGCGACAGCGGCTGCTGGGCAGCGCCGCTCAGCGCGCGCAGGCTGCGCAGCACCCACAGCGGGACGGTCGGGCGGGCGATGAAGTCGGCGTCGCTGGCGAGCGGGACGAGCTCGACGGCGAGCCAGCCGAGGCCGACCGGCAGAGCGACGACCAGCGGCGCTTCGCCGGCCGAGAGCAGGACGCGGGCCGCGTCCGGGACGCTGCACGAGGGGACCTGCGCGCGGCTGGCGACCGCCAGCGTCTCGTCGAGGTCGGGCTCGCCGCTGCGGTAGGGGCCGCCGGGGCGCGGCGCGCCGTCGAGGCGCAGGCTGAGCAGGGCGGCGAGCGCGGGGTCGGCGGCGAGCAGCCGGGCTTCCGCCCACAGGACCCCGCCGCCGCGCACCCAGCTCGCCAGGCGATGGGCATCGGGCACCGGGGCGCGCAGGATCACGGCGCCGCCGCTCGGCAGCGGCGTGCCGGGGAAGGCTCCGGGCAGGATGCGCTGCGGCTCGACGCTGCCATCGCTGGCGAGGACGGCGGCGGCCGCGTAGTCGAGGCGATCGGCGACGACCAGCGCCGGCAGCGGCGGCGGCACGGAGAGCGCGAGTTCGAGGCGATCGTCGTAGAGCAGGCCGCCGGCATCGAGCTGCAGCTGGAGCCGGTGCTGGCCGGCGGGCAGGGCCGGGAGCGGCAGGCGCAGCTCGCCGCTGGCGCGCTCGGCGACGCGCACCGGCGGCGCGGCGCCGAGGCCGAGGCGCAGCGGCCCGGCTGGGCCGGCGAGCGCGAGGCGCAGCTCCCCCGGCTCGCCGGCGCGCAGGTCGGGAGCGAGCGGGGCGCTGGCGAAGCGGCGATTGGGCCGCGGCTCGCCGACCGCCCAGCGCGCGACCCGGCGCGCGACGCGCGCGCAGTGCGCCGCCAGCCGCCGTCCCTCGTCTTGCCGGAAGTCGGAGACGAGCAGGACATCGCAGCCCGGCGCGAGGGCGGCGCTGACCGCCTCGAGCGCGGCGCCGTCCAGCCCTCCGGGCAGCGGCAGGGCGCGGAGGCGGGACAGCGCCTCGCGCACCGTCGCCGGGCTGCCGCTGGCGAGCAGCTCCGTCCCTTCGCTGCCGACGATGCCGGGAGCGCCGACCGCGATCAGGGTCCAGCGCGCATAGGGCAGCTCGGCCTGGGCCAGGCGGGCCTGGGCCTCGGCCAGGGCGCCCGGGTCGTCGTGCAGCGGACCCATCGAGGCGCTGCGGTCGACGATCAGCACGAGCTGTTCGCCGTCGCCGAGACCGGGCAGGGCCGGCCGGGCGACGGCGAGGGCGAGCAGGGCCACCGCCAGGCAGCGCAGGGCGAGCAGCAGCCAGTTGGTCAGCCGCCAGCGCCGCAGGGCGCGCTGCTGCGCGGCCTGCAGCCAGCGCATCGCGGCCCAGGGCAGCGGGCGCGGCCGTTCGCGCAGCAGGAGGTGGATCAGGATCGGCACCGCCACCGCCGCCAGGCCGGCGAGCAGGAAGGGATGGAGGACGGTCACGGCCCCTCGCGCAGCAGGTGGAACACGGTGTCGATGGTGCCGGGCGGAATCACGAGCTCCAGCGTGCCGTCGCCGCGCGCCGCCTGCGTCCATGTCGCCCCGCGCCGCCCGTCGCGCAGGCTGTAGGCCGCGACGCGGTAGGCGGCGCGCGGGGCGAAGCCGGCGAGGACCACGCTCACCGGGGCGCGCGGCACCGGGCGCGGGCGGCCGCGCGCCACCGCCTCGTACCAGGTGTCGTAGCGATGCACCGGCCACAGCAGGGCCTGGCTGGGCGAGGTCCAGCCGTAGAGGCGCAGCGCGCCGTCGGCGTTCGGCGTCAGCGGCGCCAGCTCGCGGTCGCGCCACTCGAGCAGCGCCGCCAGCCGGACCAGCGGACCGTAGAGCGACCACAGGTCGTGGCGCTCGAGGTAGCTGTCCCACCACCAGCTGTGGCCGCTGCCGCAGCCGCCGAGCAGCAGCCCGGCCCAACTGAGCTGGCGGACGAGCAGGCCCTCGCGGTCGAGCTCGTTGCCGCGGTTGTCGGCTTCGCGGCCCTGATAGCCGCACTCGGCCAGCAGCCAGGGCTTGTCGAGGGCGGCGAGCTCGGCGGCGGCTTCGGCGAGCAGCAGCAGCGGATCGCGGGTCGCCTCGATCAGGCGCCAGTCGGCGTCGCTCCACTCCTCGACATAGCAGCGGACCTGCGCGACCTGCACCTCGGGCAGGCGCATCGCCGCCAGCCACTCCGGGCCGGCCCAGCTGGCGGTGATCAGGCGCTGGTCCGGATCCTGCGCGGCCAGCCAGGCGCAGACCCGCCTCAGCCAGGCCAAGGCCGCTGCCGGCTCGGCCGGCACGAGGTCGATCTCGTTGATCGGCTCCCAGCAGGCGATCGTGTCGTCGGCCCCCCAGCGCGCCAGGCAGTAGCGGACGAGCTCGAGCCAGCGCGGCGGCGGCCCCTCGATGAAAGCGCGGGCCCGCGCGGCGCTGCTGTCGCCCCAGGGCGCGCCGCGCCCCTGCACGACATCGTGGAAGTTGTCAAGCACTAAGGTGACGGTCAGGCCGTGCTGGCGAGCGAGCTCCAGGTAGCGGTCGGTCAGCCAGGCCTGGTCGAGGCGCAGGCGCCCGGCGTCGTCCCAGGGCTTGCCGGACCAGGAAGCGAGCCAGAGCCGGACATGGGTTGCGCCCTGCGCGGAGAGCCGCTGGCACCAGCGAGCGAAGCTGGCGGGGCGGTCGGGCGCCGTGCCCCAGGCGAGGTTGCAGCCGATGGCGAGGAAGGGCGTGCCATCGGCCCAGGCGAGCAGGCGGCGCTGGTGGGGGCTGATCCGCAGCGGCCCCGGGGGGCGGGTCCCGGGCTGCACGTGCAGCGTGCCGGCGGCGAGCTCGCGGCCCTCGGGGTCGGAGAGCTGCCAGGCATGGGGGCCGGGTTGGCGCGGGCTGTGACGGGCCGCCAGCTGCACGGGTCCGAGGGCGACGAACTCGCTCTCCCCGGCGCCGCCGGGGCGCCAGGCCTGATCGAGGTAGCAGGGCCGCTCCCAGGTTCGGCCGTCGGGCCCCTGCACGCGCAGGCGCGGGGTGCGCGCGACCTCGTCCTGCAGCCAGCGCGCGGGGACGCCGGCGATCCGCCAGGTGACGAGGTCGCCGGCCCGGACCTCCGCCGGCTGCACCGTCACTTCGAGGGCGAGCAGCGAGTGCAGCAGGGCGGCGAGCAGCAGGGCGCGCCCGCCAGTTGCTACCCATTGTATTTGCTGGCGGGTTCCGCTACCACACCTAGAAAGGATCTCCACATGCCTCCTCGACCTGCCGCCTCGCGCAACGCCCCTCATCGCCCTTCTACGACAGCTGGCGCGCGGCGCGCGCGCCGCGCCGCGGCCGACGCGCCTACCGCCGTCACGCCCTCGGCGCCGGCGATCGACCCCAGAGAACGCCAGCGCATGATCGCGGAGGCCGCATATTTCCTCGCTGAGCGCCGCGGCTTCGCGCCGGGCCACGAACTGGCCGATTGGCTGGCTGCTGAACGAACAGTCGACGAGCGCCTGCGCCGCTGAGCGGCTGGCGAGGCGGGCACCCGGCGAGCGAGCGCGCTCAGTGGTGGCTGCGCCCGCTTTGGAACTCCTTCCAGAACTCGAGCGGCATGTCGAGCGCGAACTTCAGCGCGCCGTTGGCGCCCGCGTACTGCGGCTCCTCGACCGTCGTCACCTTGCCGCCGCCGTACTCTTCGAGCGCCCGCTCGATCGCCAGGCCCAGGCCCTTGATCTGCGAGCCGCCGCCGCCGAGCAGGATGTTGTTGCGCATCTGCGCCTGGAACTCGGGGTCGTAGGTGCTGATCAGCTCCTGCAGCGCGGCGACGGTCGGCGGGACGATCGTGTAGCAGGCCTTGTACACGAGCTCGGTGATGTCGAACTTCTGCGGCTTGCCGGCGACCGGCATCTCGACGATCGCGCGATCCATGTTCGGGCTGACGCTCGAGTACTTCTCCTTGAAGTGGCGGACCATGTTGATCGAGAACTGAGCCTGCGGGTACTTCTCCTTGATCAGGCGCGCCAGCTCCTGATCGATCGCATCGCCGGCGATCTCGTGCGTGCGCTGATCCTCGGGCTTGGGCATCGTCCCGTGCAGGCGGCAGAGGTCGGTGGTGCCGGCGCCGATGTCGATGACCAGCGTGTTGTCGATGAAGTCGAGGCCGTAGGCGACGGCATAGGGCTCGGAGCAGATGATCACCGAGTCGATGCAGTCTTTCGCGGCCTCGAGGATCGTCGCCTTGCCCTCGACGCTGGCCTCGGCCGGGGCCCCGATCATGCCATAGATCGTCGCGCCCTTGGGAATCTTGGCCAGGCTGACGACATGCTCGAGGAGGTCCTTGATCGCCTTCTTGCGCTTGGGGTCGTCCTGCGCGCCCTTGTGCTTGACCGAAGAGCCGGCCATCGGCCGATACAGGTCGAGCGCCAGCCGGTTCTCGAGCGCCTCCTTGCCGTAGATGATGTCGCGGCCGCCGAACTTCTTCTTCGCGACATGATCCTTGGGGTAGCCGACATAGGACCACACGGTCTCGCGGAAGCCGGTGGAGGTGACGATCGAGGTGCGGCTGGTGCCGAGGTCGATGCCGAGGTAGACGATGTCGGAGGACATGAGCGTTTCCTTGTATGCAGGATTGCTGTATGATGTGGAGTGGAAGGAAGAAATGCGCAGGCGGCGGGCTGCCGCCGTGTGAGTGATCCGCTCAGCTGCTGTCTGCTGTTGGCGGCGGCGGGGTCTGCAGCGGCGGCGGCTCGAAGCGCTTGTAGGAGCGGACGACCTTGATGCCGCGCTCGTCGGTGTCGTCGGCCGGAGCGCTGGCGGCCTCCGGCTCCCAGGGCAGGTCGTCGGGATTGACGAGCGGCGCTTCATTGGCCGTCGTGTCCTCGCTGGCGGGTTCCTTTGTTTCCGTTCCTGCCGTCTCATCGCGAGCTGCCGTGGACGGGGCGGACGCCGCCGCGAGGGTCGCCGCCTCCTGGCGCAGGGCGGCGAGCTCGGCGCGGCGCTGCTCGGCCTCAGCGTGGCGCCGCTGCGCCTCGGCCGCCAGCTCCGCTGCGACCTCTTCGGGCGAGCGGACGGCGAGGCCGAGCTGGCGGCGCAGCTCGCGGTTCTGCTCTGCCAGCTCGCGCATCAAAGCGAGCTTGCGCTCGCGCTGCGGATCGTCGTCGGCGATGCCGATGCGGTACTTGTTGCGAACCTCCTGGATCGAGAGGCCCTCGCGCTCCATCGCCTCGGCGATCTTGCGCGCCTCGTCGCGTTCGCGCTCGGTCTCCTCGAGGCTCTGCGCCAGCCGCGCGACCTTGCGCTCGAGCAAGGCGATCTTCTCGCTCTGCGCAGCAAGCTCCTTCTGGCGCAGCTTCTCGCGCTCGGAGTCGAGGACATGGGCGACCATCTCGCGCAGCTTGCACTCGAGCTCGGCGTTGACCTCGCCGCGCGCCAGCGCGCGCTCGACGAGCTTGCCCATCCGCAGGTCGAGGTCGGCGAGGCCGGCCTCCGAGACCGTGAACTGCTCGGCCTGGATCGTCCGCTTGCGCTCTTCTTCGAGCAGCTGGCGGGCGGCGGCGAGCTCGTTCTGCAGGGCCTTGGCGCGCTCCTCGGCGCTCTGCTTCTCGCGCTCGAAAGCCTTGAGGCGCTCGCGGAAGCCCTCCTCGGCTTCCTCGAGCAGGCGCTTGCGCTCGGCCTCGTTCAGGCTGTGCGTCAGGTGCTGCACCGCCTCGGCGACCGCGTCCTGGATCAGCTGCTTGATCGTCGCCAGGTTGAGGACGCGCACCTTGTCGTGGCGCGCCGCGAGCTCGGCCGCGCGCACGGTCTTGGCGCGCGAGCGGATCGCCGCACCGACATCGAGACGGCCATCTTTCATGGTCGACGCGGCCGCAGCGCTCGGCGCTTGCTCGGGCTGAGCCGCCGCGCCACCAGTTGGCAACGCGACGTATTGTTCGGTCGTGGCGATGACGACAGGCGCGATCCGCGACTCCTCGCCGCTACTAGCGGCCGCAGGCGGCAGCGGCTGCGGTTCGAGCTCGGGTTCGATGGCGGGCGTTGCCGGCGGCACGGCTGCTGGGGAAGGCTCGGCAGGGTGCGCCAACAGGCGACTGCTCGGCTTGATCAGGCGACGCGTGTGCTTGCCGGCCTCGGGCGCTGCCGAGACAGGATTCTCGCTAGTTGGAGCGGCCCCGGCTTGCCCGGCCGCGACCGGCAGCGCGGCGCTGGTCTTCGGCTTGATCAGGCGGCGCGTGCCGCCGCCGCTCTGCTGATCGCGAGCATACGATGCGAGCATGCCGAGCAGCTTCTTCTCGTCGCCGGGATCGAGGTGATTCCAGCGCAGCCAGAGGCCGCGCTCGTCGCGGCCGATGACGCTGGCGAAGAAGCGCCGCGGCGGCTGGTTCTTGAGCTGGAGCGTGACATCGAGGTAGGTGCCGGGGGGCGGCGACAGCGTGGTGGCGACCAGCGCCTGCGCCGGCCCGACTTGCAAGAGCGCAGCGCGCCATCCCTTGCCGCTGGGATCGGTGGCGAGCACCTGGGAGACGCCGTCGGCGACCGTGATGGCACGCGGATCAGGCACAGCTTCTCTCAAGCAGACGCAGGCGTGCTCCAGGTCAAGGCGGGACGCCCGGCGTGCGCACCGGGCATGGTGGGCGCGGCTGCCGATTGCGGTCGGGGAGGCGGCGGCAGGGTGCGCGCATGCTGCGCATTCCTCTGCGGCGCCTGCCGCACGCCAGCGACCTGCCGCTGCCTGCCTATGCCAGCGCGGGCGCCGCCGGCCTCGATCTGCCGGCCGCCGTCGCGCAACCCCTGACCATCGCTCCCGGCGCGCGCGCCCTGGTGCCGACCGGCTTCGCGATCGCGATCCCGGAAGGCTTCGAAGGCCAGGTGCGGCCGCGCTCGGGGCTGGCGCTGCGCCACGGCGTCACCGTGCTCAACGCCCCGGGGACGATCGACAGCGACTACCGCGGCGAGCTGCAGGTGCTGCTCGTCAACCTCGGCGACGAGCCCTTCGTCGTCGCGCGCGGCCTGCGGATCGCGCAGCTCGTCATCGCGCCGCTGGTGCGGGCGATCCTCGACGAGGTCGAGGACCTGCCGGCGACGGCGCGCGGCAGCGGCGGCTTCGGCAGCACGGGCGCGGCGTGATCGTCCTCGGCGAGTGCGGCAACAGCACGGTCAAGCTGGCGCAGGCCGGGCAGCGCTGGCGCTGCGCCTTGGCCGAGGCGCTGGCCTGGGCGGAGCGCGCGGCGGAGGCGACGCTGGTTCTCGCGGCGACCGCCGCGGAGCCCGGGCGCGCGCTGCGCGCCGCCTGGCGGGGGCCCGTGCTCGAGGCCGGCCGCGAGCTGCCGCTCCCCGATGTCGGGCAGTATCCCGGGATCGGTCTCGACCGCGTGCTCGCCGGCCTGGCCGCGGGCGGCGATGCGATCGTCGTCGATGCCGGCACCGCGACGACGCTGACCGCCTGGGACGCGCGCGGCCGCTGCCTCGGCGGCCTGATCCTGCCCGGGCGGCGGGCGATGAGCGCGGGCCTGGCGGCCTGCGCTCCGGCCCTGCCGCGCCTCGACACGCTGCCCGCGCCGGCCGCCGCCTGTCAGCGCGATCCCGCGGGGGCGATCGCGGCCGGCATCGCCATCGGCCATCCCGCGATGGTCGCGGCCTGCCTCGAGCGGCTGCGCCGCGAGACCGGCTGCGCGCGCACGCTGCTGACCGGCGGCGAGGCCGAGAGCCTGCCGCTTTCTGGCGAGCGCCGGCCCTGGCTGGTCCTCGAGGGCCTCGAGCTGCTGGCGCGACGCCGCGGGCTGCCGCTCACCCCGTGACCCGGGCGATGCGCAGGCCCTCGTCGCGGTCGGCGTCGATCAACACCTCGGCGCCGTCGGCGATCTCGCCAGCGACCAGGCGCTGCGCGAGCGGATTGACGAGGTGTCGCTCCAGCCAGCGCCGCAGCGGCCGCGCTCCGTACTGCGGGTCGTAGCCGTGCTCGGCGGCGCGCGCCAGCGCCTGCTCGGTCAGCACCAGACGGATGCGGCGGTCCTGCAGGCGCTCGGCGATCCGCGACACCTGTTGGGCGACGATCGCACGCAGGTGGGCGCGGGTCAGCGGACGGAAGATGACGATGTCGGAGATCCGATTGAGGAACTCCGGCCGGAAGTGGCGGCGCACCGCCTCGAGGACGGCCTCGCGCGTGCCGGGCGCGAAGTCGCCGCCCGGGGTCGTCCCGCGCTGGATCGCCTCCGCTCCGAGGTTGCTGGTCATGATGATCACGGTGTTGGTGAAGTCGACGGTGCGGCCCTGGCCGTCGGTCAGCCGCCCGTCGTCGAACACCTGCAGGAAGGTGTTCCAGACCTGGGGATGCGCCTTCTCGACCTCGTCGAGCAGGACGACGGTGTAGGGACGGCGGCGCACCGCCTCGGTCAGCTGCCCGCCCTCGTCGTAGCCGACATAGCCCGGCGGGGCTCCGATCAGGCGGCTGACGCTGTGCTGCTCCATGTACTCGCTCATGTCGAGGCGGACGAGGTGGCGCTCGTCGTCGAACAGCTCGCGCGCCAGGGCCTTGGCGGTCTCGGTCTTGCCGACCCCGGTCGGCCCGAGGAACAGGAAGCTGCCGAGCGGCTGGCGGCGATCGGCGAGGCCGGCGCGCGCGCGCAGCACCGCCGCCGCCACCGCCTCGACCGCCTCCTCCTGCCCGACGACGCGCTGGCGCAGCCGTTCGCCGAGCTTGAGCAGCCGCGTCTTGTCGCTCTCGCCGAGCTTCTCGGCCGGAATCCCGGTCCAGCGCGCGACGATCCGCGCGATGTCGTCGGGGCCGACGGTCTCCGAGACCAGGCGCTCGCCGGCGGGCGCCGCCGCGATCTGCCGCTCGAGCTCGGGGATCACGCCGTACTTCAGCTCGGCGACCCGGGCGAGGTCGTAGCGGCGCTCGGCGGCCGCCATCTCGCGCCGCGCCTCCTCCAGACGGCGGCGGGCCTCGGCGATCGCCTCGTTGGCCCGCTTCTCCTGCTCCCAGCGCGCATGCAGGGCCGCCAGCTTCTCGCGCACCTCGGCCAGCTCCTGCTGCAGGGCGGCGAGGCGCTGCTTGCTGCCCTCGTCGGTCTCGCGCGCCAGCGCCGTCGCCTCGACCTCGAGCTGCAGGCGGCGCCGCTCCAGCTGATCGATCTCGGCGGGGCGGCTGTCGAGCGCGACGCGGGCGCTCGCGCAGGCCTCGTCGACGAGGTCGATCGCCTTGTCGGGCAGGAAGCGGTCCTGGATGTAGCGCGCCGAGAGCTGGGCGGCGGCGACCAGCGCGGCGTCGGCGATACGCACGCCGTGGTGCGCTTCGTAGCGCTCGCGCAGGCCGCGCAGGATCGACACCGTGTCCTCGACGCTCGGCTCGGCGACCATCACCGGCTGGAAGCGGCGCTCGAAGGCCGCGTCCTTCTCGATGTGCTTGCGGTACTCGTCGATCGTCGTCGCCCCGATGCAGTGCAGCTCGCCGCGCGCCAGCCGCGGCTTGAGCAGGTTGGCGGCATCCATCGCGCCCTCGGTCTTGCCGGCGCCGATCAGCAGGTGCAGCTCGTCGATGAACAGGATCACCGCGCCGTTGGCTGCCGCCACCTCGTCAAGCACGCCTTTCAGCCGCTCCTCGAACTCGCCGCGGTATTTGGCGCCGGCGATCAGCGCACCGATGTCGAGCGCGATCACCCGGCGGTCCTTCAGGCCCTCCGGCACATCGCCGGCGACGATGCGCCGCGCCAGGCCCTCGACGATCGCCGTCTTGCCGACTCCTGGCTCGCCGATCAGCACGGGGTTGTTCTTGGTGCGGCGCGATAGCACCTGGACGACGCGGCGGATCTCCTCGTCGCGGCCGATCACCGGATCGAGCTTGCCGGCGCGCGCGGCCTCGACGAGATCGCGGCCGTACCGCGCCAGGGCATCGAAGCGGTTCTCGCCGCTGTCGTCGTCGACGGTCCGCCCCTGGCGCAGGGCCTCCAGGGCCTGGCGCAGCGCGCTTGCCGAGACGCCGAGGCAGCGCGCCACCTGGCGCGTCTCGGCGACGGCGGCGAACAGGCGGTCGGCGGCGAGCTTGCCGTCCCCGGCCTGGCGCGCCGCGGACTCGGCTTGCTGCAGGACTTGCAGGGCTTCGGCGGACAACGGCGGCTGCGGCGGGGCCGGGCTCTGCCGCGGCCGCTGCTGCAGCGCTTCAGCAAGCTGGCGCAGCGCCGCTGCGGCGTCGCCGCCGGCCTTGGCGAGCAGCCGTCGCGGCAGGCCATCGGCGGGCTCGAGCAGCGCCGTGGCGAGGTGCAGCGGTTCGACTTGGGCATGGCCGTGGCGCTGCGCGCACTGGCTGGCGGCGACCAGGGCTTGGCGAGCGGCTTCGGTCAGAGCGTTCGGATCGAGCATGAACCACCTCGGCGATCGGTGAGCATGCACTGTGCCAGAGTCCCCTTGTCACATTGACTGAGAGCCCCGGTCAGCGGGCGCTTGCAAGCGGCCAACGACAGCGTATCAATCGACATGATGCGAGTCCCCCTGCGCGCGCTCAGCGCGGCCCTGGTGTTCGTGATCGCCGCGTGCGGCGGCGGCGGAGGAGGCGGCGGCGGTTCCCAAGGCGGAACGGCGACGCCAGCCGGCTCTTCTGGATCTTCTGCTGGGCCGACCGAGACCTGGACGCTGCTCGTCTACGGCCACGCCGACCATAACTTAAGCTACTCGCTGGCGCGCGACCTTGCGGAGATGGGCTGGGCGCGCATCGGCGATCACCTGCGCGTGCTCGTCGTCGCCGACTGGGATGCAGCGAGCGGCTTCCCTTCAGGCACCGAGTGGTTGCGCGTGCGCGGCAACGGCCTTCTTCCCGAGCGCCTCGAGCTGCAGGGCGAGCAAGACTTCGATGATCCTGTCGTGTTGCGCCGCGTCGCGCAGCGCGCGCTGACGCTCTACCCCGCGCAGCGGCGCGGCGTGATCCTCTGGGATCATGGCGGAGCCTGGGAGGGCGGTTTCGGCGGCGACACCGAGAACCAGACGCGCGAGGGGCGGCCGATGTCGGCTGCGGACGCGGCCGATGCCTTGCGCACGGCGCTAGGCACGGCCGGAATCGCAGCGCCGCTCGACTTCGTCGCCTTCGATACCTGCCTGATGGCGGGCGCGGAGATCGCCGCCGAGTTCGCCGACCTCGCCACGGTCTATCTCGCTTGCGCCGAGCTCGATTTCGGCGACGGCTGGGACTATGAGCGGACGCTGACCTGGCTTTCGGCCAATAGCGCAGCCTCGGCGCGCGACTTTGCGCGCGCCGAAGTCGCGCACTGGGACGCGCACCACCAGAGCGACAGCGATCGCCTGGCGAAATCGCACGCAGCTTTCGATTTGACGCAGTGGCAGGCAGCGGCGAACGCGATCAGGGAGCTGACGACGGCGCTGCGCGCCGCCGAAGGCGAGGAGCGGATCGCCGTGGCGCGCGCGCTCTATGCCACGGTTCCTGGCTACGGCTTCTACGCGACGGATGCCTTGGAACCGCGGCTGCGCGACCTCAGCCGCCTCAGCGAGGGCTGGGCCGCCTTGGGCGGGTCGCTCGCACCGCGCGCGCGTGCCGTCCGCGAGGCCCTGGAGCGGTTGCGACTCGCTGTCGCGCAGGGGCAGATCCGCGGTGGCCAGGGCGGGCTGCATGTCGAGGCCGCGCTCTCCTACACCTACAGCGACGAAGCCGAGCGCCTCGCGCGCTACCGCCAGCGCGCCCCGCGCTGGTGCGCCGCCAGCGGCTGGGGCGACTGGCTGACGCTCTACGCGAGCTGGAACGACCAAGAACCGCCAGACTTTGACGTCAGCGTCAGCGCCGACGGGCGGCGCATCGAGTTCAGCTGCGCCGATCGCGATATCGCGGATGCCGCGGTGTGGGCCGAGCGCCAGGTTTCGTCGACGCAGCGCGAAGACATCGGGCTCGTCGCCTACGGACTGACCGGCCCCGGCAGCCGGAGCTTCGTCTGGGACGGCAGGGCCGTCGCGCTCGACGACGGCCAGCGCAGCAGCTTCGGCAGCCTGTGGCCGATCGTCATCGCCGATGACTGGAGCCGGATGCTGCTCGGCCTCCCCGCCGTGGTCAGCGATGGGTTCGAGGAGCTCGTGGGTTGGGTGGCGTTCGGCGCGCTCGACACCGAAGCAGGCATCTTCATCGCCTCCGATACGAGCGACATACTTTCGGTTTGGCGCCTGCAGCGGGGATGGAAGGTGACCCCCTGGCTGTGGCGCTCTTCTGGGCAGGGGGACGGCGACTGGGTGCCGCAGACCGAACTGACGGTTCCGGCGTCGGCGCGCCTCGCCTTGCGGCGGCTGCCGATCTCCGGGGACCTGCGCCTGACGGTGTTCGGCACCGATGTCTGGGGCAACAGCGAAGAGCAGCTGCTCCTGCCTGAGTCCATCGCCCGGCGCGGACGCGGGCAGTGCGCCACGCAGTATGCAGCGTTGGTGAGCGAACGCCCGCCACAGAATGCGCTGCGGCGCTGAGGGAGCGATGAGCGCAGCGGGACGGCAGGCCCGGCGCTGCACCCGATGCAGGCGTGATGCGCCTGGCGGCGTGGAAGGCATCGATGTGTGGGGCAACACCGCGGTCGTCTTTGACGAGCCCGCAGCGACGGCGCGGCGCTCAGCGACGCGGGATGCGCACTCGGCTGCTCGCTGAGCCGGCAGAGCGATGCTTTGAAAGGGGAAGGTAGGCAGGGGAACTGATGCCGCGTCGCTGGCTGGTGCTGCTGACGGTGGTCCTGGTGCTCGGAGCGCTGGGGGCCCTCGTCGTCGGGGGGCTGGGCTGGCGGTCGGCAGCGCAGCCGCCGGGCCCGCCGCCGTCGACCGTGGCGACGGCGGCGCAGCCGCGGCCGGCTCCGCAGGGGGTTGCGGCGCCGGAGGCCGAGGTTGAGCCCCTCGGCGACGGCGAAGCGCTGCCTGAGAAGCTGCCGCCCGATCATCCGATGCCGCCGATCGACTGCCGCGACCTGATCGAGCTGCTGCGCTCCTACACGCATGACGAGCTCGAGCTCTTGGCGGCGCTCGAGCGCTCGCGGCGCGGCACGCCGCCGGCGGCGGCACAGGAGCTGATCCGGCTGGTGCGCCGCGGCGGCAGCTTCGCCGAGGCCCAGCAGCTGGTGCGCGAGCGCTTTCCGCCGGAGTTCGCGCTGCGCGCCGCGGCCGAGGACTGGCTGCGCAAGCACTACAACCAGCCGCTGCCGCCCTCGCCGCTGTTCCAGGGCGGCGGCGAGCCGCTGGTCAAGCCGCTGACCCCCGTACCGCGCCCCGCCCCTTGACCGCGG
>JANWWU010000036.1 GCA_025055595.1 Planctomycetota bacterium | reverse complement strand
GCGCTGCCGACCGCCGTCGGGGTCCGTCGACCCGAGTGCAGCGCGGTTCGACCCGCACGCTGGTCGGATGGCAGGACATCGCGCGCCGTGCGCCCTCGCTGGATCGCCAAAGCACCGCGTAGAATCGCTCGGCGGCAGCCGCGCTCCGGCGCGCGGCCGCTCCCCGGGCGGGTCGCAGTCCATCAGCGAAGCCGACAACGAATTAGACAGCCGCCAAGCGCTGCACTACGGCGCCCAAGTTAGCAGTCCGGGGCCAAAGTCGCCAGGACTTGTTGGCCGCAGAGCGCCAGCTGGCCGGCCGCGCGCTCGCGCGAGGCGACGCCGAGCGCAAAGGCCTGGTGGCGGAGACCGCGTGGAGCGGAGCGGCTGGGCCTGGGAGGAACTCTGAACGCGCGGTGGCCTGCGTCGTGTCCCGAGCCGTCCTCGCTGAGCGCGGCTTCGCCATCGACATCGCGGGCGGGACTGCGGCCACCTGCCGATTGATCCGCCCCTGTGCCAGCGCGGCCGGACACCGGCCTGCAGCGAGCGGCTCTCTAACCGGCGCTCAGCGCCAGGCGCGGCCAGCGCGCCTCGCCGAGCAGGGTCAGGCAGCTCAGCCACAGTTCGCTCGACCGCACCGGCTTGGCGATGAATTCGCAATGCGGCTGGGCAGGGTGGGAAACGAAGTCGACCAGGCCGGCCATGCCTGTCAGGAACACGACAGGGCAGTCGGCGCCACCCGGCTGGTGCCGCAGGCGTTCCGTAAACTGGAAGCCGTTGCAGTCCGGCATGGCGACATCGCAGATGACGACTTGCGGCATACGCTGGGCCGCGAGCCGCAGGCCTTCCTCGGCGCCGTGGGCGACGCGGCAGCTTGCCCCGTGACGCTGCAACAGGGATGCGACGGTCAGCGTGGCGCACGCGTCATCGTCGACAACCAGCACATCGAGCCGCTGCCAATGCAGGTCGCAGCCGCGATGCGTCCTCTCAAGCAGGCGGGCCGCGCGCACCAGGGCTTGGCGCAAGCGCTCGCGCGCCTCCGGCTTCGCGTCTTGCACGGCGTGCATCAT
Organism: Planctomycetota bacterium; assembly: GCA_025055595.1. Classification (GTDB taxonomy): domain Bacteria; phylum Planctomycetota; class UBA11346; order UBA11346; family UBA11346; genus UBA11346. Next base: position 1,108 of record JANWWU010000036.1, on the reverse strand, counting down.
CCCCAGAGTCAGTTGCTGGGCGTAAAACTGCCGTTCGCCGGATAGCTGGCCGGCCAATGCCGCGCAGCTGCGCGCGAAGCGTCCTGCATCAGCCGGGTCGCCGCAGTCGACGCGGTTGGCGAGGACGACAACCCGCGTCAAGGCCATCTCGACAACGGACGGCAGCGGGGGAAAACCAGGACGACGCCACGGCTGCGCGCCGAGATCGCTGGCGGTGCTGATCGCGCTGTAAACGCCTTCGACGATCGCAGACGGCAGCGGTTCGGGCTGAGCGACGATCCGCGCCGCTGTTGCCTGCAAAGCAGCGAGGATCGTCGGCGTCGCGCGCCGCAGAATGACGACCACCTTGGCATGCGGGATGTGGCGGATCATCCACTGTGTCCAAGCGACGGCCGAATCCCGATCGTGGCCGACATCATAAATGATCAGCTCCGGCTGCGTCGCACCGGTCGCAGTCGCGAGACTGCCGACCTCGACCGGGCGAAGCTCCATCTGCAGTTGCCAGCGCAGTTCGGCGAGCAGCGCCTCATCGCCCTCGCCGTCGTGGTAGACATAGGCGGACCACGCCGGGGCGATAGCTGCGCCCCGGCCCGCTGTCTGCAAGCCGTGCAGCGGCGGCGAACGCCGCAGCAGGCGCGCCGTGTCTTCGCAGACTTCTTGCGCTGTCGCATAGCGCTGCTGACAGCGCTTGGCGCCGAGGCGCAGGATCAGCTCGGCGACATCGTCATCGAGCCAGGGCGCGTGGGCGCGCGGATCGGGGAAGGGGTGGTTCACGATGGCATAGATCAGCTGTTCCAGATCCGGCGCATCGTGCGGCGGCCATCCCGTCACCAGGTGGTAGAGCGTCGCGCCCAGGCCGTAGAGGTCGGTCTGCGGCGAGGCGATCGCCCCGCGGAAGAGCTCTGGCGCCATGTAGCAGGGCGTGCCGGCGACCGCACGGGGGCGGATCTCCTCGTCCTGCTGCTCGTCGACCGCGAGCCCGAAGTCGGCGAGGCGGATGCGCCCTTCGTGGTCGAAGAGCAGGTTGGCGGGCTTGACATCGCGGTGGCACAGGCCGGCGGCATGCAGGGCGGCGAGGCCCTCGGCGGCGTCGAGGGCGACATGGAGC
>JANWWU010000035.1 GCA_025055595.1 Planctomycetota bacterium | reverse complement strand
GCGAGGCAGCGAGCGCCGCCCGCTCGGTCGCTGGCCGGCCTGCCGCGCGCAGCGCCTCAGGGCGCGAGCAGCGCGCCCTGGCGCAGGCGCTGCAGGGCCTCGCTGAGCGCGCGCGCGCTCGGCAGCTCGCTGAAGCGGAAGCTGCGCGCAGCGAGCAGGGGATCGTCGAGGCAGGAACGCAGCGCTGCAAGGCGCGTCAGCGCGCGCTCGATGCCGCAGACATAGGACGGCAGCTGCCCGGCGCGCAGCTGCTGCAGCCGCGCCGACAGGCGCGCGGCGTGCCAGCGGTGGAACAGCTCGACGGCGACCGCGCCCTGCGGATCGGCGAGCCAGAGATCGGGGATGATCAGCTCCCCGCCGGGCAGCAGCAGGGGATCGGCCTCGATCACGCGCCAGCCCGTCAGCCGCGGCGCGAGCTCCTCCAGCCAGTTCGTCAGTTCCGGCGGCACCCACTCGCAGGTGCTGGCCCGCGCCGGCCACAGCCCGGCGCTGGTCAGCGAGAGCGCATGCTCGGCCGGCTGCCCGGGCAGGCGCAGCCTGGCCGTCAGCTGCCAGCGGCGCATCCCGCACAGCGCCGGCAGCCACTGCGCCAGCTGCAGGCCGTAGCGTTTCGCCTGCTGCAGCACCGCCGCCGGGCCGCTGATCGTCAGCTGCAGGGCCTCCCCCTCGCGGCGCGCGCGCGCCAGCAGGCGGCGCCAGCTCAAGGCGCGCAGCAGGCGGCGCTGGCGCCCGCAGTCGGCGTCCTCGACCGTGACGCTGAGCTCCTCGGCGTAGAGCAGCAGGCCCTGCGCCAGCGCCAGGTTGGCTTCGGCGAGCAGCCGCTGTGCCGACCAGGGCGGGACCGCGGCGAGCTGCGCGTGCTCGGGCAGGTCGCGGTACAGCTCGCGGCGCAGCTCGTGCAGGGGCTCGGCCAGGGCCTGCGCGACCGCCGCCGCGTGCTCCTCGAGCGTCGGCCGCGGGCGGCGCAGCGCCGCGACGCTGGCATCGAAGACCCGCGCGCGCGCCGCGCTGCGCTCGGCCGGCTGCTGATAGGTGCAGGCATCGTCGAGCACCTTGATCAGCGGCCGCACGATCAGCGGATGGCGGGCCCCCTGCACGATGGCCTCGGCCTGCTCCAGCACTGCGGCCTGGGTCTGCCCCACCTGGGCGCGCCAGAGGTCCAGGAGCTGCTGGGCGAGCGCCCGCTGGCCGGGGCTGTCGCGCCACCAGCGCGGCTCGACGCGGCCCTCGTGCACGCTGTAGCGCAGCAGGTGGCGCGTCAGCATGGGCCTTCGTCCCGCCAGCCCTCGGCGCCGAAGGCGGCATGGGCGCGGCGCCGCTCGGAGGTCGCATACTCCGCCGTGCCCGCGGACACCAGCTCGTAGAGCACCGCGACCTTGCCCGCGCGCGGCCGCAGGATGCGGCCGAGGCGCTGCACATGCTCGCGCACGCTGCCCGAGCCGCTGACGACGATGCCGACCGCGGCCTCCGGCACATCGACGCCCTCGTTGAGCACGCGGCTGGTCACCAGCACCGGCCAGCGCCCGCTGCGGAAGGCATCGAGCATCGCCCGGCGCTCCGGCGGCCGCGTGCGGTGGGTCAGCACTGGCAGCAGCAGCGCTTCGCCGATCGCGTAGGCGGTGTCGTTGTCATCGGTGAAGATCAGCACGCGCTCGCCGGCATGCCGGCGCAGAAGCCGCCAGACCGCGGCGAGCTTGGCGCGGTTGGCGCGCGCCAGCCGCTGCTGGACGCGCCATGCCTGCAGCGCCGCCCGGCCCTCGGGATCGCGGGCCGCCGCCGCCAGGAAGCGCTGCCAGCCGTCGGGCGCCGCCAGCTCGATGCCGGCGCGCCGCACGAAGGCGAGATAGCGCGCGCGCTGCGCCGCGTAGAGGGCGGCGTCCTCGGGATCCATCGCCACCTCGATCAGCTCCACCTGGTAGTCGGCGAGGTAGCGGCCCTCCAGCTCGCCGATCGCCGTCCGATGCACGATCGGGCCGATGAGCTCTGCGAGGCGCGCTTCCAGCCCGTCGCGGCGCTCGGGCGTCGCCGTCAGACCCAGGCGGAAGGGCGCCAGGCACTGCCAGGCCGCCTGGCTCGTCACCTCCGCCGGCAGATGATGGCACTCGTCGAAGACCACCAGGCCGAAGCGGTTGCCGTGCCAGGGCATGAACAGCACCGCCGAGTCGTAGGTGGCGACCGTGATCTCGGCGAGCTCGCGCTCGCCGCCGCCGTAGCGTCCGACGCGGCAGGCGAAGCGCTGCTCGAGGTCGCGCGCCCACTGCTCGACGAGCTCGATCGTCGGCGCGACGACCAGCGTCGAGCGCTGGCAGGCGAGCATCGCGCGCACCGCGACATAGCTCTTGCCGGCGCCGGTCGGCAGCACGATCACGCCGCGCCGCCGCGCCGCCTCCCAGGCCCTCAGCGCCTGTTGCTGATAGGGCCGCAGCGCCCGCGGCGCGCGCTCGCCAAGCTGCAGCTCGCGATAGGCGCGCGCGGCATCGCGGTAGGGCGCGCCCTGGCGATAGAGGAGGCGGACGATCTCGGCATAGCGGACGGCGGCCGCGCGATGCAGCTGCGCGCGCTCGTCCCAGGCGACCAGTCCCGCGAGCAGGCCGCCGTCGGGCGGGAGCCCGGCAAGCAGCAGCGTTCCATCGCGAAACTGCAGCTCGATCACGAGCGCCCCACCCAGCCGCCTGCGCGCTCGAGGCGGCGGAAGCCCAGACCGACCAGCACGCCGGCAGTCAGGCCCAGGCCGAGGCCGCCGACGGCGTCGCTCAGCCAGTGGCGGTTCAAGTAGACGCTGGAGGCCGCCACCAACAGGCCATTGGGCAGGGCGACGAGCGCGAACGGCGAAGCGCAGAACGCCAGCGCCGCCCCGCCGCCGATCGAGGTCGCCGAGTGCCCCGACGGCAGGCTCTGCCAGCGCGCGGAGAACACCGGCCCGCGCAGCGCCCACACGCCCGCCTCGGTGTCGGGCCGCGCGCGGCCGATCGTCGGCCGGAAGAGATTGGCCGTGAGCCCGGCGAGCGAGGCGGCGAGCAGGCAGGCGAGGCCGAGCCGGCACCAGCGCTCGCGGCCGAGCAGGCGCCCCGCGCAGAGCAGCAGGGCGGTCCAGGTCAGCACATCGGTGAAGGCGCCGAAGGTGCGCCAGAAGCGCGCCGCGCGATGGACGGGATCGTTCCAGTCCGCGCGCGCCCTCGCCCACTCCGACAGCGCGCCGTCCCACAGCCCGCTGAGCGCGGTCAGCGCGACGCCGCCGGCCAGCAGCGCCGTCGTCAGCCACGGTCGGCGGCGGGCCTCGCCGCCGGTCGCGCACAGCAGCGCCCAGAGGTTGCGGAGGATCCACTCGCCCTCGCGGACGACCGCCGCACGCCAGGCCCGCAGCCAGCGCATGGCGGCATCGTCGGCGCGACCGGGCGCGCGCCAGGCAGGACCGCGCGCCGTTCAGTCCTTGGGACCGCCGGCCCAGCCCTCGGGCAACCACCGCAGGCCCTTGGCCCAGCCCTGCGGCGAGCGCGGCACCGCGCTGACCGTGCGCCCGTCGAGCGCCAGCACATTCACCGCCCCGCGGTGCCGCTCATCGCTGACCGCGCTCGCCAGGCAGTGCCCCCACTGGCCCATCCCGGTCTCGCCCGCCACGGCATCGACGAAGAGGACGATCTCGCCCTCGCGCCGCGCGCTGCCGAGGCGATAGTGCCGCGGCCTCCCGGCCTCGTCGAGGTAGGCGTTCATCTTGTACGACTTCGGGCTGGCGTGATCGAAGACCTGCGGCCCCGACCAGCGGAAGGCCGGGCACTGGAAGATCGAGCGGCCGCGCACATCGCGCTCGTCGACATAGGGCGGCAGGCGGTCGAACCAGGCCGGCGACTTCGCCGCCTCCTTGATCCCGAGGTTGCCTTCCGCCGGCAGCAGGCCGTCCCAGTCGCCGGCGTAGGCGTGCACGCACAGCGCGACCTGCCGTAGGTTCCCCGCGCAGGCGACGCGGCGGGCGTAGCGCAGCACGGTGCTGCTAGCGGGCAGCAGCAGGCCAGCGAGCAGCGCGATCACGCCGAGCGTCACCAGCAGCTCGGCAAGCGTCCAGCCCTCACGCGCGCGACGGCGGAGCATCGCCGTTCCCTGCCTCGCCGCGCCGCGCAAGCAGCAGCGCCAGCGAGCTGCGCAGGCTCGCCGTCTCCTCGCTGCTGACCTCGTCCGGCGGCAGCGCGCGGCCGGCGGCGGCTGCGGCCAGCGCCTGCTCCATCCACTGCACCGGCCGATACACCCGCGCCACCAGGTACCAGCCGAGGGCGCCGCCAAGCAGCAGGGTGCCGGCGGCCAGCGCGCCCCACAGCGGCCAGGCCGTGCGGCGCTCCTCAGCGCGCTGCAGCAGCACCAGCGACGGCAGGCCCTCCTGCGCCATGCGCACGCAGGCCACCGTCACGCGGCCGTCCGCCGCCCACCACTGCGGCGCACGGTAAGCATCGAGCAAGGCCGGCGTCGGTTCCGCCGGCAGCCGGATGTCGCCCGCCCGCGCCAGCACCTGCACCTCTTCGCCGTGCACGCGCAGCAGCGCCGCGCCCTGCCATCCGCTCGCTGGCAACCATGCCGCCAGCGGCGGCGCCTCCTGCTCAGGCAGCAGCGCCGCCACCACCTGCGCCGCGGCCATGCTGTCGCGCCGCGCCATCTGCTCGCCCTGGCGCTCCTGATACAGCGCCACCGCCAGCACCGCCAGCGCTCCGACCGCCGCCGCCGTCAGCGGCGCGAGGACGCAGTTCAGCCGTAAGTTGGGGAGTTGGAGCGCTTGCATGTCCTGACTCTCGGTTTTCTCGCTGACTGCCCTGCCTCCAGCAGTCGTTCGTTTCTAGCGCTCTGTCTTACGCTGCACGCATGCATTGCACATCGCTTCCACTGTCATCTACAGACACCAGCTGCATCACGCACGCGGTGTTCGTCAGCCGAATGACGGCTCGCAGACAGCAGCGCATATGGCGATAATGTTCGCAAAGGGAGAGATATGCTAGCGTCGCAATCGCTGGTCGTCAAGTCCCCTCGCCGAGCGCTGCCACGGTTGCTGCGCCACAGCACCACCAGTGCGATGACGCTGATCGAGGTGCTGATCGTGATCACGATCATCGGCATGCTCGCCGCGATGGCGATGCCGATGGTCGGTGTCGCGCGGCGTCAATCAGCGGTGACGAGCACCAGTAGTGTCCTCGAAAAAATCAACAACGCAATGCTTTTCTTCAAGCGCGATGTCGGGGCATTCCCGTATTTCGATCACCGTGACAAGCCCTTTGATGATTCCGCAGCGGGCTGTGAGAGCGCCGAGCGCCTTGTCTACTGCCTCGCCTATTCGAAGAGCAAGGACGCCCTCGTCGAGAGTCGCGTCAAGCGCAACAAGTTGAAAGAATGGGGTGAGAACGCTCAAGGTGATGTCGATAAAGCCTATCGTGCGTATCGTCCCGGAGGCGACCACTATATTACCGGTGATCGTATCGCGATTGTCAGCTTGGGATCCACTGAATGGGAAGACCCCAGGGAAGACCGGCAAGAATCGTTCAATGATAACCGCCCGGTCTATGCCGCGCTGGTCAATCGACTCGCCTGGGAGCGCGCGGTCGTCGCCGTGATGAGCGGGCAGGTGCAAGTCAAAGGGATTGGTGGAAGCGGGTTCTCGGAATACGACAAGAGGGGCCAGACGGTGGTGAACAGTCCCGGATCCTGGGGTTTCGGCGACGATTACCTGACCAACGATATCGACCCGCAGCTTGCTCTGGCACCTGCTGCTAGTGGCGGTTTTATGCTCGTTGATCACTGGAAGAAACCATTGATTTATATTTGCCCTGTGACGCCAGGCGTCAGCGGCGGAAGACCGAACAGCAGCTTGTGGCGCGTCGATGGGCCGATCGTCACCACCGTGAAATCCGAGCGCTTCGGCCTGACCCCGCAGGGTCGAGAAGAGACGACTGACAAAAACTCGGATTGTCGCACCCATGCGCATAAAACTAGCGTCTTCATGTATGAATTGATGAGCCGCGGCCCCGACGGACTCGCTAACCCGATTCGCACAGAAAGTGACAATGATGACAATCTCCATGCTACCAGCGGCTGGAGGCTCCTGCAATGACGCGCGGGTTCACCTTGATCGAGCTGCTCATCGTCGTCGGCATCATCGCCCTCGTCGCCGGAATGATTGCCGGCAGCATGACCAGGCGTGGCGAGGACGCTGAAGTCGCAAAAGCCGCACAACAGCTGGCTTGGGACCTGCGCCGCGCGCGCGCGCTGGCGATCCAAACGGGGGGCGTTCACGGGATTGCGATCAACATGCCCGCTACAACTGGCGGCGCACCATCGAACGAAACGGGCCAACATTACTATCGGATGTTCGGCCCATCGCCGAAGATCGTCGGGGGCCTTGCGCAGAATTCGATTCCCGTCGCTGATTACTTGGAGAGTGATAAAACAGCCAGTCGACCCAATCCCTTCCGCGTGCTAACGATGGGTGAACTTCGCCGCGCCATCGCCGCTTGCTGGCGAGGCGACCCCGTGTATCTCCCCCGCAATAAGGTGCGGTTTTTGGCTCTTGCCGACACGGACGAAGGCATCGGCAGCAGCAGGACCCCCAACGGGAATCCATCATATCCTGCCAACTACCCACGGCCATGGTTCGGCTATTACGCTGGCGGAACTTGGTACCCCTGGGGCCAGGGGTATGACATTCGTGCCGACGATCACGACTACCTTATCGCTTTTTTGCCGAATGGCGCTGCAATTGTACCGGAATTTATGCGCAACCGGCGGTATTATCAAGAGCCGAATTGCAAAAATAAGCCTGACATGTCACGAGATGATGGCATGAGCGCTGCCGATTACCCCAAGCCATCGGAAATCCGAGCTTTCACTCAGCCGGAAGCACATGAACGCCCAGCCTGGGAATGCTGGTGGGATATCCCCGAGGTGGCGCACTTCACTCGTCACACTGGCGGGTGGTTCGTCACGCTTGCGACT
>JANWWU010000089.1 GCA_025055595.1 Planctomycetota bacterium | reverse complement strand
AGCGCGCACCTAGAGTGGGCGCATGAGCTTCAGCATCCGCTGCACCGAGTTCCGCGGCCTGCCGGCCGTCGAGCTGGAGAGCGCGCGGCTGCGCGCGGTCGTCGTCTATGGCCTCGGCCCGCGCCTCGCCTGGCTCTCGCCGCGCGCGGGCGACAACCTGCTGTTCTGGGAGGACGCCGCGCCGCCGCGCCTGGTGCGCCGCGCCGGCCCGCGCAGCTGGGCGCTGCGCGGCGGGCACCGCGTGTGGACCTCGCGCTACGGCGCCGACGAAGACGAGCAGACCTACGCCAACGATGACGCCGCCGGCAGCTGCGCCCTGCTCGCCGACGGGGTGCTGGCGCGCGGCGCGCCCTGCCCCGAGACCGGCACCGTCCGCTCGCTGCTCGTCCGCGTCGTGCGCGACGACCGCCTGCTCGTCGTCAACCGCGTCGAGAACGTCGGCAACCTGCTCTTCGGCTGCGGGCTGTGGGGCCTGACCTGCACCAGGCCGACGCCGACGACGCGCTATGTCGTCCCGCTCGGCGACGGCAGCAGCTGGGACACCGCGAGCATCACCTACTTCCGCACCTGGGCCGGGCAGGGCACCGGCTCCTTCCGCGACGAGCACGGCGCCCTGACCGACGATGCCTATGTGCTGACCCCCTGCGGGCGCGAGACCAAGCGGATGTTCCTCGCTCCCGCCGGCATCATCGCGCTGAGCGACCCGGCACGCGGGCTGACGCTCGGCATCCGCTGCCCCCTGCAGCGCGGGCTGCCCTATCCGGCCAACGCCAACCTCGCGCTCTACTGCGCGCCCGGCGACGCGATGATCGAGATGGAGACGATGGGCCCCTTCCAGGTGCTCAAGCCCGGCGAGAGCCTCGAGCTGGCCGAGGAGTGGACCCTCGCCGAGCGCGCGATCGCGCCGCAGGGCGCGGCGGCGCGCGAGCTCTGCGCCTGAATGCATCGCAAGGTTGCGCGCCACGCATGAGCGGCGCGGCCGCCGCGCCTAGAATGCCGGCATGAGCACGAGCGTCCTGCCCGAGGTCGTCGAGCGCGAGCTCGCCAAGTACGCCTCGACGATCGCCGCCCTGCACGCCGGGGCCATCGATCCCGACAAGGAGTTCAAGCCCTTCCGCCTGGTGCACGGCGTCTACGGCCAGCGCCAGGGCGGCTTCAACCAGATGGTCCGCATCAAGCTGGCCTACGGCAAGGTGACCCCGCAGCAGCTGCGGGTCCTCGCCGCGGCGAGCGAGCGCTTCACCAACGGCATCGTCCACATCACGACCCGCCAGGCGGTGCAGCTGCACTTCGTCCAGCTCGACGACACGCCGGCCCTGCTGCGGATGGTCGAGGAGGCGGGCCTGACCACCCGCGAGGCCTGCGGCAACGCGATCCGCAATGTCGTCGCCAGCCCGAACGCCGGCACCCTGGTCGACGAGCCGTTCGCGATCGAGCCCTACGCCGAGGCGATCTTCCGGCACTTCCTGCGCGGTCCGCGCTCGAGCACCCTGCCGCGCAAGTTCAAGATCGGGATGTCGGGCAGCGATCGCGACCCGCTGCAGCAGGTGAACATCCAGGACATCGGCATCACCGCCCTCGTCCGCGACGGCCAGCCGGGCTTCCGCATCGTCGCCGGCGGCGGCCTCGGCTCGCTGCCGGTCGCGCCCTGCCTGGTCGCGCCCTTCGTCCCGCGCGAGGACCTCATCCCCTGGTGCGAGGCGATCGTCCGCGTCCACCACAAGCACGGCGACCGCCAGAACCGCGCCCGCGCGCGCCTCAAGTTCGTCCTCAAGGCCAGAGGCGAAGACGGCTTCCGCGCCCTGATCGCCGAGGAGCTCGCCGGCGTGCGCGCCGAAGGCATCGCCGGCCGCGTCCTGCCCGATGCCCTGCCGCCGCCGCAGCCGACGCCGATTCCGCCGGCCGAGGGCGAGGAAGGCCGCTGGCGCCGCCACAACTGCCGCCCGCACCGCGAAGCCGGCCTGGCGGTGGTCAGCGTCTGCGTGCCGCGCGGCGACCTCAGCGCGGCCCAGCTGCGCGCGCTCGCCGACCTCGCCGAGCAGCTGAGCGCCGGCGATGTGCGGACGACCAACGACCAGAACCTGCTGCTGCGCCGCGTGCCGATCGGCAAGCTCGAGGCCGTCTACCGCGCGCTCGGCGAGCTCGATCTCGCGCGACCGGCCCATGTCTTCACCGATGTCGTCAGCTGCCCGGGCGCCAGCACCTGCCAGCTCGGCATCACCCTCTCGAAGAACCTGGCGCGGGAGCTCGAGCAGCGGCTCGCCGCCTGCGGCATCGATCCGCTGTGCATCGGCGGTCGCATCAACATCAGCGGCTGCCCCAACTCCTGCGGCCAGCACCACATCGGCACGATCGGCCTGCACGGCGCGGCGGCGAAGATCGGCGACCGCCTGGTCCCGCACTACCTGCTGCTGGTCGGCGGCGCCGACGAGGGCGCGCGCGTGCACCATGCGATCCCGATCTGCCGCATCCCGGCGCGCAAGGTCGTCGAGGTGATCGGCGAGCTCGCGCGCTGGTACCTCGCCGAGCGCCGCGGCCCCGACGAGAGCTTCAGCGCCTGGCTGCGCCGACAGGCCGGCGCCGACCTCGACAAGGACGCCGCCAAGCGCGCGCGCGAGGCCTTCAAGGCGCGGATCGAGCCGCTGTGCGCGATCCGACCCGAGGCCCTGCAGGAGTCGGACCTGCGCGACATCGGCGCCGAGCGCCTCTTCAGCCTCGACGAGCTCGGCACCGGCGAGTGCATGTCGTAGTCCGGGCGCGGCGGAGATCGGCCGCCAGCGGCGCGCGCACCGCCCGTCGCACGGCTTGAGCGGTCGCGGTCGATGCGACACTGGCGCCATGCCCTCGGTGCTGCCGCAGGCGAAGGAGGAGACGAAGACCGCGCTGGCCCCGCGCTGGCATGTCGTCCTGCTCGACGACGACGACCACACCTACGAGTATGTGATCGAGATGCTGGTGAAGCTCTTCGCCAAGACGCCGGAAGACGCCCTGCGCCACGCGGTCGAGGTCGATACGACGGGGCGCAGCATCGTCGACACGACG